>NZ_JBITGW010000002.1:0-296304 GCF_044457345.1 Nonomuraea sp. NPDC050547
GGCCGCCAGGACCCGCTGCTCGAGTTCGGCCGGGGTGCGGCGCGGGCAGGTGCGGGGTCCGCTGCGTCGTTCCTGCAGCCCGTCCCAGCCCTCCTCGCGAAACCGTCGCACCCACCGATGCCCGCATTGGCGCGAGACGCCCAGTTCTGCGGCCACATGCGCGACCGGACGCCCGTCGAACACGACACGACGAACGAGCAGACATCTGCCGTGGAACGTCAACCGGGCGTTAGCGTGACCCATCAAGACCTCCTGCGTGGGTGAAGTCAGCAACTCCACTACGCCGGAGGTCTTCTTCATGATCAATCAATCATGGCCACGTGTCATCAAGATCATGGCCAAGTACAGCTAGGCCGGTGACGGGCCTCGCGCTAGTTCGGTGGCTGGCCGAGCAGGGCTCGCGCTCGTGTCGCCAGTGAGGTCATGCCGCAGGGGAGCGCGGTCTGCAGCACCTTCTCCACCAGGGGCGCCGCCTCCTCCGGCCGGCCCTCCAGCACCAGCGCCCTGGCCTGGTCGTAGCGGAACCTGGCCAGCTGCGGGCGCATGCCGCCGGTGAACTCCTGCGCCGTCCGCAGCCGGCTCAGGGCCAGGTCGCGATCGCCCGCGGCCATCGCCGCCACCGCGCCGAACCGGGCCGCCGGGCCCATCAGCACCGTCGGCCACCCGGCCAGCGCGACCTCCCGCTCGTGCGGGGTGAACAGCTCCGACACCCGCGCGGCCAGCGCCGTCAGCTCGCTCCCGCCCGCGCCGGCCTCGTGCAGGTTCCCGCACGACTCGGCCAGCAGGCTCAGCGTCGGCACCCGCCAGCCGTGCGGAGGGAACGCCGCGAAGCCCCGGGTGTCGTCGGCCAGTTCGGTGAACCCGTCCATCGCCTCGCCGTACCGGCCGGTCTCGGCGTGCGCCAGCACCAGCGCGGCCCGCCAGATCGGGAAGTAGCCGTGCTGCTCCACCCGGCCCGCCAGGTCGGAGCGCAGCAGCACCTCCAGCTCGCCGCGCTCGCGCAGCAGCCAGTAGACCTGGCCGTCCCAGGTCTGGCGCAGGGTGCCGGCGGGCAGCACCCGGGCCTCCTCCAGCTCCTTGACCGAGCGCTCCGCCTCGCCGAACAACCGGGCCGCCGCCTCGTCGAACCGGCCGCGCCACAGGTCCATCAGCGTGTCGAGGGCGCTCTGCAGCCACTCGCCCAGGACGCGCGGATGGTCGGCGATCTGGCCGCGGTGCCGTTCGACCAGGGCGGCGGCGGACTGCAGCGCGCCGAGCCGCATCTGGTCGATGGCCAGCGCCACCAGGGCCTCGCTGTGGAAATAGGCCGAGCCCGCGCGGATGCCCGCGTCGTGCAGGGACTTGGAGATGCCCAGCAGCTCGGCGGGCGGCGCGAAGTCGTACAGGCCCCAGCGGCACTCGTTGAGCACCTCGCAGCGCACCTCGGGCGGGCAGCCGGGGCGCAACCCGGCCAGCGTACGGCGGGCCAGCTCCGGCCCGTCCAGCCACTCCCCGGCGACCGTGCCGGGGCCGACCGCCATCGTCGCCTTGTGCGCCAGGTGCGCGCTGAGCTGGGAACGCAGGTCGGCGGCCTCCTCCTCGTCGTCGTCGGCCAGCGCCTCGAGCGCGTCCTGCAGCAGGCGCAGCAACTGCTCGTCGACCTGCCCGGGGTCCGTCCAGCGCCTGGCCAGCTGGACCGCTGCGCTCGCGCGCAGCCGGGGCAGCTCCGCCGCCGTGTCGTGGGCGTCGCGGTAGTGCACGCCGGCCGTGTGCATGTCGCCTTGGGCGTTGCGGACGTCGCCCAGCGTCATGAGCAGGCCGAACCTGGTCACCGGGCCGCTGGGCAGGCGTATGCCGTACTCGGCCCAGGAACGCGCGGAGCCGACGCCGAAGGCGGCCAGCTCGGCCCGCGCGGCGGTCAGGCAGGCGGTGGCGACCTGCTCGTCGGGCACGTCGGGGCGGGCCGCGCGGGCGTGCACGGCCATGCGCACGGGAAGGTCCGCGGTCACCCGCTCGGCCGTGCGCAGGTGCTCACCGAGCACCTCGAACGCCCGCTTGTGCAACCTCCTGGCCAGGGCCGGGTCCTCCTCCAGCGTGGCCAGGACCTCCTCGCGCCACAGCTCGTAGCGGAAGCGCACGCCGCTGTGCGCCTCCACCGCGCGCTGCGTGACGGCCTCGGCCTGCTGCCGGTCGGCTTCGGCCGGTTCCAGCCCGAGCACCGCGGCGACCAGCGCGGTGTCGATCTCGCCGCCGCCGCAGGTGATCGCCGCCGCCGCCAGCCACGGCAGCAGCGGGCCCGGCCGCCGGCCGAAGCCGGGCAGGACCGACAGCTCGCCCTCGGAGTCGCGTACCTCGCACAACCGTTGCGGCAGCCCGCCCGTCAGCCGGAACGCCTCGGCCACCTCCCGCTCGGACGGCTCGCGCCCCCAGACGGCGGCCAGCCAGGCGGCCACGTCGAGCGGGCCCAGCGGACCCACGGTCACCGGCGACGCCGGGGCCTCCCGCCACGGTCCCTCCGGCCGTCCCGCCAGCACGAAGCCCACGGCCGCCTCGCCGAGCCCGCGGCGTACCTCGACCAGCAGGTCGCAGGCCGCGCGGCTGAGCAGTTCCGCGTTGTCGAAGGCGACGATCAGCCCGCCGCCCCTGGCCGCCCAGCGCAGCAGGCCGGCCAGCAGCGACAGCAGGCGCTGCCGGAAGTCCTCCAGGCCCGCGGGCGCGGGGGAGCCGGGCATGGCCGAGATGAAGTCGACGAGCGTGCGGTGGTCGGCGGGGGCCAGCGGGTTGTCGCCCGTGCCCAGGTCGCGCTGGAGGCGCGCGTACACCATGCCGGCCAGCGAGCGCCACGGCTGCAGCTCGCCGCTGTCCTGGCAGCTCACCACCACCGTGCGCGGACGGCTGGCCGCCGTGCGCGCGGTCAGCTCGGCCAGCAGCCTGCTCTTGCCCGCGCCCGGCACGCCCCGCACCGCCAGCAGCCCCGGCAGGCCGGTTCGGAGCGCGAGCAGGGCGGCGAGATGCTCCTGCCTGCCAACCAGCTCGCCGGGCACCTCGGGCGCCCGCTCCCGCGCGCGCGTGCCGTCCGGCGGCCGGTGCACGTCCACGCCGTGCTCGTGCAGCAGCAACAGGGAGAACGCCCGGTCCACGGCCTCGTCGCGCGGGTGCCGTTCCTCCAGGAGGCTCTCGGCCGCCGCCGCGCCCTCGTCGCGCAGCGTGCGCATGAAGCGCAGCAGCCAGATCGGGCCCAGGCCGTCGTGCCCCTCGCCCACCGGCCCGGCCAGCAGCGCGGCGACCTCGTCGTAGCGGGCCAGGCGCAGCGCGGTCTGGGCGAGGTTGCGCACGAGGTCCAGGCGCAGCCTGTCGAGTCTGCGCGCGTGGCGCGCGCAGGCCTCGGGAAGACCTTCCTGCCACGACGCGTACGGCCGGCCGCGCCACTCCCCGGCCGCCTTCGCCAGAACGGCCAGCGCACGCGCGTCGTCCCCGGCCCCGAGCCCGAGCAGGCCCTCCTTGACCGCGTACTCGAAGCGGTGGGCGTCGACCACCTCCGACACGTCGCCGTCGAGCACGTACTCGTTGGAGCCCCGCTTGGAGCTGATGACGAGCCCGCCTCTCGCGAGGGTCGGGCGGAACCTGGACACCAGCGGCGCGATGCCCTCGCTGAGCGGCGCCTTGCCCTCCTCCCACAGGGCGTCGGTGAGGATGTCCCGCGAGACGGACCTTCCCGCCGCGATGAGCAGGGTGAGGAGTCTCGCGGTCTTGCCCGGCACTTGCTGCGGGCGCCCGTCCACGATCACTTCCGTCCGGCCGAGCACCCGAATCTCAAACGTCACAGCGTCTCCACCCATCAATGCAAGATCATTGCAATGAGCGGCCCGCACAGTAGTAAACACGGCGATCGATGAAGTTTCTACCTATTGCGGGGGTGTTTGCTGATGTCACCGCCGACTCATTTCTCGGCCGAGCAACTAGAGCGCATAAAAGCGGATGTTCTGCATAAATACGAAAAAGAGGCGGCTAAGCCGCTTTCTGTGGTCATCATGGGGCAGACCGGTGCGGGCAAGTCGTCGCTGCTCAACGTCCTCTTCGGTGCCGACCTCCCGACCGGTGACGTCCGCCCGGTCACCAAGGAGCCAGAGGCCATTCATCTTCCCGGAAAATCCGGCCATTCCCTTACTTTTTGGGATATGCCGGGAATAGGGGAATCGGTCGGCGCGGACGTCGATTATATGGCGATGTATAGGGAGAAACTCATCGGGTGTGACGTCGTCATCTGGGCGCTTCACTCCGACAACCGATCCACCACCTACGAAGCGTCCTGCCTACGCCGCCTCTTAGGCGGCACAGGCGGCACAGGCGGCACAGGCGGCACAGGCGGCACAGACAGCGCGGCCCTGGCCAACAAGCTCACGTTCGTGATGACCAAGGTGGACATTCTCACGCCGCCGTCCTGGATCTTCGCCCTGCACCGCGACAGCGGCGTCTTCGCCCCCGGCGCCCGGCTGGCCGACAAGCTGGCCGCCAAGGCCCTGCACTACGAGGAGGTGTTCGTCCGGCCGTGGGCGCACGCGCTCGTCTCCACAACCTACAACCCCGGCGGCTTCGCCCACAGCGACGACCGGCTCGGCTACGACGACTACACCATCCGCTACCGCGGCTACGTCAGCGCGGAGGTGTGCCAGAACTACCAGCGCCGCTTCCCGGCCGAGGCCGAGGTGTTCGCCCGGCTGCGCGACAACCACCGCGTCCTGGCCTGCTCGGCGCTGTTCCGCTTCAACCTGGCCCAGCTCATGGTCGCCGTGGTCAACAAGCTCGGCCCTGGCGCCACCGCCCGGTTCCGCCGCCTGCTCGGCGAGGCGGAACAGCTGGCCGACGTGCCCGTCGACACCATGCGCGGTCTCGGCAACTTCCTCATCTGGGACGGCGCCCGCAAGCTGCTCGACCTGTCCGACCCGTCCCTTCCCCCGAAGCTCTGAGAGGAGCGCCGATCCATGGCGACGATCAGCGACGACGACATCCTGTACGCGGTCAACCAGCGCAGCAGACAGGACTCCGAATACCGCAGGCAGCTCGACAAGGCCATCAAGCGCAAGGACGAGGACGACATCGCCCGGCTGGTCCGCAAGGCCGTCAAGAAGATCCTCGGCATCCTCGTGGACGTCACCTTCGACATCATCGAGCGCATCCTGGGGAGGTGGTGACCCGATGCGGAAGCGGCGCAAGAGCGGGGACTCCCGCGTCCTGCCGGCGGTGGTGCTGGTCCTGGGCTGGTTGATCACCACCCCGCCCGCGACCACCCCGCCCGCGACCACCTCGGCCGTGCCCACGGCCTCCCCGGTGCCCACGGTCTCCTCGGCACCCACGGTCTCCCCGGCACCCACGGTCGCGCCGACCCCGGCCTCATCGCCGACCGTGACCTCCTCGCCGCCCGCCACCTCCTCGCCGACCTCGGGTTCCTCGCCGCCCGCCGGCTCCTCGGCGGCGCCCAGCCCCGCACCGGCCTCCACGCCTCTCTACCGCGTCGGTGGCATCGGCTGCGACGGCCACCCGCACCAGGAGCAGGCCGGAACCGTCACCCTCACCCGCGACGGCGGCTCACTCAGGGTCGACGTCGAGGTCAGCGACACCCTCTACCCCTCGCGCACCTTCACCGTCGAGGCATGGGAGGAGGCGCCGGGCTGCTATCCCGACAACGCGCTCAGAGTGCCGGGCGTGGGGCTGAGCACGAACTCCTCCGGCTCCGGCTCGACCTCCTTCACGCTGGCCCTGCCGTGGAGCCGGCTGTTCCCCGACGGCAGCACGGTCGTGCTGGGCGACGGCCAGGGCAGCGAGAGCCTCGTCGTCGTCCTGGACAGGGACAACTCGACCGGCGCCGGTGACAGCTACGCCGCCGGGCCCATCCGGCTCGACCCCGGCGGCCAGGCGCACGCCGACTTCACCACCACGCCGGAGGAGTCGGGCACCGACATCAGGTTCGACGCCTCGGCCAGCACCGTGCCGGACGGCGCCACCGCCCGTTACCGCTGGGACTTCGACAACGACGGCGCGTACGACGAGGAGAGCACCACCCCGGTGGTGCGCCACACCTACCCCGACAGCGCGGAACGGCAGGCCGCGCTCACCGTCGTCCCGAGCCAGGGCGCCCCGGACACCGTCACCAAGGCCGTGGCCGTGCCCGCCGACACCGTCGTCGTCCTGTTACGCGGCATCGAGGCGTTCGGCGTCACCCCCAAGGAGAGCGCCTACAAGCTGGTCACCGAGGCCGCCGCCTTCCGCGACCTGCTCAACCGGCTCGGCTGCACCGACCTGGCCGAGGTCGACAACGTCACCAAGCGCTGCAACACCACCGACCGGGCCAGGCTGCACTGGTCCCCGTACTCCTACCGCGGCCCGAACGGCCAGGCCGCCCCCCTCACCTACGGTGGCGCCGACACCTGGCCCGCGCTGAGCACCACCTCCGCCCACCTGGACCGCCAGATCAGGGAGATCGGCCGCGAGCACCCCGGCGCCAACGTGGTGCTGGTGGGCTTCAGCGAAGGCGGCACCGTCGCCGCCCGCTGGGCCGCCGACACCTCGAACACCTCCACGCCCATCGTGACCATCGACTCCCCGCTCTACGGCTTCTGGCCCGAGGACCGCGGGAGCGTCTGGCCCGAGGACATCCTCAACTACTGCGGCATCTCCGTCCCCGGCAACAAGGTCGCCGCGCCCGGCCCCGACTGGACGTTCTCCCAGGTCTGCACGCGCTGGGACCAGTTCGGCTTCCGCAGTCCCGTCTCCTACGACTGGCGGGCAGGGCGTTCGTTCGGCGAGGGCGGGCAGTTGTCCAGGGCGGTGCCGTTGCAGCTCTTCAGCGCCACCAACCTCAACGACCTGGTCGCCCCGCCGTGGTGGGCCCTGTCCCCGCTCGCCGACGGCAACCGGATCACCACCTGCTCCAGCCTCGCCGACGGCCACCACAGCTGCGCCCTGCGCGACGCGGGCGTCCTGACCGCGGCCAAGGGCGTGGTGGACGCCTCTCTCGCCGCCGCCAAGCACCGCGAACGGCCGGACGTCGCCCAGACCAGGGCCGGTTGGGGCACGAGCCTCGGCTCGCAATGGTTCGACGGTCACACCGCCACCGTCACCGCCCTGGGCGGCTTCGGCAGGATCGTCTCCGTCGGCCACTTCGGCATCGGCGACGGAGCCGCGGCCGGCCGCCTGACCTGCACGTGGACCAGTGCTTCCCCCGCGCGGAGCGCCCCGCTGACCGTCACGGACTGGACCGCCCGCTCGTACGTGGTCTTCTGGCGGCCGCCGGGCGTCAACATCCTGTTCCGCAGCCGGGTCCGCGTCCTGCCGTACGGCAACGGCGACACCTACTCCGCCGACGTCACCGGCAACGACTCCAGCCTCCTCCTCACCCCCGACCCCTGCCGCCCCTGACCTCCATCCCCGGGAATCCCGAACACCCCGGCCGAGCCGGGCAGCCCCCGACAACCTCGGACACGTCGGGGGCTGCCCGGCTCGGGGGAGACCACAAGACTTCCCCCGCCGCCCCGCCGCCCCGCCGCCGTGCCATCCCGCCACGCGCCGCTCCGCCGCCTTACGGGGCCGCCGCTCCGCTCGGGTCCCGGTCCGCCGCCCCGCCGGCGTGCCGCTCTGCTCCCCGCCGCGCCGCTGCTCCACCGCCCCGGTGCGGCGCTGCAGGGGAAGTGGATCCGCATCTCGGTAGGGCAGGGTCCGGGGTGGAGGGTGTTCGGAGGGCGGGGAACCGGGGGGAACCGGGCAAATCCGTACGACGTCCCGGATCCGCACCTGCGGGCCCGGGACGTCATAGCCTTGGGCGCACAGCCGAGCGGAGGTGCGGGGTTGGGGCGCAGGCCGACGATTGACCGGGACGAGCTGGCGAGGCTCGTCGCGCAGGGGCTCAGCGTGGCGGAGCTGGCCGGGCACTTCGGGGTCAGCGAGTCCGGGGTGCTGCAGGCCAAGCGTTCGGCCGGGCTGGTGAAGGGGTTGCTCGACCACAAGGCGGCCCTGCCGTGGAAGGTGGCGCGCGAGCACACCCAGTCCGGCCCCGCCACGAACCTGCGGAACCTGTCGGCGGCCGCGCAGGGCAGAGCGCCCCAGCCGGAGCGGCTCAACACCGCCCTGCGCTGGGCGCAGCGGCTCGTGGACAACGACCTGGACGTGGCCTACGACCCGGCGGAGGGGTTCAAGGAGGTGCCGGTCGCGGGCGTCTCGCATGTCGCGGCCGTGCTCGCCGCCGCCAGACAGGCCCTGGCCCGCGAATAAACCCTCTCGTTCAGGGCAGCCGAAGGTCTCAACCAAAAGAGACCGGAGGCGATGAGAGATGACCGCCGAGACGTGGATCTGGGTGGCCGTTGTCGTGATCGTCCTGGCGGCGGTCGCCGCCGTGGGTTACGTGGTACTGCAGCAGCAGAAGCGGAGCAAGCTCCGTTCGCGGTTCGGCCCCGAATATGAGCGCATCATGTCCGAGCATGACACCCGGCGCGAAGCCGAGCAGGACATGCTCGCACGTGAGCAGCGGCACGCCGAGCTGGACATCCGGCCGCTCAGCCCCGAATCCCGGGACGCCCACGCCAGGCGCTGGACCGAGGTGCAGGAGCGCTTCGTGGACGCGCCCGGCTTCGCCGTCACCGAGGCGGACCAGCTGGTCACCGCGGTGATGGCCGAGCGCGGCTACCCGACGGAGGACTACGGGCAGCGGCTGGCCGACCTGTCGGTCGCGCACGCCGCGACGCTCGACCACTACCGGCAGGCCCACCAGATCAGCGGACGAGCCGCCCACAAGGAGGCCTCGACCGAGGAGCTGCGCCAGGCGATGGTGCACTACCGCGCGCTGTTCGAGGAACTGCTGGAGGAGACGACCCGGGAAGGGCGACGAGATGGCTGACCATGACCGCCGCGAGGACGAACTACTCGTCCCCGCCCCGCGCGACGACGACAACGCACCCGACAGCAACGCACCCGACGACATCAGAAACGACGACACCGAGCACGGCAACACCAGAAACGACGACTACGACACGAGGGCCGTGTACGACACACAACCCTCATCCGCTCCGGTGGAAGCTCCGGTGGAAGCGCCGGTGGACGTGACCGAGGAACACGAGGCCGACCAGCGCCGCGAGCCCTACACCCTGCCGGCCGACGACAGCGTGCCGCCGGCGCCGCCGTACCCCACAGCCGTCGAGACGGCGCGGGGGAGCGGTCAGGAGTTCGGGGACGGCGCGTACACGAGCGGCCGGCTGGCCGACCGCTGGCGCGACGTCCAGTCGGGCTTCGTGGACGACCCCAGGGCCGCCGTGGAGCGTGCCGACGACCTGCTGGAGGAGCTCCTGCAGGACGTCACCCGTCAGGCCGGCGAGATGCGCGAGAGCTGGAAGAGCCAGCAGGACACCGAACAGCTCCGCCTGGCCCTGCGCGAGTACCGATCCGTCATGGAGCGCCTGATGGCGTTCGCAGAGAGGAAGTGACCCCCCATGCTGGCCATCGTCTCAGCGATCATTTTCGGCCTCGGCTTCCTGCTCGACCTGCTGAACACCAGGATCGCGGGCGGCATCACCGGGACCACGTTCATGCTGCTCGGTCTGTGCCTGCTGGCCCTTCACCAGGCCGGCATCGGTACGGCGAGCATTCGCGGCACCGCCGGCTCCTGGCGGGGGCGTAGCAGGCGCTGACGCGTCAGCGAACTCCCGCCGCGGTTCGCGGCGGGAGAACGGCACCAGCGCGTCACCCTTTCCCCGCGAAGCGGAGAACGACCGTCGTCCCCTCCTCCTCAGGATGAAACTGCACGCTGGCTGACAGAAGCCGCGCCACCCACAGCCCCATGCCGCGGGTGGCGTTCGGCGCTGGACGGGTCCGGCCGTAGTCCTCGTCGGTCCAGACGCCGCGGTCGCGGATCTCGATGACCAGGTCGCCGCCGTCGCTCCAGGAGCGCACGCGGGCGGTGGGCGAGCCGTGGGTGACGGCGTTGGTGGCGACCTCGTTGACGGCGAGCACGAGATCGCCCGCCTCGTGGTCGTGCAGTCCGGCCTCGCGGGCCCGCGCCTCGGCGAAGAACCGGACTTCGGGCAGGCCGCTCAGGGTGAACTCGAATCCGGACACGGGGGCACCCGGCGGGGGGCCGGGCGCCCTCGTGCGCGGGTCGGTCTCTCCGTTCACCCGATGGCCTGCCAATCAGCTGGTGAGGTCCTGCCGCAACTGGTCGAGGACCTTTCTGAGAATGCGGGAGACGTGCATCTGCGAGATGCCGAACTCCGCCGCGATCTCCGCCTGTGTGAGATTACCGAAGAAGCGCAGCAGCAGGATGTTCTTCTCCCGGTGCGGAAGCGCGTCGATCAGCGGCTTGACGGACTCGCTGTCGACGAGCTTGCTGAGGGAGTCGTCCGTCTCCGGGATGACATCGCCCAGAGAAGCGGCGTCGTCGTCGCTGCCGAGCGGCGCGTCGAGCGAGAGCGTGCTGTACGCGGCGGAGGCGTCGAGCGTGAGCAGGACGTCCTCCTCGCTGATGTTCATCTTGGCCGCCAGTTCGGCGACCGTGGGCGCACGCCCGAAGTCCTGGCTGAGCTCGGAGACCAGGCGGTTGAGCTCCGAGCGGCGCTCCTGGTAGACGCGCGGAACCCGGATCGCCCAGGTGCGGTCGCGGAAGTGCCGCTTGACCTCGCCGGTCATCGTCACCACCGCGTAGCCCCTGAAGGCGTGGCCCAGCGTGGGATCGAAGCCGTTGACGGCCTTCATCAGGCCGACGTAGGCGGCTTGGAGGAGGTCCTCGATGGGCTCGCCCCGGTAGCGGTAGCGGCGGGCGATCTCCATGGCGAGCGGGCGGTGCATCTCGACGATGCGTTCACGCAGCCGCTCCTTGACGCTGTCGGGGGTGTCCGGCTCGGTCGTTTCGGCCAAGAGCTGTTCGGCGGTCAGCTCTTCGAGGGCGTATTCCTTCACAGCCATTGCTGCTCCTTGGTCCAAGCCATGGAACGGCCGTCCGCCCGGAAAAAGCGAAAAAGCCCAGGCAGAGGCACGCCTCACAGCGTTGCAGACGGAAGCCCTCTGCTGGACTTCGAGGATGATTATCCCCGCTTTCGCCGGAAGTATTCCACCTATCTCAGGTGACAGTAAGGTTGCCTCGTGACACTGACCCTGACGTCCTCGCCCCAGGACGGGCTGACGGTGATCCGGGTGGACGGTGTCCTCGACGCCACCACGCGCGATCAGTTCGCCGACTATCTGTCGGCCGCCGGCCCCGACCTCGTCCTGGACCTGTCCGGCGTCACGTTCATGGACTCGCGCGCGCTGGGCCTGATCGTGCACCAGTGGCAGACCAGCCTTGAGGCCGGTTCCCGCTTCGCGCTGATCGGCGTGCGGTACAGCACCGCCAAGGTGATGTGGATCACCGGGCTGGCCAGCCGGCTGCCGCTCTACGACACGCTGGAGGACGCCAAGCGCGCCCTCGCCTAGCTGTTGCCGCTGTGCTCCTCCACCAGCAGCTTGGCCAGGTCGGCGACCTTGATCTGGTGATGCTGGGAGATGCGGCGCAGCTCCTCGAACGCGGCCTCGGCGGAGCAGCCGCTCGACTTCATGATGATCCCCTTGGCCTGGTCGATGATCGCCCGGCCGGCCAGCGCCTCCTGCATCTGCGCGGCGTCGGTGCGTACCTGCTCGAAGTCCCACAGGTTCGCCATGGCCACACTGACCTGCTCGGCCAGCATGCCGGCCAGGGCGTGGGCGTCGTGGCCGGGCAGGACGCCGGGCCGTACCGCGTAGAGGACGACCACGAGCAGGACCGGGTCGACCCTGATGGGCAGGGCCAGCACCGAGCGCACCCCCCAGCCGACCGCCAGCCCCGCGTACTCCGGCCAGCGGGGCTCGCGCAGCAGGTCGGGAGCGCTGATCGGGCTGCCGGTGCGGCGCGCCTCGACGCTCGGGCCCACGCCGAGTTCCCGCTCGCCCTCGACGAGACTGATCAGCTCGCTGTGGGAGCTGGCGACGAGCACGCGCTCCCCCTGCCACTGCTCGGCCGAGCCGCCGGAGCAGCCGGGCACCCCCGCCGCGACCGCGTTGGTCAGCCCCCGCAGCACGCTCTCGGTCGAGTTCTCGTTGTCCAGACGCCCGAGAGTCGCAAGCTCGCGGGCCAGCACCATGGTGTCCATAACGAGTGGGAACCTTCCCTATATGGCCGTCTTAATCCCTGATGGCGTAGCGTCGGCGTCATGACGACCCCGCTCGAACGCGCCCTCGACTCGCTGACGGAGCGGGTGTCGTCCCTCCGCACGGCCAGCACCGCCTACCCCGATCAGGCGGGTGAGACACTGGACGCCGCGCTCGCCGAGCTCGACACCGCGCTCGAACTGCTCGCCGAGGCCCGCAAACACCTCCGCCAGACGCCCAAGCAGGGCGCCAAGAGCGGCGCGCAGCGTGAGCTCAAGCTGCTGCGCCAGGTGCTCAGGGTCCTCCCCGTCCCGGTGTTCGTCCTCGACGGCGGCGCGGTGATCAGGCGGATCAACGCCGAAACCTCCCGGGTGCTCGGCAGCCCCGACGGCTACCTGGTGGGGCGCGCGTTCCCGCTGCTGGTGGAGACCTCGCGCCGGGCGGCGTTCCGCTCGCATCTGACCTCCGTGCTCCAGACCGGGCAGTCTGCCACGTTCGAGACACGCCTGAGTCACCAGGGCCGCACGCACACCGTCCAGCTCGTGCTCACCAGGCTCACCCTGCCGGGCGAGCCGCAGCCGCTGGTCGCCGCCGTCGCGCTGCCCACCGAGCTCCAGATTCAGGGGTACGGCGCCGCCGCCCCCGCCGCCTCCCGCCCCGACGCCGCCCTGCTCATGGCCGCGGCCCGCCGGCAGGAACTGCTGGCCGAGATGGCCCGCATCCTGCTGGACGAGGAGAGCCTGCACCGCCCGGTCGCCCTGGCCCGCGCCGCCAGGCTGCTGGCCGCCGACTGGGCCGACTGGGTGATCGCCGACGTCGTCCGCGACGGCGTGGCCCGCCGTACCACGGTGCTCGCGCCCAAGGACGAGCCTGTCGGCGAGCTGGCCCGCCTGGTGGAACGCGCGGACCCGCTGGCCGGTCCGCTGGTGGCCCAGGTGATGGAGCAGGCGACCGGCGTCCTGCACGAGATGGTCGACGACGAGTCCGTGCTCGGCGCGCACGCCGGCGGGCCCCTGCTGACCGCGATGGGCGCCGTGTCGGTGATGTGCGTGCCGATCGGCCCGGGGGAGGGGGCGCTGACGCTGGTCAGGACTCACAACCGGGCACCGTTCACGCTCGGCGACCTCGGCCTGATGGAGCAGGTGGGCGTCCAGCTCGGGCTGGCCGTGCGCGCCCAGCGCAGCTTCCAGAGCAGCTCGCGGGCGGCGGACGCGCTCACCGCGAGCGTGGTGCCGCGCACGATCCCCGAGACGCCCGGCTTCGAGGCGGCGGCGATCTACCACCCGGGCGCCTCGGTCGGCGCCGAGTTCTACGACGTCTTCCCGGTCTCCACCGGCTGGGGCTTCGCGCTCGGCGGCGCGGCGGGCAAGGGCGAGGAGGCCGCGTCGGTCAGCGCCATGGTCAGGGGCGGGCTGCGCGTGCTCAGCGTGTGGGAGAAGGACCCCGACCAGGTGGTCAGGCGGGTCAACGAGGCCATGGTGGCGCAGGGCGGCGGCATGTTCGTGATGGCGCTGGCCGGTTTCGTGAACGGCCGCCGCCTGACCCTGTCCTCGGCGGGTCACCATCCGGCGGCGCTGGTCTCGGCCGACGGCTCGGTCCGCTTCGTCTCGGGGGGCGGGGTGCCGCTGGGCATCGCGCCGGTGGCCGAGACCGCGAGCGAGGAGCTGACGATGGCCTCGGGGCAGACGCTGGTGCTCTACTCCGACGGGCTGGTCTCCTCCAGGAACGAGCGCGGCGAGCCGTACGGGGAGGAACGGCTGGCCGACGTGCTGGGCCGGCACGCGGGCCGCCCGCCCGCGACGGTGGCCAAGGCGGTCGAGGACGATCGGCACGCCTTCTCCGGCGGCCAGGTGTGGGACGAGATCGTGATCCTGGCCTTCCGACCTGCATAGGTTTGCGATCGGGGCGAAACAGGGTAGACATAGGGGCGTAGATCGCGTGCCTAAGACGCAGGCACACCTTGAACGCGCTATCGCTGAGGTGTGCCATGAATATCGCCATTGTCGCTTCGACCACCGGCAACCAGCGGCGTCATCTTCTCGCCGCCGCCCGTGAGCTCGGACACGACCACCGGGTCACCATCTACTCCCGCCGCACCAGCGCCGAGCCCAAGCAGCGCACCCGGCTCACGCAGGGCGTCACCATTGAGCACATCGACGCCGGGCCGGCCCGTGACCTGCCCGCCGACGACGTCGTCTCCTATCTGCCCGAGTTCGGCCGCTACCTGATGCGCAGGTGGAGCGCCGAGCGGCCCGACGTCATCCACGCCCACTCCTGGACCGCGGGCCTGGCCGCCGTGGCCGGTTCCGAAGGAATGGGCGTGCCGGTGACGCAGACGCTGCACCCGTCCGGGGCCACCCATCTGAAGCTGGAGCAGGCGCTCGGCCGCCGCGCCAGCGCCGTCATCGCGGGTTCCGGCGACGAGGAGTCGGCGCTCATCCGGCTGGGTGTGCCGCGCCGCAGCATCGCGGTGATCCCCGCGGGCGTCGACGTCAGCAGGTTCCGCCGCCTGGGCGCGGTCGCCGCCCGCGGCACCCGCAAGCGCATTCTGCACGTCGGCTCGCTCACGCCCGGCATGGGCGCCCACACCGCCGTGCGCGCGCTGAGCGCGATCCCCGACGTCGAACTCGTCATCGCCGGCGGCCCCGACCCCGCCGACCTGGACACCGACCGCGAGGCGCGCCGCCTGACCGACCTGGCCGCCAACCTGGGGGTCGGCGACCGCGTACGCCTGCTGGGCCGGGTGCCGCGCGCTCAGGTGCCGCGCCTGATGCGCAGCGCCGACGCGGTGATCACGCTGCCGCGCGAGGTGCCCAGCGGCGTCGTCGCCCTGGAGGCCATGGCCTGCGGCGTCCCCGTGATCGCCTCGGCCGTCGGCGCCCACCTCGACTCGGTGGTGGACGGCGTCACCGGCTTGCTGGTCCCGCCGGACCGCCCCGCCCGTACCGCGCGGCTGGCCCGCACGCTGCTGACGGACATCACGCTGCGCACCGCCCTCGGCTACGCGGGCGCCGACCGCGTCCGCTCCCGCTACTCGTGGGAACGCATCGGCCAGGAGCTCCTGCGGGTCTATGAGGACGCTCTCGTCCGCGCATGATCACTCAGACGTACGGCGGCGCCGCCCGGAGATCCCGGCGGCGCCGCCCGCATGTTCCGGACGGGCCGAAACGCGGGCTTAACGGCCCTCTCGATGGCGATTGTCCATGTCAGGTGGGATATGGCCTGTCTAGGGCTCTCACACGTGATTTTTCCGTCGTTGACAGGCTTCGCAACTGATGTTTATTTAGGCTTGCCTTGCCTAAGTTTAGTAAGGCGAGCCTAACCTTTGGAGTGGTAAGCGTGCTGAAGGACCTCATAGGGCCGCCGCCGCTGCCCGTGACGGGCGTCAGATGGCAGGTCACCCTGGTGGATTCACAAGCGGGTGACGCCGAGATCGTCCACACGTGGATGAACGAGCCGCACGTGGCCACCGCCTGGGACCAGGCCTGGCCGCTCGAGCGCTGGAGCGCGGAACTCGGCAGGCAGCTCGGTGGCGATCACTCCCGCCCCTGCCTGGCCCACCTCGGCGGCGAGCCGGTCGCCTACCTGGAGATCTACCGGGTCGCGCGCGACCGCCTCGCCCCGCTCTACCCCCACCGCCCCGGCGACCTCGGCGTGCACGTCGCCATCGGCGCCCCGGGCAACATCGGCAGGGGCCTCGGCCGCGACCTGCTGCGTACCGTCGCCGACGGCCTGCTGGCTGCGGACGACTCCTGCACCCGCGTGGTCGCCGAGCCGAACATCCTCAACACGGCCTCCATCCGCGCCTTCACCGCCGCCGGGTTCCACCGCGCCGGCGAGGTCACGATGCCGCACAAGATCGCCGCTCTCATGGTCCGCCCGCGCGACGAGGGGGATCTCCCCACATGGTGAACTCGGTCCACGACCTGGTAGGGATCGGTTTCGGCCCCTCCAACCTGGCCCTGGCCATCGCCCTGAACGAGCCGGAGGGCGCGGGCCTCGACGCGATCTTCCTGGAGAAGCAGGAGTCCTTCGGCTGGCACCGCGGCATGCTCATCGACGGCGCCACCATGCAGGTGTCGTTCCTGAAAGACCTGGTCACGATGCGCAACCCGGCCAGCCCCCACAGCTTCGTCGGCTACCTGCACGACAAGGGCCGGCTGGCCGAGTTCATCAACCAGAAGACCATGTACCCCACCCGGCTCGAGTTCCACGACTACCTGGAGTGGGTGGCCGGCCGCTTCGAGCACGTCGCCCGCTACGGGACCGAGGTCATCACCGTCGACCCGGTCGTCCGCGACGGCGTGGCGCGCTGCCTCGACATCGTCAGCCGGGCCGACGGCGAACTGGTCACCCACCGCGCGCGCAGCGTCGCCATCGCCGCCGGGCTGCGGCCGGTCCTGCCCGAGGGCGTCATCGCCGGTGAGCGGGTCTGGCACAGCCAGGAACTGCTGAGCCGGCTGGAGGGGTTCGCCGAGCCGTACCCGCGCAGGTTCGTGGTCGTGGGGGCCGGGCAGAGCGCGGCCGAGGTCGTCGAGCACCTGCACAGCCGCTTCCCCTCCGCCGAGATCTGCGCGGTCTTCTCCCGGTACGGCTACAGCCCCGCCGACGACAGCCCCTTCGCCAACGCGATCTTCGACCCGGCGGCCGTCGACCACTTCTTCGAGGCGCCCGGCGACGTCAAGCGCATGCTGCTGGACTACCACGGCAACACGAACTACTCCGTCGTCGACCTCGACCTGCTGCAGGAGCTCTACCGGCGCATCTACCAGGAGAAGGTCGCCGGCCGCCCGCGCCTGCGGATCCTGAACATGTGCCGGGCCGCCGGGCTGGATACCCACCGCTCCGGGGTGTCGGTCGGCGTGCGGTCCCTGGTCACGGGCGAGGCCGAGACGCTGCGCGCCGACGCCGTCGTGTACGCCACCGGCTACCGGCCGACCGACCCGCTGGACCTGCTCGGCGCGGCGGGCGAGTACTGCCTGCGCGAGGAGGACGGCGGGCTCAGGGTCGGCCGCGACCACCGGGTGGAGACCGCGCCCGAGCTGCGCTGCGGCATCTACCTGCAGGGCGCGACCGAGCACACGCACGGCATCACCTCCACGCTGCTGTCGACCACGGCCGTGCGAGCGGGGGAGATCCTGCGGTCGCTGCGCGCCCACGCCCGGTCCGAGGTGGAGGAGCCGGCCCGGTGACCGGCTCGCTGCTGGACCTCATCGAGAGCCGGATCGCGGCCGCCCCCGGCACGGAGGCCGTGCGCCACGGGCCCGCCTCGCTCACCTACGCCGAGCTGGACCGGGCGGCGAGCGCGCTGGCCGCCCGGCTGGCGGCGCGCGGAGCGGGGCCGGAGCGGATCGTCGCGGTGTCGCTGCCGCGCTCGCTCGAACTCGTGGTGGCGCTGGTGGCCGTGCTGAAGACGGGCGCCGCGTATCTGCCGGTGGATCCGGAGTATCCGGCGCACCGGGTGGAGTTCATGCTCGCCGACGCCTGCCCCGTCGTGACCCTGCGCCCCTCGGACGTGGACCTCTCCGCCGTTACGGCGGCGCCCGGCGTGCGGACGGACCCGCGCACCCCCGCCTACGTGATCTACACCTCCGGCTCGACCGGGCGGCCCAAGGGCGCGGTGATCACCCACGAGGCGATCGTCAACCGGCTGCTCTGGATGCAGGACGAGTACGGGCTGAAGCCGGACGACCGCGTCCTGCAGAAGACGCCCTCCAGCTTCGACGTATCGGTGTGGGAGTTCTTCTGGCCGCTCATCACCGGGGCCACGCTGGTCCTGGCCGATCCCGGCGGGCATCGCGATCCGGCGTACCTGGCGGCGCTCATCCGGCGCGAGCGGATCACCACGGTGCACTTCGTGCCGTCCATGCTGCGGGCGTTCCTGGCCGAGCCGGGAGCGCGGGAGTGCGTCTCGCTGCGGCGGGTCGTCTGCAGCGGCGAGGAACTGCCCGCCGACCTGGCGGCCGAGTTCCACCGGGTGCTCGGCGACCGGCTGCACAACCTGTACGGGCCGACGGAGGCGGCGGTGGACGTCACCTCGTGGGCCTGCCGCCCGGGTCAAACGGGTCCGGTGCCGATCGGGCGGCCCGTGTGGAACACCGCGATCCGCATCCTCGACCCCGGCCTGCGCCCGGCCGCGGAAGGCTCGGAAGGGGAGCTGTACATCGCCGGCGTCCAGCTGGCCCGCGGCTATCTGGGGCGCCCGGGGCTGACGGCCGAACGTTTCGTGCCCGACCCGTACGGGCCCGGCCGCATGTACCGCACCGGTGACCTGGCGCGGCTGCGGGCCGACGGCGCGATCGAGTACCTGGGACGGGCCGACGATCAGGTGAAGATCCGGGGGTTCCGGGTGGAGCCCGGCGAGATCGCCACGGTGCTGGCCGGGTGCCCGGGTGTGCGGCACGCCGCCGTGGTCGCCCGTACAGCTCCCGGTGGCGTGCAGCTGGTCGCCTATGTCGTCCCGGAGGCTGGTTTTTCGGGAAATATCGAGCTTTGGCGGGAGTTTCTGGTGGAGCGGTTGCCCGCTCACCTCGTGCCGCCGGCGTTCGTCGCCATCGCAGAGCTGCCCGTGACCGTGAACGGCAAGCTCGACCGCGCCGCCCTGCCCGAGCCCGAACGCGAGACCGGCGGCGAAGCCCCCGTCACCGTGGCCGAGCGCACGCTGGCCGGGTTGTTCGCCGAGGTACTCGGGCTGCCCGAGGTGGGCGCCGGTGACGACTTCTTCCGGCTGGGCGGGGACAGCATCCTGGCGCTGAGCCTGGTCGGCCGGGCCCGCCTGGAGAACCTGGCGCTGACGGCCGGTCAGGTGCTGGAGCTCGGCACCGTACGCGCGCTGGCCGCCGCGGCCCGCTCGGGCGTCGTCGAGGAACCTCCCGAGCACGCCCTCGGCACGGTTCCGGCCACCCCGATCATGCACAGGCTCCTGGAGCGCGGCGGGCCCATCGACGGGTTCAGCCAGTCGGTGGCGCTGCGCCTGCCCGCCGACGTGGACGAAGGCCGCCTCACCGCGGCCCTGCAGACCGTCCTCGACCACCACGACCTGCTGCGCGCCCGCCTGGTGGACGACCACCTGGAGGTACCGCCCCCCGGAACCGTCCAGGCGAGCACGATCCTGCGCCGCACGACCGGGAAAGCGGACGACGTGGCCCGGGAAGCGGGCGACGTGGCCGGGGAAGCGGGCGACGTGGCCGGGGAAGCGGGCAACCCGGACGACCTGGCTGGGGAAGGGGAGGCGGCCAGGAAGCGGCTGGCGCCCCGGGAGGGCGTGATGCTCCAGGCCGTGTGGTCGCCCCAGGCGCGTGTCCTGCGCCTGGTCGCCCACCACCTGGTGATCGACGGCGTCTCCTGGCGCGTCCTGGCCGAAGACCTCGCCCGCGCCTACAGCGGCGCGAGTCTGCCCAGGTCGGGGTCCTTCCGGCGCTGGGCCACCGCCCTGCCCGAGCACGGCCGCGCGGAAGAACTGCCGCACTGGATCACGACACTGACCGGCACGGCACCGGATGGACCCGGCACGCGCGCGAGCGCGGGGCGGCTGACGCTCACCCTGGAGGCCGATCTGGGGCGGACGGGTACCGCCGAGCTCCTGCTCACCGGCCTCGCGGCGGCGCTGTCGCGAGCCGGGGACGGCGGGGCCGTCCTGCTGGAGCTGGAGGGGCACGGGCGCGAGGACGAGCACGCCGACCTTTCGCGCACCGTCGGCTGGTTCACCAGCATGTTCCCGGTCCGGCTCGACCCGGGCCGCCCCGGCTGGGACGACCTCGTCGCGGGCGGGCCCACGGCGGGCCGTACGCTGGCGCGGGTCACCGAGCAGCTGGCCGCGGTGCCGCGCAAGGGCATCGGCTACGGCATCCTGCGCCACCTGAACCGTTCCCCCGAGCTGGACGGCCTGCCGCACCCCGCGATCTGCGTCAACTACCTGGGCCGCTTCACCGAGTCCGCCGCCGACTGGGCCATGATCACCGAGCCCGGCGCGCTGGCCGACGCCGCCGACGAGGGCCTGCGGCCCGCCCACGAGCTGACGATCGACGCCGCCGTGGTGGAGACGCCCGCGGGCCCGCGCCTGGACGCCACGTTCACCTGGGCGTCCATGGACGAGCGGGCGGTGCGCGACCTGGCGGCCGGCTGGTTCGCCGCGCTCGGCGCGCTGGCCCGTCCACAACCCCTGGTCGCCCTCGGCCAGGACGAACTTCACGACTTCGAGGAGATGCTCCGTTGAGCCGTGTCCAGGACGTCTGGCCACTGACCCCTCTGCAGGAAGGCCTGCTCTTCCACGCCCTCGGCGACGAGGCCGACCCGTACGTCGTGCACACCGCGCTCGACCTGCGCGGCCCGCTCGACGCGGCCGCACTGCGGGAGGCGGCCGAGGAACTGGTGCGCAGGCACGACAACCTGCGCGCCGCCTTCACCCACCGCAGGAACGGCGAACCCGTCCAGGTGATCGCCACCACGGCCGCCGTGCCGTGGCGCGAGGTGGACCTGACCGGGCGGCCGGAGTCGGAGGCGGAGCTGGTCAGCGCCCGCGAGCGGGCCGCGCGCTTCGACCTGACCGCGCCGCCGCTGCTGCGCCTCGTCCTGCTGCGGCTGGCGCCGGAACGGCACCGCCTGCTGGTCACCAACCACCACCTGCTGCTCGACGGCTGGTCCCTGACCCTGCTGCTGCGCGAGCTCATCGACCTGTACGGCGGCGCCGAGCCACCGGCGGCCGTGCCGTACCGCGACTATCTGACCTGGCTGGCCGCGCAGGACCGGCAGGCGGCGATCGCGGCCTGGCGCGAGCACCTGGACGGCCTGCCCGGCCCCACCCACCTGGCCGGGGGCAGAAGCGGCGGAGCCGTGCGGGAGGTGGTCGCCGAGCTGCCCGCGGACCTGACCGCGCGGCTCGGCACGCTGGCCCGCGAACGCGCGAGCACGCTGAACATGGTCGCCCAGACCGCCTGGGCGCTCGTGCTGGGCACGCTGACCGGCCGCGACGACGTGGTGTTCGGCACCACCGTCTCCGGCCGCCCGCCCGAGCTGCCCGGCGTGGACCGGATGGCGGGACTGTTCATCAACACGGTGCCGGTCCGGGTCCGGCTGCGGCCGGACGCCCCGGTCGGCGACCAGCTGTCCGGCCTCAGGGCGGAGCAGGCGGCGCTGAACGGGCTGTTCCACGTGAGCCTCGCCGACATCCAGGCGGGCGGGCTGTTCGACACGCTGCTGCTGTTCGAGAACCATCCGGTCGGCGGGCTGGGCGGCGCCAGGGGACTCGTGGTCGCGGGCGCCTCCGAGCGCGACGCGACGCACTACCCGCTGACGGTCTGCGTGCGCCCCGGCGAACGGCTGCGCGTCGAGCTGTCCTTCCGCGAGGACGCCTTCGAGCCCGCGGCGATCGAACGGATCATGGGCTACCTCGTCCAGGCCCTGACCCGGATGGCCGAGGACCCCGAGCGGCCCGTGGGCGAACTGGACGTCCTTCCCGACGCCGAACGCGCCACGATCCTCACCACCTGGGCGGGCACCCGCCCGGCCGCGCCGCCGGCGACGCTCGCGGAGGTGTTCCGCGCCCAGGCCCGCGCCACCCCCGATGCGGTCGCGGTCGTCGGCCCGGACGGCGCCGCCCTCACCTTCGCCGAGCTGGACGCCGCCGCCGACCGGCTGGCCGGAACGCTGGCCGCCCGCGGCATCGGCGCCGAGGACGTGGTCGCCCTCCAGCTGCCGCGCGGCATCGGGATGGTCGCGGCCATCCTGGGCGTCTGGCAGGCGGGCGCCGCGTACCTGCCGCTCGATCCGCGCTATCCGGCCGGCCGCCTCGCCCACATGCTGTCCGACGCCCGCCCCGCCCTGGTCCTCACCGACCCGCCGGACCTCACCGCCGCCCCCGGCCAGGCCCCGGTGGCGCCCGTCCGGCCGTGCCTGCCCGAGCATCCGGCCTACGTCATCTACACCTCCGGCTCCACCGGGACGCCCAAGGGCGTGAGCGTGCCGAACGCCGCCGTCGCCAACCTGCTGGAGTCGCACCGCGGCGACGTCATCGCCCGCGCCGAGGCGGCGGTGGGCGGGCGGCGGCTGCGGGTGGGGCACGCGGCGTCGTTCTCGTTCGACGCCTCCGTCGACCCGCTGCTGTGGATGCTGGCCGGTCACGAACTGCACGTCCTGGACGAGGAGACCTGCCAGGACCCCGAGCTGCTGGCCGCCTACACCGCGCGCGCCCGCCTCGACTACCTCGACGTCACCCCCTCCTACCTGCCGCCGCTGCTGGCCGCCGGACTGTTCGGCGAGGGATGCCACCGGCCCGCCGTCGTGGCCGTCGGCGGCGAGGCCGTCGCCGAGCCGCTGTGGCGCCGCCTTCGCGCGACCCCCGGCCTCGTCGCCCGGGACCTCTACGGCCCGACCGAGTGCGCGGTCGACGCCTACCAGCGGCGCGAGGACGGCACCGCCGCGCCCGTCGCCGGTCACCGCGTGTACGTGCTCGACGCCCGGCTGCGGCCGGTGCCCGCCGGGGTGACGGGCGAGTTGTACGTGGCGGGCGCCGGTCTGGCCCGCGGCTACCTCGGCCGGGCCGGGCTCACCGCCGAGCGCTTCGTACCCTGCCCGTTCGGGCCGGGGGGAGCACGCATGTACCGCACGGGCGACCTGGCCCGCTGGCGGGAGGACGGCGTGCTGGAGTTCGCCGGGCGGGCCGACGACCAGGTGAAGATCCGCGGGTTCCGGGTGGAGCCGGGCGAGGTGGAGTCCGTCCTGGCCGGGCATCCCAGGCTGGCCCACGCCGTGGTGACGGTCCGGCGGGACCGGCCGGGCGAGCGCCGTCTCGTGGCCTACGCGGTGCCCGCCGGCGACGGCGTGGGCGAGCGGGAGCTGCGCGGCTACCTGGAGGCGCGGCTGCCCGCGTACATGGTGCCCGCCGCCTTCGTGGTCCTGGACGGGCTGCCGCTGCTGCCCAACGGCAAGGTGGACCGGCAGGCGCTCCCGGCGCCCGGCGCGTCCGGGACGGCGGCGGGACGCGGGCCGAGGGACGCCGTCGAGCGGCGGCTGTGCGAGCTGTTCGCCGACGTGCTCGGCCTCGATCGGGTCGGGGTCGAGGAGGACTTCTTCGCGCTCGGCGGGCACTCGCTGCTGGCCGCCCGCCTGGTCAGCAGGATCCGGGCCGAGCTGGGCGCCACGGTGCGGGTGCGCGCGGTGTTCGACGCGCCGACCGTGGCCGGGCTCGCGGGCAGGCTGGGGCCATCGGGCGAGCGTCCCGCGCCGGTCGCGCAGGATCGTCCCGAACGGCTGCCGCTGTCGCACGCCCAGCGCCGGTTGTGGTTCCAGCAGCAGCTGGAAGGCCCGTCGGCCACCTACGCCATGCCGGCGACCCTGCTGCTGGACGACCCGATCGAGACCGGCCCCATGCGCGCGGCGCTCGGGGACGTGGTGGCCAGGCACGAGGCGCTGCGCACGGTGATCGGGCAGGCGGACGGCGAGCCGTACCAGGTGGTCCTGGACTCCGCCGAGGCACGGCGGCGGCTCGTCGTGCGCGACGGGGAGGGCGACCCCGCGGCGCCCTTCGACCTGGCGGCGGACCTGCCGATCCGGGCCTGGGCGGACGGGCGGCGGCTGCTGCTGGTGCTGCACCACATCGCCGGGGACGAGTGGTCGATGCGCCCGCTTCTCGATGACCTGTCGCTGGCCTACGCGGCGCGGCTGGAGGGGGAGGAGCCGGAGTTCGCGCCGCTGCCGGTGCAGTACGCCGACTACGCGCTGTGGCAGCGGCGCTGGCTGGGCGCGGCCGACGATCCGGCCAGCCCCCTCGCCAGGCAGCTCGCCTACTGGCGGCAGGCGCTCGACGGCGCACCGGCGGCGATCGAGCTGCCGGTGGACCGGCCCTGGCCCGCGGAGATGTCGTGGCGGGGCGCGAGCGTGGACGTCCGCCTCGACGCGGACGGCCTGGACGAGCTGGCGCGGCGGGCCGGTGTGACCACGTTCATGGTGGTGCACGCGGCGGTGGCGGCGCTGCTGACCCGGCTGGGTTCGGGGACGGACATCCCGCTGGGGACGCCGGTGGCGGGCCGGTCGGACGAGGCGTTGGCTGATTTGGTCGGTTTTTTCGTGAACACGGTGGTGTTGCGCGCCGACACCGGCGGCGACCCGACCTTCCTGGAACTCCTGGAACGGGTGCGCGAGAGCGACCTGGCCGCCTTCGACCACGCCGACGTGCCGTTCGACCTGGTCGTCGAGGCCGTCAGGCCGGAACGCGCGCCGGGACGGCACCCGCTGTTCCAGGTCATGATCGCCTACCAGCACGCCGCCGAGACCACCGCCGGGGACGTCGGGCTGGACGTCGCCAAGTTCGACCTCACCTTCGCCTTCACCGAGACCGGCGACGGACTGGCCGGGCAGGTCGAGTACCGCGCCGACGTGTTCGACGCCGCCACCGCCCACGGGCTCGCCGAGCGGCTGGCGGACGTGCTGGAGCAGGTCGTGGCCGCGCCCGATCGGCCGATCGGCGAGCTCGCGGTCACGGCCATGGACTCCGCCGCGGTCCCCGCGGCCGTCCCCGGCGGCGGCGAGCCGCCGGACACCCCTCAGACGCGGACCCTCTCCCGGCTGTTCGCCGAGGTGCTCGGCGTGCCGCACGTGGCAGCGCACGACGACTTCTTCCAGCTCGGCGGCCACTCGCTGCTCGCGGTCAAGCTGGTGAGCCGGATCAGGGCGGCGCTCGGCGCCGAGGTCGCGCTGCGGGAGGTCTTCCGACATCCGACCGCCGCCGGGCTGGCCGGTCGGCTCGTCCCGGCCCGCGACCCGGGGCCGGTGCCCGCGGTCAGGCCGGAGCGGGTGCCGCTGTCGCACGCGCAGCGCCGGTTGTGGTTCCTGCACCGGCTGGAGGGGCCGTCCGACACCTACAACATCCCGATCTCGCTCCGGCTGCGCGGGCCGCTCCGGACCGAGGTGCTCCGTGAGGCGCTGGGCGACGTGGTGGCCAGGCACGAGGCGCTGCGCACGCTGGTCGGCGAGGAGGACGGCCTGCCGTACCAGGTGATCCTCGACGCGGAGCGGGCGCCGCTCGCGGTGCTCGACGGGGCGGGCGATCCCGGCCATGCGTTCGACCTGGCCGGCGAGCTGCCGATCCGGGCGTGGCTGCGCGCGGACGGGCCCGACGAGCACGTGCTGCTGCTGGTGCTGCACCACATCGCCGCCGACGAGTGGTCGATGGGGCCGCTGCTGGAGGATCTGTCGCTCGCCTACGCGGCGCGGCTGAAGGGAGACGAGCCGGAGTTCGCGCCCCTGCCGGTGCAGTACGCCGACTACGCGCTCTGGCAGGCGGACCGCCCCGTCGACCTGGACTTCTGGACGCGGACGCTGGCCGGGCTGCCCGACCGCGTCGAACTGCCCACCGACCGGCCGCGGGCCGACGACCACCGGGGCGGGACGGTGGAGTTCGCGGTGCCCGCCGGGGTACACGACGGGCTGACCACCCTGGCGCGGCGGGCCGGCGCCACCGCCTTCATGGTGACGCACGCCGCGGTGGCGGCGCTGCTGTCCAGACTCGGCGCCGGAACCGACATCCCGCTGGGCACGCCGGTGGCGGGCCGGTCGGACGAGGCCCTGACGGACTTGGTCGGATTCTTCGTGAACACGGTGGTGTTGCGGGCCGACCTCGACGGCGACCCCTCCTTCCCCGACCTCCTCCAGCGGGTACGGCAGGCCGACCTGGCCGCCTTCGACCACGCCGACACCCCCTTCGACCAGGTCGTCGAGGCCGTCAACGCCTCCGGCAGAGACCTGTTCGAGGTCATGGTGGCCCACCAGAGCGGCCAGGCCGCACGGCTGCGCCTGCCCGGGGTCACGGTCACCGAGGAGCCGGTCGGGCACGCGAGCGCCAAGTTCCCGCTCACCTTCGCCTTCACCGAGACGGCCGACGGCCTGGCCGGGCTGATCGAGTACCGCACCGGGCTGTTCCGCGAGGACACCGTGCGCCGCCTGGCCGGATACCTCACCAGGCTGCTCGCCCAGGTCGCCGCCGACCCCGCCACCCGGCTCGGCGACCTGGAACTCCTGTCCGACGGCGAACTGCGCGAGGTGCTGGCCACAGGGGACGGCGAGGCCGCCGACGGCCCGCCCGCCACGGTGCCCGAGCTGTTCCGCGCCCAGGCCGCCGCCACCCCGGACGCCGTCGCCGTCGTCTGCGCGGAGGAGTCGCTCACCTACGCCGAGCTCGACGCGCTCACCGACCGGCTCGCCGGCACGCTCGCCGCCCGGGGCGCGGGCCCCGAACGGGTGGTCGCGCTCGCGCTGCCGCGCGGGATCGGCCAGGTCGCCGGGGTGCTGGCCATCGCCAAGGCGGGAGCCGCGTACCTGCCGATCGACACGGCCTATCCGGCCGAGCGGATCGCCATGATGCTCCAGGACGCCGAGCCCGTGCTGGTGCTGGCCACCCCGGACAGCCTGCCCGATGGGCCGGTGCCCGTCGTCCATCCCGGTGACGACGGGTCCGGCACGCCCGTGCCGCCGCTGCCGCTCAACCCCGCGTACGTGATCTTCACCTCGGGCTCCACCGGGCGGCCCAAGGGCGTCGTCCTGGAGCACGCGGGGGTGCGGCAGCTCGTCGCCACCGCCGTCGAACGCTTCGGCGTCGGGCCCGGCAGCCGGGTGCTGCAGTTCGCCTCGATCAGCTTCGACGTGGCGTTCTGGGAGATGACCATGTCGTTGTGCACCGGCGCCACGCTGGTCATCGTGCCCGCCGAGCGGCGCGTGGCCGGGCCCGAGCTGACCGGCTACGTCAACGAGCACCGCGTCACCCACCTGGCCCTGCCGCCCGCGCTGCTGTCGGCACTGCCCCCGGACTGCCTGCTGCCCGAGGGCTCGACGCTGCTGGTCGGCACCGAGACCGTGACCCCCGAACTCGTCCGCCGCTGGACGGACCGGCACCGCCTCTTCGACGCCTACGGCCCCACCGAGGCCATGGTCAACTCCACCCTCTGGGAGGCCGCCGGAGACCTGGAGAACCTGACCAGCGTCCCCATCGGCCACCCCGACGTGGGCAAACGCGTCTACATCCTGGACGGGCGGCTGCGCCCGGTTCCCCCCGGCGTCACCGGCGAGCTGTACGTGGGCGGAGCCGGTCTCGCCCGCGGCTACCTCGACCGGCCGGGGCTGACGTCCGAGCGGTTCGTGCCCGACCCGTTCGGCAAGCCGGGCGAGCGCATGTACCGCACCGGCGACCTGGCCCGCTGGCGGCACGACGGGGCCGTGGAGTTCGGCGGACGGGCCGACGGCCAGATCAAGATCCGCGGGTTCCGCGTCGAGCCGGGCGAGGTGGAGTCGGCCCTGCTGGCCTGCCCCGGTGTGCGCGAGGCCGTCGTCGCCGCGCACGAGTACGCCCCCGGCGACACCCGCCTGGTCGCCTACGTCACCGGCGCCCAGGACGACCCGGCACAGGTGCGGGCCCACGTGGCCGGCCGGCTGCCCGCCCACATGGTCCCCGCCGCCTACGTCACGCTGCCCGCGCTCCCGCTCATGGTCAACGGCAAGGTGGACCGCAAGGCCCTGCCCGCCCCGTCCGGCGGCGCCGCCGCCGTGGCCGCGCGCGCACCGCGCACGGCCGCCGAGCGGGCGCTGTGCGAGATCTTCGCCGACCTGCTCGGGCCGGCGCGCGTGGGCATCGACGACGACTTCTTCCACCTGGGCGGCCACTCCTTGCTCGCGGTACGGCTGGCCGCCAGGATCCGCGCCCGCTTCGGCACCGAGCTGCCGCTGGGCACGCTGTTCGGCGCCTCCACACCCGCCGCGCTGGCCGCCGCGCTCCAGCACCTCGGCACCGCGGGCGCCCGCCCCGCGCTCGTCCCCGCCGCCCGGCAGTCGCCGGTGCCGTTGTCGTCGGCGCAGCGCCGGCTGTGGTTCCTGCAGCGGATGGAGGGGGCCTCGGCGGCCTACAACATTCCGATCCGGGTACAGCTGGGCGACGCCCCGGCCGCGCTGGAGGCGCTGCGGGACCTGGTGTCCCGGCATGAGGTGCTGCGGACGGTGATCGGGGAGCGGGACGGCGAGCCGTACCAGGTGGTGCTGGGGGTGGAGGAGGCGCTACGGCGGTTCGCCGTGGGGGAGGCGGACCCCGGCGCGCCCTTCGACCTGGCCGCTGAGCTGCCGATCCGGGCCTCCTTGCCCACCGGCGGCGAGGTGCTGCTGGTGCTGCACCACATCGCCGCCGACGAGTGGTCGATGGGGCCGCTGCTGCGCGACCTGTCGTCGGCCTATGAGGCGCGGCTGGCCGGGCGTGAGCCGGAGTTCGCGCCGCTGCCCGTGCAGTACGCGGACTACGCGCTCTGGGAACGGCGGGCGCTCGGGGAGGACGGCGCGCTGGGCCGTGGCCTCGCGTTCTGGCGGCGGGCGCTGGACGGGATGCCGGAGGAGATCGTGCTGCCGCGCGCGCCCGGCGCCGGTGGCTCGGTGGGCTTCCGCCTCGGCGCGGACGGGCTGCGGGGGCTGGCGCGGCGGGCCGGTGTGACCACGTTCATGGTGGTGCACGCGGCGGTGGCGGCGTTGCTGGCGCGGCTGGGGTCGGGGACGGACATTCCGCTGGGGACGCCGGTGGCGGGCCGGTCGGACGAGGCGTTGGCTGATTTGGTCGGATTTTTCGTGAACACGGTGGTTTTGCGGGCCGACCTCGACGGGGATCCTTCGTTCCTGGAACTGCTGGAGCGGGTCCGGGAGAGCGACCTGGCCGCCTTCGACCATGCCGACGTGCCGTTCGACCTGGTCGTCGAGGCCGTCAACCCGGAACGCGCGCCGGGACGGCACCCGCTCTTCCAGGTCATGATCGCCTACCGGCACGCCCTGGAGACCGCGCTCGCCGTGGAGGAGCCGGACACCGGGCAGGAGGCCAAGTTCGACCTCGCCTTCGCCTTCACCGAGACGGCCGAGGCGCTCGACGTGCTGGTCGAGTACCGGGAAGGACTGCCCGGCGACGCCCTGGCCGCGGCGCTGGCCGCGCTGCTGGAACAGGTGGCCGCCGAACCCGGCCTGCGCCTGGCCGAACTGGACCTCCCCCCGGGCGAGCCGGGCCTGTCGTCGCGTGGCTCCGCCTCCCGGGCGCGGGCCGTGGCCGTCCGCCGTGCGGCCACGGCACTGCGCCGGGAACCGCGGGGACCGGTCGAGACCCGGATGGCGGAGATCTTCGCCGACGTGCTCGCCGTGCCCGAGGTGGGCGCGCTGGACGACTTCTTCCACCTGGGCGGCCACTCCCTGCTGGCCGTACGCCTGGCCGGGCGCGTCGCCGCCGAGTTCGGCACCGCCACCACGGTCAGGACGGTCTTCGAGGCTCCCACGGTCGCGGCCCTGGCCCGGCACGCGTCCGGCGCCGGTCAGGACGACGGCAGGCCGCCGCTGGTCCGGGCGGAACGACCGGACGTCGTCCCGTTGTCGGCCGCGCAGCGGCGGCTGTGGTTCCTGCAGCAGCTGGAAGGCGCCACGGCCACCTACAACGTGCCGTTCGCGGTCCGGGTACGCGGGCCGCTGGACCACGACGTCCTGCGGGCGGCGCTCGGGGACGTGGTGGCCAGGCACGAGGCGCTCCGGACGCTGATCGGGGAGCGGGACAGCGAGCCGTACCAGCTGATCCTGGACTCCGGCGAGGCACGGCGGCGGCTGGTCGTGCGCGACGGGGAGGGCGAGCCCGAGCTGCCCTTCGACCTGGCGGCCGAGCTGCCGATCCGGGTGTGGGCGCGGGCGGTGGGCGGCGACGAGCACGAACTGCTGCTGGTGCTGCACCACATCGCCAGCGACGAGTGGTCCGTCGGCCCGCTGTGGGCGGATCTGTCCGCCGCCTACGCCGCCCGGCTGCGGGGACGGGCGCCGGACACCGAGCCGCTCGTCGCGCAGTACGCCGATTACACGCTGTGGCAGCGCGACCTGCTCGGCGACGAGGAGGCCCCCACCGAGCTCGCCGCGCGGCAGCTCGCCTTCTGGCGGGCCGCGCTCGACGGGGCCCCGGACCGCCTGCCGTTGCCCTGCGACCTGCCGCGCCCGCCCGTCGCCTCGCCGGAAGGGGGCTCGGTCGCCTTCGGCGTCGACGCGGACGGCCTGCTCGGGCTGGCGCGGGGGAGCGGGGTGACGCCGTTCATGGTGGTGCACGCGGCGGTGGCGGCGTTGCTGACCCGGCTGGGGTCGGGGACGGACATCCCGCTGGGGACGCCGGTGGCGGGCCGGTCGGACGAGGCGTTGGCTGATTTGGTCGGATTTTTCGTGAACACGGTGGTGTTGCGGGCCGACACCGGCGGCGACCCGACCTTCCTGGAACTCCTGGAACGGGTGCGCGAGACCGACCTCGCCGCGCTGGAGCACGCCGACCTCCCCTTCGACCGGGTCGTCCGCGAAACCGCGCCGGCCAGGACGCTCGCCTGGCACCCGCTCTTCCAGGTCATGATCGCCCACCACGCGGCACAGCCGCCGCTCGAACCCCTGCCCGGCCTGGACGTCGAGCCCATCGGCGCGGGGACGGGCACGGCCAAGTTCGACCTGGCCGTCGCCGTGGGGGAGGACGGCTCCGGGGCGATCGAGTACCGGACCGACCTGTTCACCCGGCGGCGCGCCGAGGAACTCGCCGACGCCCTGGCCGCCCTGCTGGCCAGTGCCGCCGCCGACCCGGCCGCCCGCCTTTCGGCCCTCCTGCCCGACCCGCCCCCCTTCACCCGCCCGGACGCCTCCACTCCCGGCGAGCACCCGCCCGCCGTCGCCCGCCCGGACGCGCTCGCGTCCGCCGTCGCCCGTCCGGACGTCATCGCGTCCGGCGGGCACGATCCGGCCGTGGCGGAACGGCTGGCCGAACTGTTCGCGGAGTCACTCCACGGAGCCGGCGGCGCCCTTCCGGAGCACGAGGCGAACTTCTTCGAGCTCGGCGGCCACTCGCTGCTGGCAGCCAAGCTCGTCAACCGGATCCGCGCGGAACTCGGCGCCCCCGTCACGATCCGGGACCTGTTCGAGGCCCCCACCCCGGCCGGCCTGGCCGCCAGGCTCGGCGCTCCCGGACCCCGCGAGGGCGGGGCGCTCGACGGGCTGCTGCCGATCCGGACGGGCGGGGACGGGCCGCCGCTGTTCTGCGTGCATCCGCTGTTCGGGCTGGCCTGGTGCTTCATGGGGCTGGCCGGGCTCATGGACGGTCCCGTCTACGGGGTGCAGGCACGCGGGCCGGCGGGGCCGTACCCGCTGCCTGGGACGCTTGAGGCCATGGCGGCCGACTACGTCGAGCGGATCCGCGAGGTCCAGCCCAGCGGCCCCTACCGCCTGATGGGCTGGTCGTTCGGCGGGGTGGTCGCCCACGCGATGGCCGCCGAGCTGGTACGGCGCGGCGAGCGCGTCGACCTCCTCGCCATGCTCGACTCCTACCCGCTGAGCCCTGGCGAAGAGCCGGAGACCGGCGACAATGAGCAGGACGCGCTGCGCTTCCTGCTGCGCCTGGCCGGACTGCCCGAGCCCGACCGGCCCGTCGACCGGCGCGAGGTCGTCGCCACGCTCAGGAGGCGGGGCGGCCTGCTGGCGGAGCTGGACGAGGCCACGGTCGGCGCCATGATCGACGTCGCGGTGAACGCGGAGAACCTCATCCGGCCGGGCGCGCACCCGGTGTTCGAGGGTGACCTGCTGTTCGTCACCGCGACCGCCGACAAGGGCGGTACCACGCTGGACGCCGCCCGCTGGCGCCCCTTCGTCACCGGCGCCATCGACGAGCACGAGATCGACTGCGAGCACTACGAACTGGCCGACCCGGGGCCACTGGCCCGGATCGCCGCGATCATGAAGGAGAGACCGCGATGACCAACCCGTTCGAGGACGCCGACGGCGTGTACGTGGTCCTCGTCAACGACGAGAACCAGCACGCCCTGTGGCCGCAGCGCCTGCCCGCCCCCGCCGGGTGGACCCAGGCGTACGGCCCGGCGGGCCGCGACGCCTGCCTGGAGTACGTGGAGGAGACCTGGACGGACATGCGCCCGGCCAGCCTCATCCGCGCCATGGATTGACGTACCCGTCTGCCATCCTGTCCCGGTCGTTGAACGGAGAAAGGATGGCGGATGAGTGCTGACTGGTCGGGCATGGGAGGGGACGCCTGGAGCGACCTGGGCACGGTTCGCGCCAGATTGGCGGCGGGTGCGTCTCCGGACGCCGATGCCCGCCACGGCCGGACAGCGCTGTGGATCGCGGCCGAGGCGGGATCGCCCGAGGTGGTCGCCGAACTGGCCGCCCGCTCCGCCGACGTGGACGCCGAGGTCGACGGCAGGACCGCGCTGTGGTGCGCGGTCTACGCCGGCCGCGCCGACAACGCCCGTGCCCTCGCCGAGGCCGGGGCGAACCCGTGGCGGCCGATGATGAACGGCTGGCCGCCCGGCCGCCTCGCGCTGGCCGGTCCCACCCCCGGCCTGTTCCCCAGGCCGGACGGCGAGCCGGGCCTCACCGACGCCGAGCAGGCCTTCGTCGCCAGGGCGCGCGCCCTGATCGCCGCCCTGGCCGACATCACCGACGACGGTCACAGCGTCACGTGCGTGGCCGGGATCGACGCGGCGGAAGCCGTCCGCAGGCTGGAGGCGACGCCCGCCACCGACGAGGAGATCGAAGAGATCTTCGACGACCCCTTCGACGACATGGATGAGAACCTGAAGTTCCTCGGTGTGACCGACGTGCCCGGTGGTTGTGTCGTCGCCCAGCCGTGGGGGTTTGGGGCAGACATACCGGGCGTTCAGAAGGCGCTGTCGGCCGGTACTCGCTGCTATGGCCTCTACGCCAACCCCAAGAGCGGCAATCAGGGCAGCGCCGCCGTTGACGGCATCGTCGTCGAGTGGGACACGCACCCGGGCGGGGGAGATACCGACGAGTCGGAGCCGACGGAGGAGATCCTGCGGGCGTATCTGCTTCAGGGTCACGCGGAAGCCGAGCTCTGCGTTCGCGCGGGACTGTTGCTGCCCGACTCGCGTGCGATCACCGGCACGCCGGACCTGTGGGTGAAGCTGCCCGACCACTGGGTCTGACGTCAGTCAGTGGGCAGCGGGCGGGCGCGGCGCAGGGAGGGGATGGCCACGGCCAGCGTGGCCACCCCGGCCACGCAGGCCAGCCCGCCGATCACCGCCGCGCCGCCCGGCGGCGCGAGGCGGGCCAGGCCGCCGGCGACCACGTTGCCCAGGGCCGGGCCGACGGTCGCCTCGGTCAGCCACAGGCTCGACACCCGCCCGAGCAGCCGGTCGGGCGTGCGTGACTGGATGAGCGCCCCGGCCAGCACCTCGGAGACCACCTGCCCGACCCCGGACAGCGCGAGGAACGCCAGCGCCCACGGCAGGCTCACCGGCAGCCACGCGCTGGCGCCGAACCCGGCCACCGCCAGCCCCCACAGCGCCACCGCGCCGATCAGCACCCGCCCGGGACGGCGTACCCGGCCGATCCAGCCGCTGGCCAGCGCCGCGAGCAGCGCTCCCGCCGCGGGGGCGCTGTAGAGCAGCCCGGCCGTGGCCGCGTCGCCGCCGTAGTGCGCCGCAACGAACGCGGGAAACAGCGCGTACGGCGTGGCCATCAGCGTCCCGCTGAGATCGAGCAGGATCACCCCGGCGATCACCGGGTCGCGCCGGGCGAAGCGCACCCCTTCCGCGATCGACCGCAGCGGATGGGCGTCCCCGCCCCCGCCGGGCCGCAGCGGGCGCAGCATCCACAGCAGCACGGTCGTCACGACGGTGGTGGCGCAGGTGAGCGTGTAGCAGGCGCCGAACCCCGGCCCGGCGACAAGCAGCCCGCCCAATGACGGCCCGGCGATGGTCCCGACCTGCGTGGTGATGGAGGTGAGCGCCTCGGCGGCGGCGAGCTTGTCCCGGCCGACGAGCGCGGGCACGGCGGCCATGAGGGCGGTCTCGCTGAGCCCGTCGGCCAGCCCGATCAGCCCGGCGCTCAGGTAGATCACCCCGAGCCGCGGCTCGGGCAGGAAGGCGTTGACCGCGAGCACCGCGAACCCCGCCGCCGCCCCCGCCCGCGACCCCACGATGAGCAGCCGCCGGTCCATCCGGTCGGCGAGCACGCCTCCGGCGAGCGTGCCGGCGAGCAACGGCCCGCCCAGCGACAGGCTGATCAGGCTGACGTGGAGTGACGAACCGGTCATCGCGTACACCTGCATGGCCAGCGCCACACCGGTCACACCGATGCCGAGGAGGGAGACCATCCGGGCGGCGAAGACATAGCGGAAGTCGCGGCCGGTCCGTAGCGGAGTGATGTCGATGACCACGTGTCCCAGGCGCACGAGTCTCCCCAGACGGTCAAGATGACGTTAGATTACCCTAAAAAAGGGAAGCCTTACCTAACTTCTGAGAAGGGTAGTTTCATGGCATCCGGCATCACTCGTCGTCAGGCCCTCCGCGGCGGTTCCCTCCTCACGCTCGGAGCCCTCGCCGCCGCGTGCGGCACCGTCGACCCCGGCGGCGCGCCGGCCGCGCCCGCCGGCGCGGCGTCCAAGGCGGCGAGTACGGCGGGGCCGTGGTCGTTCACCGACGACCGGGGCAAGAAGGCGGAGGCGCCCGCCGCCCCCAAGCGGATCGTCGCCTACGTGGGCGCGGCCGCCGCGCTGTGGGACTTCGGCGTCCCGTCGGTCGGCCTGTTCGGCTCCACCACGCTCAAGAACGGCTCCAAGGACCCGCTCGCCGGGGACGTCGACCTGGCCAAGGCGACCTCGATCGGTACCGGCTACGGCGAGTTCAACGTGGAGAAGTACGCCTCGCTCCAGCCCGAGCTGCTGGTGACCACCAAGTTCAACGACCTGGTCTGGTACGTGCCGGAGAAGCAGATGGGCGACATCGAGGCGCTGGCCCCGCTGGTCGCGATCGAGACCGTCAAGGGCACCGACCTGAAGAAGGTCCTGGCCCGCTTCGAGGAACTCGCCGTCTCGCTGGGCGCCGACCCCGCCGCGCCCGCCGTCGCCCAGGGCAAGAAGGCCTTCGACGAGGCCTCGGAGAAGGTGGCCAAGACCGCGGAGAAGGGGCTGAAGGTCCTCGCGGTCGCCGGCGGCCCCGACCAGTTCTGGGTGGCCAGGGCCGGGGCCGGCGGCTACACCGACCTCACCTACCTGGCCTCCCTCGGCCTCGCGATGGAGAAGGGCGCCGGCGACGACCCGCTGTACGAGACGCTGAGCTGGGAGCAGGCGGCCAAGTACGAGGCCGACGTCGTCCTCTACGACGCGCGCAGCCAGTGGCTGACGCTGGAGGACATGAAGAAGAAGGCCACCTTCGCCGAGATCCCGGCGGTCAAGGCCGGCCAGGTGATCCCCTGGGTGGTGGAGACCCCCTACAGCTACCAGCGCCAGGCCGCCTGGCTGGACAAGCTGAACGAGCAGCTGTCGGCGTTCAAACCCCTGTGACCTCAGGCGGGCGCGGGGCGGCCCAGCTGTGAAACCTCAGGTGCTGCGGCCGCGGCCCAGCTGTGAAGCCTCAGGTGGTGCGGCGGCGGCCCAGCATCCAGAGCAGGTAGCCGCCGCCGATCGCGCCCGTGACCACCCCGGTCGGCAGCTGGGCCTGGCCGAACAGCCGCTGGGCGGCCAGGTCGCTGACCACCATCAGCAGCGCCCCCATCGCCGCGCTCGCCCAGATCGGCGGCCCCGCCACCCCGGTCAGCCGCCGGGCCAACTGTGGCGCGGTCAGCGCCACGAACAGGATCGGCCCGGCCGTCGCGATGGCCACGCAGGTCAGCGCGCTCGCGCAGGCCAGCGCCGCCAGCCGGGCCCGCTCGGCGCGCACGCCCAGCCCGACGGCGACCTCGTCGCCCATCTCCAGCAGCCGCAGCCGCGAGGACATGGCGGCCAGCACCGGCAGCAGAACCCCGCACGCGATCCAGATCGCCGCCACGTGGCCCCAGCGGCTCCCGGCGACGCTGCCGACCAGCCAGGTGGCCGCCTGGTTGGCCGACCAGAGATCGGCCCGGGTGATGAGGTAGGCGTTGACCGCGCCGAGCATCGCCGCCACGCACACCCCCACCAGGACGAACCGGGCGCCGCGCAGCCCGCCGCGGAAGGCCAGCAGGTAGACCGCCACCAGCGCGAGCGCCCCGCCTGCGACCGCGGAACCGGCGATCGCCGCCGAGCCGCCGCCGAACACCAGGATGCCGAGCAGCGCGCCCGTCGCGGCCCCCCGGTCCAGGCCGATGATGTCCGGGCTGCCCAGCGCGTTGCGGGTCAGCGTCTGCAGAACGGCCCCGCCCACCGCCAGCGCCGCCCCGACCCCGAGCGCCACCAGCAGCCGGGGCAGCCGCAGCCGCATCACCACGAACTGACCGGCCGCGCCGCCGTCGCCGGTCAGCGCCGCGATGACCTGCGCGGGTGAGAGCGGGTAGTCGCCGCTGCCCAGGCTGACCACGCCGACCGCGAGCGTGACCACGACCAGCGCGCAGGTCACCACGGCCGCGCGCAGCGACAGCCGATACGACCAGCCGCCCGCGCGCAGCCTGAACCGTTTGACCGGGCGTTCTGTCAGGGTCCTGGTCACAGCTCGCCCACCCGCCTCCTGCCGCGCAGCAGCGCGATCAGCACCGGGGCGCCGGCGAACGCCGTGATGATCCCGACCTCCAGCTCGGCCGGCCGTACGATGATCCGGCCGAGGACGTCGCAGGCCAGCAGCAGCGACGGCGCGATCACCATCGAGTACGGCAGCAGCCACCGCTGGTCGGGACCGATCAGCGCGCGCACGATGTGCGGCACCGCCAGCCCGAGGAAGAAGATCGGGCCCACCGCGGCGGTCGCGGCCCCGCACAGCAGCGTCACGGCGGTCACGGCCAGCAGGCGCGCCCGCCCGACGTGGACGCCGAGCGCGCGGGCCGCGTCCTCGCCCAGCGCCAGCGCGTTGAGCGCGGGCCCGAGCGCCAGCGCGAACACCGCCCCCGCCACCAGGAACATCCAGATCTGGCCCAGTGCGGCGGAGTCGACCGCGGCCAGCGAGCCCACCGACCAGAACCGGTAGCGGTGGAGCGTGTCGGAGTCGAGCAGCAGCACCGCCCAGACGATCGACAGGAGCGCGGCGTCGGCGGCGGTGCCGACCAGGGCCAGGCGGATCGGGGTGGCGCCGCCGTACCCGCGCGAACCCAGCGTGTACACCAGCACCGTGGCGCCCGCGGCGCCCGCGAAGGCGAACCACACCGAACCCCGCAGGTCGGTCAGCCCGAAGACGGCGAAGGCGAGCGCCACGCCCGTGGCGGCGCCCGCGTTGACGCCGAGGATGCCCGGGTCGGCCAGCGGGTTGCGGGTCAGCGACTGCATGATCGCGCCGGCCAGGCCGAGCGCCGCCCCCACCCCCAGGCCCACGAGCGTGCGCGGCACCCGCAACTCCCAGATCGCGGTCACCCCCTCCGCGCCCTCGCGGCGCAGCAGCGCGTCGAGGAGGGCGGAGGGGGACAGTTCGGCCGAGCCCAGCGCGATGCTCGCCGCGCAGACGGCCGCCAGCACCGCCAGGGCGAGGGTGAGGTTGCGCGCGTGGGCGGTGCGGCCTTTCCGGACGGTGAGGGACGTCACGTCACCTTAGGTTAGCCAAGCCTTATCCCAATGGCGAGGGATCCGACAGGTGCGCCGCCTTGAGGCCGAGATGGACGACCAGGCGGTCGTCCCCGTCGTCCAGGTCGCGGTTGAGGGCGCGCTCGGCCTTGCCGAGCCGGTAGTAGAGCGTCTGGCGGTGCACGCCCAGCTCCGCCGCCGCCTTCTGGGCGTGCCCGCCCAGATCGAGGTACGTCTCGACCGTGCGGGCCAGCTCCCCGTCGAGCCCCGCCACCTCCGCGGCCAGCTCCCGCAGGTCGGCCCGGCCCAGGCGGGCCAGCAGCCGGTGCACGCCCAGGTCCTCCCAGCGGGCGACCGGGGCGAAGCGGGTGAAGTGCTCGGCGATGCGCAGCGCCTGCTGGGCCTCCCGCCAGCTCTGCCAGGCGTCGGCCGGGTCCTGCCGGGGGGCTCCGATGCCGGCGGCGGTGCCGTACACACTCTGGAGGGTGTGCGCGACCTCGGCGGCCAGGTGCGCGGGGGACAGCAGCGCCACCGGCGAGCCCGCGAGGGCGAGCACGCCGCGCGGCAGGGTCCAGAGGGCGGCCACGCGGTCGGGCGACTCCCTGACGGCGAGCGCGGCCACCGGGCCCGGCATTCCGGTGGAGGCGGTGGCGCGTTCCTCGGGGTCGGCCGAGAGCAGGGCGCGCAGCCCGCGCCCGGCGTCCTGGCGGCTGCGCGCCTCGTGCGCCAGCGCGCTCGCGGCCCGTGCGACCAGGCCCCCTGCGCGGGCGAGCACCTCGTCGGACAGGGCACCGGAGTCGAGCAGCCAGAGGTAGCCGTAGGTCACCTCGCGATGGCGCAGCGGCCAGCAGATGCGCGCCTTCAGGTCGTGGTCGGCGGGGATGCGGACGGGGCCGTGCGCCTTGGCGATGCCGAAGCGCTCGAAGTAGTCGCGCACCTCGCCCGTGGCGCGGCGGCGCAGGATCGACTCCTGGCGGACCGCGTCGATCTCCCCGTGCTGCGCGTTGTAGGCCAGCAGGCGGAACGAACGGTCCTCCAGCGTCGCGGAAGCCCCGAGAACGCGGGCTATCTCGTCGACGGTCTCCTGGAGATCGGCGGTGTTGTGCATTTGTATGACAGCCTGCCACATCCCGCGTTACGGACGTCGATGGCTGTGGTCTGAACAGGAGTTTTAGGCTGGATGCATGCTCGGTCAACTGCTACTCGCCACGTCACGGAGCAGGCTCGTACGCCGCTCCGTGTCCGGCTTCCCGCTCACCCGCAAGGTGGTCGACCGTTTCGTCGCAGGCGAGAGCGCCCACGAGGCGCGCGCGGCGATCGAGCGGCTGGTCGGCGGCGGACTGACCGTCACCGTCGACCACCTCGGCGAGGAGACCCACGACGCGGGCGCCGCCGCGGCCACCGCCGAGGCCTACGTGACGCTGCTGGACACGCTGCGCCCGCTGGAGCTCGGCGAGCGCGCGGAGGTGTCGGTCAAGCTGTCGGCCGTCGGTCAGGAGCTCTCCGACGACCTGGCCCTGGAGCACGTGCGCGACATCTGCGCCGCCGCGGCCGCCAACGGCTCGGCCGTGACGCTCGACATGGAGGATCACACCACCGTCGACTCGACGCTGGGCATCCTGCGCAAGCTGCGCGAGGAGTACCCGTCGACCGGTGTCGCGATCCAGGCCTATCTGTTCCGCAGTGAGGACGACCTGCGCGAGCTCTCCGCCGAGGGCTCGCGGGTACGGCTGGTCAAGGGCGCCTACAACGAGCCCGCCTCGGTCGCCCACCAGGGCAAGGCCGAGGTGGACAAGGCGTACGTGCGATGCCTGCGGATCCTCATGGCGGGGAAGGGATACCCCATGGTGGCGACGCACGACGACCGCCTGATCTCCATCACCGAGCTGCTGGCCGACCGCTTCGGCCGCGCCATAGGTGACTACGAGTACCAGATGCTCTACGGGATCAGGACCGACAGGCAGGAGGCCCTGGCCGGAGCGGGCCACACGGTCCGCGTCTACGTGCCCTACGGCGACGACTGGTACGGCTACTTCATGCGCCGTCTCGCCGAACGCCCCGCCAACGTCGCCTTCTTCCTTCGTGCCCTTGGAGGCAAGTAAATGGACGCCATCAGCAACGTTCCCGCTCCGGCCAACGAGCCGGTGTTCGGCTACGCCCCGGGCAGCGCCGAGCGCACCGCCCTGGAGAACCGGATCAAGGAGCTGGCCGGCAGCTCCATCGACCTGCCCATGACCATCGACGGGAAGTCCCGCATGGGCGGCGGCGCGCCGATCGACGTGGTGCAGCCGCACAACAAGGCCTCCGTCCTGGGGCGTATCAACGACGCTACGGCCCAGGACGTGAAGGACGCGGTGGACGCGGCGCTGCGCGCCGCTCCCGCGTGGCGGGCGCTGTCGTTCGACGAGCGGGCGGCGGTCTTCCTCAAGGCGGCCGACCTGCTGGCCGGGCCGTGGCGGGCGACGCTGAACGCCGCGACCGTGCTCGGGCAGTCGAAGTCGGCGCAGCAGGCGGAGATCGACGCGGCCTGTGAGCTGATCGACTTCCTGCGCTTCAACGTGGCCTACGCCCGGCAGCTCTACGCCGACCAGCCCGTCTCCTCGCCCGGCGTCTGGAACCGGATGGAGTACCGGCCGCTGGAGGGCTTCGTTCTGGCGATCACGCCGTTCAACTTCACCGCCATCGCCGGAAATTTGCCGACTTCTGCCGCTTTGATGGGCAATGTTGTTGTCTGGAAGCCGTCGCCCACGCAGCAGTTCGCCGCGCACTTCACGATGAAGCTGCTGGAGGAGGCCGGTCTCCCGCCGGGCGTCATCAACCTCGTCACCGGCAACGGCGCCGCCGTCTCCGAGGCCGCCCTGACCCACCCCGCGCTCGCCGGCATCCACTTCACCGGCTCCACCGCGACCTTCCAGCACCTGTGGGCGACCGTCGGCGCCAACATCACCGGCTACCACGGCTACCCGCGCCTGGTCGGCGAGACCGGCGGCAAGGACTTCGTCCTGGCCCACCCCTCCGCCGATCCCGCCGTGCTCACCACCGCGCTGATCCGCGGCGCGTTCGAGTACCAGGGCCAGAAGTGCTCGGCCGCCTCGCGCACCTACATCCCGCGCTCGGTCTGGAACCGCATCAAGGACGACCTGGTGGGCACCGCCGAGTCGCTGACCGTGGGCGACGTGGCCGCCGACCTGTCGACGTTCATGGGCGCCGTCATCGACGAGCGCGCCTTCGCCAAGCACAAGGCGGCGATCGACCGGGCCCGCTCCTCGGCCGGGATCGAGCTGCTGACCGGCTCCTACGACGACTCCACCGGCTACTTCGTGAAGCCGACCATCCTGCTGTCGGACGACCCGGCGGACGAGATCTTCGTCAAGGAGTACTTCGGCCCGATCCTCGGCGTCCACGTCTACGACGACGCCGCGTACGACACCGTCCTCGACCAGATGGAGTCGGTCTCGCCGTACGCGCTGACCGGCTCGATCATCGCCCAGGACCGCTACGCCGTCGCTGCGGCCAGCGAGAAGCTCCGCTTCGCCGCCGGGAACTTCTACGTCAACGACAAGCCCACCGGCGCGGTCGTCGGGCAGCAGCCCTTCGGCGGCGCCCGCGCCTCGGGCACCAACGACAAGGCCGGCTCGATCTTCAACCTGATCCGCTGGGTGAACGCCCGCACGATCAAGGAGACCTTCGTCCCGCCGGTCGACCACCGCTATCCCCACATGGGCTGACCTGCCGGCCCATCGACGTACGCCCCCGGTTCCTGTGCTGCTCCGGGGGCGTACGCCGTTCTAGGCCTGGGACGCCTTCCTGTACCACTCGTGCAGCGGGGCCGGGTCCTCGGGCGGGGGCCAGCCGTTGACGATCGAGAGCAGCTGAAGGTAGCGGTTCCAGCGCGGGTCGGCGGTCGCCTCCATGTGCGGGACGGGTGCCGCCACCAGCGCCTTGGCCTCCGGTGAGGACGGGTCGATTCCGGCCGCCATGGCCTGCCGTACCCGGGAGCGGATGATCGCGACCGGATCGGGGCGCGGCACGGACGCGCCCGCCGGGTAGTGCTCGGCCAGCAGGCGCACCGCGGCGCGGAAGCCGGCGTCCTGGGTGAGCTCGGCCAGCTCCACCCAGGCTTCGACCTGTTCGACCTCGGGGTCGTCCGGGAGTTCCGGCGTGAGCGAGCACCGGACGCCGGCGTGGACGCCGGTGAGCGTCGCGTCGAGGAAGTCGTCGATCAGCCGGCGCCGCTCGTCCTCGGAAAGTCTGGCAAGTTTGTGCATGATGTCCGTCTCCTCAGGGGTGGATCCACGCCTGGCGACCGCTCTCAGCACCGCGCGCCGCAGCCGAAGCGTGCGCATCTGGACCTCCAGCGCCTCGGCGTGCGCGGCGGCGACCTCGGGCAGCGACAGCTCCCTGTCCACGACCTTGCGGATCGTGGCCAGGTCAAGGCCGAGTTCGCGCAGCGTTCGCACGAGGTCCAGGCGGGCGAGGGCGTCGAGGTCGTAGAGCCGGTAACCGGAGTGGCTGCGTCCGGACGGCGGCACGATCCCCTTGTCGGAGTAGAACCGCACGGTCTTGACCGTCAGCCCGGTACGGCGCGCGAGGTCGCCGATCGTGTAGCCGTCCATGCCGCTCACTCTCGCGCCTCCCCTTGGTGGAGACTCAAGTTACCCTCGCCGCTATGACGAAAGTCCTGATCACCGGCATGTCCGGCACCGGCAAGTCCGCCGCCCTGCGACTGCTGGGCGAACGCGGCCACCGTACGGTCGACACCGACTACGGCCCGTGGAACCACTGGGTGACCGGCGAGGACGGCGAGCGCGAGTGGGTGTGGCGCGAGGACGCCATCGCGGACCTGCTGGCCGGGCACCGCGAGGGCGCCCTTTTCGTGTCGGGCTGCACCTCCAACCAGGTCACCTTTTACCCGGACTTTGACCACATCGTCCTGTTGAGCGCGCCCGCTGACGTCATTCTGGCCCGCGTCGCCGCGCGGACGGACAACCCGTACGGCAGGCGTCCCGGGGAACGCCAGGAGATCCTGGACAACCTGGCCATGATCGAACCCCTCCTCCGCGGCGGCGCCACGCTGGAGATCGACACCCGGGCACCGCTCGACGAGGTCGTCGGACGGCTGGAGGCCCTCGCCCGGTGAAGTAAAGAAAACTAGACATGATGTCGAGTTTGCTTTACCTTGGCGGCATGACGATGAAGGCGATCACCCAGGACCGCTACGGCGGCGCCGGCGTCCTGGGCATGACGGAGCTGCCCCGCCCGGTGCCCGGCGACGGGGAGGTGCTGGTACGGGTCAGGGCGGCCGGGGTCGACGCCGGGGTCGTTCACCTCATGAAGGGCGAGCCGTATCTCATCAGGCCGATGCTCGGGCTGCGCGCGCCCAGGAACAAGGTGCGCGGCAGCGACCTCGCGGGCGTCGTCGAGGCGGTGGGCGCGGGGGTGAGCGCGTTCCGGGCCGGTGACGCGGTGTTCGGCGTCTGCGACGCGGCCTTCGCCGAGTACGCCGTCGCCCGGCAGGACAAGCTCGCCGCGAAGCCCGGCGAGGTGGGGTTCGAGGAGGCGGCCGCCCTTCCGTCGTCCGGGGTCACGGCGCTGCAGGCGGTGCGCGGGCGGGTCACACCCGGGCAGAAGGCGCTGGTCATCGGCGCCGGAGGCGGGGTCGGGAGTTTCGCGGTCCAGCTCGCCAAGGACCTGGGGGCGGAGGTCACCGGGGTGTGCGGGGCGGACAAGGCCGAACTGGTGCGGTCGCTGGGGGCCGGGCACGTCATCGACTACACCCGTCAGGACGTCACCGCCGGCTCGCTCCGCTACGACCTCATCGTGGACACGGCGGGCAATCGGCCGCTGTCGCGGCTGCGTCGGGTCCTCGCGCCGCGGGGTCACCTCGTCATCGTCGGCGGGGAGGGTGGCGGGCGGTGGCTGAGCGGTCTGCAGCGGCAGTTGCGGGCGGCGCTGCTGAACCCGGTCACCGGGCAGACCCTCCATGCCCTGTTCGCCGTCACCCGGGCCGAGGATCTGCGGGAGCTGGCCTCGCTGGCCGCCTCCGGACGGGTCAGGCCGGTGGTCAGCCGCACGTACCCGCTGGAGGAGGCGGCCTTGGCGGTCGGGGAGGTGGCGGGCGGGCACGGGCGGGGCAAGATCGTCGTGACCATCGGCGCCGCCTGACCAGCGCGGCCCCGGTAACCTTCCTGGCGGAACCCCCTTTCCCGCTGAGGAGAAACACCCGCCCATGGGCGCCAACCACTCCCACGGCCCCGCCGTACCCCCGTCGAAGAGAGCCGTGCTGGCGGCGCTCGCCGTGCTGGTTCCGCTGGCGGTCGCGACCGTCGCCGCGCTCGTGTGGTTGTGGCCCTCACCTCCCGAGGCGCCCGCCTCGCCGGAAAGCGGCCTGGCCCGCTACACCGCCACCATCCAGGCCGTCACCCTGACCCCGTGCCCCGAGGAGCCGCCGGTCGACGGTGGTCAGAAACTCCCCCCGCCGGACCCCGCCACCTGCGGCGACGCCGTGGTCAAGCTCACCAGCGGCCCCAATCCCGGCAAGGAGGCCAAGCTCCAGCTGCCCAGCGGGCCGGGTGCGCAGATCTTCCACGCCGGCGACGACGTCATCGTGGTCTACGCGCCCGAGCCCACGCTCGACGTGTCGCCGTACCGCCTGTCCGACCACGACCGTTCGACGCCGCTGTGGTTGTTCGGCGCCGCGTTCGCGCTGGCCGTCGTGGCGTTCGGCCGGTGGCGGGGGCTGAGCGCGCTGTTCGGGCTGGGGGTGACGTTCGCGGTGCTGCTGCTGTTCGTGCTGCCCGGCATCCTGGACGGCAAGCCGCCGCTGCTGGTGGCGATCGTGGGCTCGGCGGCCATCATGCTGACGGTGCTGTTCCTGACACACGGCTTCACGCTGCCGACCGCGATGGCCGTCCTGGGCACCCTGACCAGTCTGGTGATCACCGGCGCCCTGTCGTACGTGTCACTCGACCTGGCCCACCTGGCCGGCATCACCGACGAGGCCGCCTTCAACCTCGGCATGAGCTACGACATCGACACCCAGGGCCTGCTGCTGGCGAGCATCATCATCGGCTCCCTGGGCGTCCTGGACGACGTCACCGTCACCCAGGCCGTGACCGTCGCCGAACTCTCCCACGCCAATCCCGGCTACGGCTTCCGCCGCCTGTACCGCGCCGGCGGCCGGGTCGGCAGGGCCCACATCGCCTCGGTCATCAACACCATCATCCTGGCGTACGCCGGGGCGTCGCTGCCCCTGCTGCTGCTGATCAGCGTCGGACGGGAGCCGCTGGGCCAGGTCCTGACGAACCCGGTGATCGCCCAGGAGATCGTCCGCAGCGTGGTGGGCACGCTGGGGCTGATCTCGGCCGTCCCGATCACCACCGCGCTGGCCGCCCTGGTGGCCCGCCGTACCGCCGACCCCGCCCCGCCCCCGACCCCACGCCGCGCGAGGCACGCCGCCCACCACCAGTAGGGGCCGCCCTACCACGAAGACGCTGGTCAGCGTCATGGGCGCGGCGGCGGTGCGCCCATAGCCTCGTGAAGCCGGATCTCACCACGAGATCCTCGACAAGCGAGGGGCAAGACCGAATGACCGAGCGCATCGGCCGTACAGGACTGCTGGCGGCGATCGTGGCGGGGGCGGTGCTCGCTCCCGCGGCCGCCGCCGTCGCCGTCACGCCGGGGGGCGGGCAGGATCCGGTACGCGCCCTGGAGCGGGCCGCCCACCCCCTCCGCTCGACCGAGCCCGGCGGGCACACGGCCGACCTGCGGGCCCTCGGCGCGAGCATCGGCGACGCCAAGGTGGTGGGGCTCGGGGAGGCCACGCACGGGTCGCACGAGTTCTTCGCCATGAAGGAGCGGGTCTTCCGCCACCTCGTCGAGAAGAAGGGCTTCCGGACGTTCGCGCTGGAGGTGAGCTGGCCGGCGGGGCTGGAGATCGACGACTACCTGCGGACCGGCGAGGGTGACGTGCGCGAGGTCACGAAGGCGGCGCTGGCGAACTCGCCGTGGGACCGGGAGGAGTTCGTCAGCCTGATCGCGTGGATGCGGGACCACAACCGCCGCAACCCCGGCCGCATGGTCCGCTTCATCGGCGATGACGTCGGCGCGCCCAAGGTGAGCGACGCGTTCTTCGGCCGTGTCACCGGATACGTGGAGCGCGACCATCCGGACTCGCTGAGGCGGCTCGACGAGCTGTACACCGGCCTGCGCCCGATCGACGACGCGTTCGCCTACCTGCGCAAGCCGCTCGCCGAGCGGCAGCGGCTCGCCGCCCAGGCCCGGCAGGCGCTGGAACTGGTCGGCGGCCTGGAGGGCAAGGGCACGGACGCGTTCGAGCTCGCCGTCCAGAACGCGCGGTCCATCTCGCAGACGGCCACGTTCCTCGCCTTCGACCTGACGGACCGGGCTTCGCTGCCGCAGGCGCAGCGGTTCCGCGACCAGGTGATGGCCGACAACACGGCCTGGTGGCAGCGCCGTACCGGCGGCAAGGTGCTGGTGTCGGCGCACAACACCCACGTGGCGTACGTGGCCGCGAACCCCGCGCTGTACCCCAAGACGCAGGGGGCGTACCTGCGTGACGCGCTGGGCGAGGGGTATCTGCCGATCGGCTTCACCTTCGGCCGGGGCTCGTTCCTGGCCACGGACGGCAGGCTGGGCGGCGAGTGGAAGAAGTTCACCGTGGGTACGGCCGAGCACGGGATGAACGAGTACACCCTGGACAAGGTGCGCCACCGGGACTACTACCTCGACCTCCGCACCGCCCCGGCCGCCGCGCGCGCCTGGCTGGACGTCGCCCGTCCCACGCGCGGCATCGGCATCGCGTACCCGTTCCCGCCGGAGAACGTCGCGCTCGGCCGTTCCTTCGACGTCCTCGTTCACCTCGACGCCATCAGCGAGGCCACCCACCGGCGTCCGTGACCGGCGCGCGGGCCTCGGCGACGGCCCGGGTGTGTCAGGTGCTTGGCTTCGGGCTTCCGTTCGTGTGGCCGGAGCGGAGGCCGTCGAGGGTCAGGGTGAGCAGGCGGTCGGCGCGGGCCGGGTCGGGTGCGGACTGGGCGATGCCGGCCGTCAGCTCGACCAGGTCGGTGAAGTCGATGTCGGGGCGCAGGCCGCCCTCGCTCTGGGCGGGGAGCAGGAGGCGGTCGGCGGCGGTGCGGAGCATGGCCCAGCAGTCCACGCCGGCGGTCGAGGTGGGGAGCATCATGCGGGCGCCCAGGCCCTGGTCGGTCATGGCGTGGACGGTCAGCAGGCGTAGCCAGGCGATGAGCGCCTCGCCCGGTGGCTCGGCCGCGGCCAGTTCCTCCGCCTGCTCGCACAGCCTCGACAGGCGGCCCTCGAACACGGCGGCCAGCAGCGCGTCCCGCGTGGGGAAGTGCCGGTAGAGGGTGCCGGGTCCGACGCCGGCGCGCCGGGCGATCTCGTTCAGGGACGCGTCGGGACCCTCTTCCGCGACCACCGCGATGGCCGCCGCCACCAGCAGGTCGCGGTTACGGCGGGCGTCGGCGCGCAACGTCACGGGCACCTCCGGGCGAGTTGAAAACGGAGAACTTCTCCGATTATAGTCCCGCAGTATCCGGAGAGGTTCTCCGGATAGAGGAGGAGCATCATGACGGACCACGGCCTCGGCAGGATCGGCGTCTGGACCTTCGCCTTCGACGGGCGCCCCGCGTCGGAGGTGCGCGAGGCCGCGGCCGAGATCGAGGAACTGGGGTACGGGACGCTGTGGTTCGGCGAGGGGTTCGGGCGCGACTCGGTGAGCCAGTCGTGGCTGCTGCTGTCGGCCACGCGACGGATGACGGTGGCCGCGGGGATCGCGAACATCGCGCTGCGCGACCCGATCTCGATGGCCGCCGCGGAGCGGGCGATCAACGAGGCATACCCGGGCCGGTACGTGCTCGGCCTCGGCGGGCACCGGATCAGCGACGAGCCGATCGAGATGGACGGCTACTCCATCCCCAGCAAGGGCAGGGCGGTCGCCTCCATGAGCGCCTACCTGGACGCCATGGACGCGATCCCGCTGACCTCGGCGGCCTCGCCGTACCCGCCGAGGAGGGTGCTGGCGGCGCTCGGGCCGAAGATGCTGGCGGTGGCGGCCGGGCGCACGCTGGGCGCGCACCCGTACTTCGTGCCGGTGGAGCACACCGCGCGCGCCCGGGAGACCATGGGGCCGGACGCGCTGCTGGCGGTCGAGCAGGCCGTGGTGCTCGACACGGACGTGAGCCGGGCGCGCGAGGTGGCCAGGGAGCACGTCGGCTTCTACGCCGGCGCCGCCCCGCACCAGATCGCCAGCCTGCGGCGGCTGGGGTTCGGCGAGGACGAGATCAGCCAGGTGGGGGACCGGCTGGTGGACGCGATCGTGGCCTACGGCGACATGGCGGCCATCGAGAAGCGGGTGCGCGAGCACGTCGACGCCGGGGCCGACCACGTGTGCCTGCAGGTGCTCACCGCCCGTCCCGGCGAGATGCCGCGTGCCGAGTGGCGGGAGCTGGCGGCGCTCTGAGTCCCGGTTCTGTCACCCGGGGGACAGGGCTACGGGCGGCGTACCCTATGTAGATTCTCGGCATGCCCTCCGAAGTCCGTCTGACCACCACGGTGGCCACCGTGCTCCGGATCTTCCTCGAAGACGTCTCCGAGCCCCGCTACGGCTTCGAGCTGATGAAGCACGCCAAAGTGCAGAGCGGGACGCTCTACCCGATTCTCGCCCGGCTGGAGGCGGCCGGCTGGATCGAGGGGCGGCGCGAGGTCGTCGACGCGCGGCACGAGGGACGGCCGCCGCGCCGGCTGTACCTGCTCACCGGTGGCGGCGCGGCCTCGGCCAGGCAGGCGCTGGCCGAGCTGAGCGCCCGCCTCACCCCGCCGCCGCCGCGTGGCGCCGTCCGGCCCGAGGGCGGATACGCGTGAACACCTTCATCGCCATCGCCGCCGCGATCGGGGCGATCCTCGGGACCGCACTGGCCGAACTGGTCAGCGAGGAGATCCGCGGCCGCCTCGACCGTATCCCGGAAGGGCTCCTGCGCCTGGCCAGGCGGCGCCTGCCCGAGGACATGCGGGTGCCGCTGCACGACGAGGAGTGGTACCCGGAGCTGCAGGAGGTGCTCAAGGGCGAGGACGCCAGGCCGATCACCCGGCTGGTGACGGGCGTCAGGTTCAGCCTCGGCCTGATCAGGACCGCCAACGTGGTGGCCTCGATCCGCAACCGGCGGGTCACGCTGCAGGCCGAGCACGACCGGTGGGTGGCGTTGGCCGACCTCCTGCGCTTCCCGGCCAACGCCTGCGTGCTGATCACCGGGCTGGCGTTGTCGGCGGCGGCCGGGGTGCTGGTCGGCCTGCTCGTCCCCCAGATCCTCAGCATCACCCCGGCGCTCGGCGTGGTGCTGACGTGGGCGCTCACGGTCGCCTTCGGCACGATCGTCGGCCTCGCGCTCACCCTGGTCCTGGCCAACGGCCTCAGGGGCGCCACGCACAGGATGCTGCTCCTGCGCGCGCCGGTGGTGCGCAGGCCCGAGCAGCGGCGCGAGCCGTTGCGGGCCCGGCTCATGAACCTGCTGCTCGGGCGCGACCGGGACAACGCCCACGGCATGCGCACCGCCGCCTTCCTCGGCTCCTACACCGGCGTGGGGCTCGGCGCGGTGCTGGGGGAGCGGCTGACCACGTTCTGGCAGCCGCTGCTGCTCACGGCGATCACGATCGCCGCGCTGATGGTGCTGCGCTTCTCGCTGGTGTCGGCGCCGCGATGGTGGCTCAAGCGCCTGCGCCGCCGCCTGGAGGACGACGCGGGCGCGCCGCCCGACGAGGGCCGCGAGCAGATCTAGGAGAACGGCGTCCTGGGGCGGTCCTGGAGCACCTCGTCGACGTAGATGTCGAGTTTCTCGTTGTAGAAGGAGATCAGGCCCGCGACCCGTTCGCTCTCGGGCAGCGGCGTCCGGTAGGACCAGGCCAGGTCCTTGCGGCCGTTGACCGTCCAGTACTCGGCCGTCCCCTTGTACGGGCAGCTCGTGGCCGAGTCGGTGTGCTCCAGCAGGTCGAGGCGGACGTCGATCTTGGGCAGGTAGTACCGGGCGGGCAGCCCGGTCTCGAACAGAATCATGGCGTGGGTGGAGTCGGCCACCGTGACGCCGTCCACCTCGACCCTGATCCGCCGGGAACTGGGCAGGATGTCCACGCGGCTGTACGGGTCGCGCGGGTGCACGTACACCTCCTCGTCCTCCTCGAACCAGGCGTCCATGGAGTCCCAGTCGAGCCGCACGTGCCCGCGCAGTTCCTCGATGGGGGAGTCGGGATAGGTGAGGGCGGCGTTCTCGGCGACCTTGCCCCCCGCGCTCACCGCGTGCACGACCGCCTCACCCCGGCTCGGCGACCGGCTGGTGGCCCCGCTCGCCTTGAGCGCCCCGGACGCCACGTCGTCGAGCGGCAGGTAGTAGGTCGGGTAGTGCGGGCTTTCCCAGACCAGCAGGGCTCTGGTGGTGTCGGCGACCACCTGTCCACCGAGGTAGGCGCGTACCCGCTTGGCCGTCGGCTCGACTCTCAACCGGCTCTTCATAGCTTCGGCAACCGCACGCGCCGCCCCGCTATTCCGGCCGATCAGAGACCGAACGCGGTCAGGGTGGCGAGGGTGGTGGTCAGGCCGGCGGCGGCGCCCGCGCTCACCTGGGCGGGCGTGTGGTGGGACAGGCGTACCCTCGCCCAGCACACCAGCGCCACCACCGCGCCCCCGATCAGGACGGTCGGTACGGCGGGCAGGACGTAGGCCATGACGACCACGGTGCCCGCGCACACGGCGGCGTGGAAGGAGATCTTCCACCGCAGCGTGATCGGGATCGTCACCGCCAGCGCGGCCAGCATCGCGGTGACGGTCGCGACCAGCAGGGTCGGGGCGCCCAGGGCGATGAGGAGGATCAGCGCGGCGAGCACCGCCGCCACGGCGCTGAGCAGCGGGCCGGTACGGCGGGCCCGGTCCACGATGTGGTGGGAGTCCAGGCGGCCCGATCGCACGCCCGCGGCGATCACCGCCGCCGGGACGCCGCCGCACAGGGCCGCGGCGAGCACGCCCCACCCGGCCCCCTCCCAGCCCGAGGAGACCAGGCCCACCAGCGGCGGCATCGCGATGACCAGGACCTGCGGCGCGAGCAGGTCGGTCACCTTCCTGGCGACGAGATCGGCCGTCATGCCAGCGATCATGACATGACGGCCGAATCGGTCTTCAGGTGGGGCCGGGGGGTTTTCTGGAGACTTGGGGAAACCGATGCCGAGTGCGCAGCACAAAAGCTCATGAATTCCGCCCAGTGGTATAAAGAGCCGTGGCCGAGATCCCCCTGCTACAGGCGTTCGCCGAGGTCGGCTACCAGGTGGCGGGCGGAGGCGGCGCCCACGGCGCCATGGCCGCGCTGCGCCGGGTCGTCCCCGTCGACGCCTACGAGTTCGTGGCCTACGACCCCGACACCGGCCGCCACCGCAGCGTCGTCTCCAGCGGCCACGAGCGCATCGATCGCGACGCCGCGGAGGAGTACGCCGCCCTCGACGCCTACAAGCGCGCGATGGCCGCCCGCGCCCCGCTGGCCATGCCGGACCCGGGCACCCGCCGCTACTTCCGCCGCCACCTGGAGCCATACGGCTGGCGCGCGGGCCTGACCGCGCCGCTGTTCCTGGCCGAGGGCCGCTACACCGGCCTGCTCCACCTGGCCTACCGCCAGGCGCCGCCCGAGGGCGCGGACGCGCTGGTCGAGGCGGCCGCGCCGACGCTGGCCCACGTCACGGACCTGTCGCGGTGCGTGGTCGCCCCCACCGCGCCGCCCGCCGGCTACCGCGCCGTCGCCTTCGACCGGGCAGGGGTACGGCGGGCCGTACCGGGAACCGAGCCCTCGCCCGCCCTGTACGGCGAGCCCGGCCTGGCCGCCTTCGCCCGCGCCTTCATCGACTCGCGCGAGCTGAGCAGGCGCGGCCTGTGGCTGGACGCGGCCGGCCAGTGGCGCGACGTGCGCGTGATCAGGGCGGGGGTCGGCTTCCAGGGCTCCCTGCAGGGGGCGGTGGTCGCCGAGCGGCCGTGCGGCCTGCCGTACGAGCTGACCGGGCGTGAGGTGGACGTGCTGACCCGCGTGGCCGCGGGGGACTCCAACCCGCAGATCGCCGCGGCGCTGGTGCTGAGCGTGCGGACGGTCACCACGCACCTGGAGCACATCTTCACCAAGCTCGGCTGCGACAGCCGCACCCGGCTGACGACCAAGGCGCTGGCCGAGGGGCTGTGCCGGTTAGACCTGTAACGCCCAGACCTCGGGGACGGTGACCAGCAGCAGCTCGAACCAGACGCGGTTGGCCCCGTTGGAACGTTCGAATCCCCAGCGGTGGCTGAGCGCCTCCAGCAGCGGCAGGCCCCGTCCGCCGGTGGTCAGCCCGCCGGCGCGGCAGGCGCACGGCGGCGCGTCGGAGCCCGCGTCCTCCACGCACACCCGCACCAGGTCGCCGGTGGCCCGGACGCTGACGGTGAACGTGCCCCCGGCGCCCGACTGGGTGTGCAGGACGGCGTTGGTGGCCAGTTCGCTGGTGAGCAGCACGGCCTCGTCGTGTAAAGGGTGATCGCGCCCGATCGCGCTGGTCACGGCGTTCCTGGCCCGTGCGACCTGGGCCGGTGCCCCCGGTAGCCGGACGACCGATTGGCTGTGAAAGTCCGGCGCTGCCATGGCGACCTCCCCGATTTCGCTGACCTCATGAGACGCGCGAGGAGGGGGTCGCAGATTATCGCGAAAAGGTAGGAATGCCCTTTCCCATGGTCGCCTGCGCGCCCGTTTGCCATGACCAAGTACGCTGCGATCGACGAGTCCGCCGACGGAGGAGAGCACGGGTGAGCAGCCTCGAGGCCGTGTGGGTGCGACCCTACGACCAGCCGGGCGCGGCGTACGTGACCGGTGTGTTCGACATCCTGCACGTCGGCCACGTGCGCTATCTCGACGCCGTGGCCGCCCGCGGGCTGCCGCTGGTGATCGGCGTCGAGGACGATCCCCGCGTACGCGCGTGGAAGGGACCCACACGCCCGGTCAACCCCGCCGCCGAGCGGGCCGAGGTGCTGGCCGCGCTGCGCTGCGTGAGCGGCGTGTTCGTGGTGACCGGCCCGCCCGAGGCCCACGGCCCCGAGGACTACATCGACCTCATGGCGCCCATGCGTCCCGGCGCGCTGGCCCACACCGCGGGCGACCCGCACGCGGGCGGCCGGTGCGCGGCCGCGGCGCTGCTCGGCGCCGAGTGCTGGGAGCTGGAGGCCATCCCCGGCCGCTCCACTACCCGGATCGTGAATGCGGCCCAGGGACGCTGATGCTACGGTGAGCCCCATGCAGCGCGTTCACGTCACGACGACGCCGGACCCCGTCCCGGCGCGCTGATTCCTGCTCTCCGGGCGAACGCCCGGAGACGCGCTCGAAGGTCGTTCGCCCCCTTCCATCCAGGGGAACCACCATGAACGATCACCGCAAGCTCGGCCGCGAACTCGCCATCTTCGGCACCGACCCGCTCATCGGCTCGGGACTGCCCTACCTGCTGCCCGCGGGCGCCGCCGTCCGCAAGGCCGTCGAGGACTACGTCCACGAGCTCGAACGCCGCAACGGCTACCAGCACGTCAACTCGCCCGTCCTCGGCAAACAGGAGCTCTACGAGCTGTCGGGCCACTGGTCCCACTACAGCGAGGACATGTTCCCGCCGATGGAGGTGGGCGGCGAGCGCTTCGTGCTGCGGCCGAGCCTGTGCCCCCACCACGCCCTCATCTATCGCTCGCGCCGGCGCAGCCACCGCGAGCTGCCGCTGCGCCTGGCCGAGCTGGGCGGGCAGTACCGCTCGGAGATGTCCGGCGTGCTCGGCGGCCTGAACCGGGTGCGCTCGATCCAGCTCAACGACGGCCACGTGTTCTGCCCTCCCGAGCGGGCCGCCGACGAGGTCGCCGCCGCGCTCGACCTCATCGAGGCCGCCCACGCCCAGCTCGGCATCAAGGCCGCCCGCTACCGGCTGTCGCTGGGCGGTTCGTCGGACAAGTTCGTCGACGACCCCGCGCTGTGGGCGAGCTCGGAGCGGGTGCTGCGCGAGGTGCTGCACGCGCGCGGCCGGTCCTATGACGAGGAGTACGGCGAGGCCGCCTTCTACGGCCCGAAAATCGACATCCAGATAGCCGGCCCGGCGGGCCGCGAGTCGACCCTGTCCACCGTCCAGGTCGACCTCTACATGCCCGGGCGCTTCGAGCTGTCCTACGTGGGCGGCGGGCGTCCGGCCATGGTGCACCGCAGCGTCGTCGGCGGCATGGAACGGCTGCTGTCCCACCTGGTAGAGGCGCACGGCGGCGCGCTGCCGGCCTGGCTGGCACCGGTGCAGGCGGTGGTGGTGCCGCTGTCGGAGGCGGAGCTGCCGGCCGCCCACGACCTGGTACGGCGCTGCGTCGAGGCGGGCCTGCGGGCCGAGCTGGCCCACCCGGACCGCGGCAGCCTCGGGGCCAGGATCCGGGCGCATCGGCTGGTGCCGTACCAGCTGGTGGTGGGGTCGCGCGAGGCGGCGGACGGATCGTGCGCGGTGCGGCGGCGCGACGGCGGGCAGGAGGGAAACGTGCCCGTCGCCGAGCTCGCCGCGCGTTCCCGCCCGATTTTCTGACCGCTGAATTATCGTCGAGAAATCAATGAGATAACGGACCCTTCCCAGGGACCTAAACAGGCTCGTAAAGTCCCCCCCAACGCCATGTCGGGGAGGCAAGAACGTGACCGAAGTAAGTGACAAGCGTGCGGCCGAGTTGGTCTCGGCCGCGGAGGGGGAACGTCCGGCCCGTGAATTGTCCGGGCCGTTACGGCTCGGCGTCTGGATCATCGGCGGCCTCCTGTCGGCCTACTCCCTCGTCGTGGTCTTCCAGCCGGTGGAGCCGGTGCAGCACAGGATGACGTTCCTGGCCGTGGCGCTGCCGCTGGTCTTCCTGCGCTACCGCTCCGGCCTGGTCTCCCTGGTGCGGCGCCTGCGCCGGCAGGAGCCCGTTGAGCAGCAGCGCGGCGAGGCGCCCACGATCCTCGACTGGGTGCTCGCCGCGCTGTCGCTCGGTGTCCTGCTCTACCCGCTGCTCGACATCGACGCCTTCCGCGACCGCGGTTCCAGCTCCAACCTCAGCACCTGGGACATCATCGGCGGGCTGGGCCTGACCGTGCTGCTCCTGGAAGCGGTACGCCGCACGGTCGGCAGCGCCCTCAGCATCATTTGCGGAATTTTCCTGGTATATGCCTACCTCGGGAACTATTTGCCGGTCAGCTGGCCGATCGGGCACCGCGGATTCGACCTCGGCCAGATCATCTCCCAGCTCTACACCGGCACAGAAGGATTCTTCGGCGTCCCGATGCAGGTGGCGGCCAGTTACATCATCCTTTTCACCATCTACGGCGCGGTCCTCGACTACTCCGGCGCCAGCAAGTTCTTCATCGACCTGAGCTTCGCCGCCTTCCGCAAGTCGCGGGCCGCCCCCGGCCGCACCGTCACCACCGCGGGATTCCTGCTCGGCACCGTCTCCGGCTCCGGCACCGCCACCACCGTCAGCCTCGGCAGCGTAGCCTGGCCGGTGCTCAAGCGGGCCGGCTACCCCCGCGAGGCCGCGGGCGGCATCCTGGCCGCCAGCGGCATCGGCGCGATCCTGTCGCCGCCCACGCTGGGCGCGGCCGCCTTCATCATCGCCGAGCAGCTCGGGGTCGGCTACCTGACGGTGCTGCTCTACGCGACGATCCCCACGATCCTGTACTACCTCGGCATCTTCCTGGCCATCGAGATCGACTCGCGGCGGTTCGGCACCCACGCCGTCCAGGTGGACGCGCCCAAGGCCGGCAAGCTCATGCTGCGCTTCGGCTACCACTTCAGCTCGCTCATCCTCATCATCGTGCTGATGGCGCTGGACCGCTCGGCCTTCCAGTCGGTCGTCATCGCCACCCTCGTCGCGTTCGCGCTGTCCTTCCTCGACCCCGCCCACCGCATGGGGCCCAAGCGCGTCGGGCAGGCGCTGGCCAAGGGCACGCTGGAGGTGCTGCCGGTCACCGCGGTCTGCGCGGCGGCGGGCATCATCGTCGGCGTCATCACCCAGACCGGGCTCGGGCTCAACCTCAGCTCGATCATCGTGGACGTGGCCGCGGGCAACCTGATCTTCACCACGATCATGGCGGGCCTGGCGGTCATGCTGCTGGGCCTGGCGGTGCCCGTGACCGCGAGCTACATCATCGCCGCGGTCATCATCGCCCCCGCGCTCATGACGCTCGGCGTCGACAAGGCCGAGGCGTACATGTTCATCTTCTACTACGCGGTGCTGTCGGAGGTGAGCCCGCCCACGGCGCTGTCGGCCGTCGCGGCGGCGGCCATCACCGGCGGCAACAGCTACCGCACGATGATGATGACCTGGCGTTACACGCTGCCCGCCTTCCTGGTGCCGTTCGCCTTCGTGCTCACGCCCAACGGGCAGGCGCTGCTGGCCCAGGGGCCGATCGGGACCATCCTGGCGCTGACCGCCGTCTCCGGGGTCGCCGTCCTGGCGCTGGCGATGGCCACCGGCGGCTTCACCGGGTGGCCCGAGCGCGTGATCGCGGCGGTCGCCGGAATCCTCCTGCTCTTCCTCGAACCTGTCCCGATCGTCGCCGGTTTCGCGGTTCTGGCCGTGGCGACAGCCGTACATCTCATTCGAAAAAGGAGAACTCCAGCGTGAAACGTGTGCTCATCACCCTGGCGGCGGCTGTCGTGGCGCTCGCCGCGGCCGCGGGCTGCGGCGGCGGCAACAGGTTGTCCATCGCCACCGGCGGCACCACGGGCGTCTACTACGTCTACGGCGGCGGCCTGGCCAAGCAGATCCAGGCCAACGTCGCCAACACCCAGGCCACGGCCTCGGTCACCTCGGCGTCGGTGGAGAACATCAAGCTGCTGGCCACCGGCAAGGCCGACATCGGCTTCTCCCAGACCGACACCGCGGCCGACGCGGTCAACGGCGTCGGCTCGTTCACCGAGAAGCAGCCGATCCAGGCGATCGCCCGCATCTACGACAACTACGCGCAGGTCGTCGTCGCGCCCGGTGTGGCCGCCACCAAGGTCGCCGATCTGAAGGGCAAGCGCGTCTCGCTCGGCCCGCCCAACTCCGGCACCCAGGTCATGGCCCGCCGCATGATGGAGGCGGCCGGGCTCAACCCCGACAGCGACGTCACCAAGTCGCAGCTGTCGATCAACGAGTCGGTGCAGGCGGTCAAGGACGGCACCATCGACGCCTTCTTCTGGGTCGGCGGCGTGCCCACCGCCGGAATCGTGGACCTGGCCACGAGCAAGCCGGACATGAAGATGCTCGACACCAGCGACGTGCTGAGCGGCATGCAGACCAAGTTCGGCAAGCAGTACGTGACGCTCGACGTGGACCTGGCGGGCTCCTACAAGCTCACCGGCGCGATCAAGACGATGGCCGTCGGCAACGTGCTGCTCGTGCCGGACAAGATGGACGAGCAGCTCGCCTACGACATCACCAAGACCCTGTTCGAGAAGAAGGCCGAGCTGGTCAAGGTGCACTCGGAGGCGAACAAGCTCGACCCCAAGCTCGGCCAGCAGGTCGAGCCGGTCGTGCTGCACCCCGGCGCGGCCCGCTACTTCAAGGAGACCCAGGGCTGATCAGGCTCCTGCTCGCGCTGCTCGCGGCCCTGGCGCTCGGCTCGGGCGCCGCCGCTGGCGGCCCCGCCGTCCACGGCCTGGCCCTGGGCCGGGGCGGCTTCGCCCTGACCTACGTGCACTCCATGTACCACGCGCCCTCCGCGGAGATCTTCTCCGTGGAGGGCCGCCGTTTCACCATGCGCGCGGTGATCTCCGAGAGCGCCGGCGTGCTCGACTACTACGCCCTCGACGGCGCCCGCTCGCGCACGGAGGGCGGCCTGTGGGTGCTGCGGCTGTCGGCGCCGGTCACCTACGACGGCCTGGAGCTCATCGCCAGCCCCGTCGGCCGCCGCACGCTCGTGGCGGGCGGCCGCTGCCTGCCGCTCTACCCCGCCTCCGGCGCCGCGCGGGTACGGCTGGCCGTCGGCGCCGCCCAGCCGGGCGGCGCCGCCGCGGCCCCGTGCTACAACCAGTCCTTCTTCTTGAAGACGGTGTACAGGGCCACCGAGGCGCCCGCCACGACCATGGTCGACATCCAGAAGCCCCACGGCTGGCCCTCGCCCGGATAGGGCACGTTCTGCCCGTAGAAGCCGGTGATCGCGGTCGGCACCGCGATGATGGCAGCCCACCCGGTCAGCCGCTTCATGATCTCGTTGAGCTTGAAGCCCTGCTGGGCCAGGTGGGTCTCGCGCAGGTTGCTGATCAGCTCGCGCAGCGAGTCGACCCAGTCGGTCACGCGCAGCACGTGGTCGTAGACGTCCTGGTAGTAGGGGCCCATCTCGGCGTTGACCAGGACCTGCCGGTCGCGGCGCACCAGCGTCGAGAGCACCTCGCGCATGGGCAGCGTGACCTTGCGGAAGCGCACCATGTTCTTGCGCAGCCGGAACGTGCGCCGCTGCAGCTCCCGGTTGTTGCCTGCCTCGCCGAACAGCGCGTCCTCCAGCTCCTCGACCTGGCCGTCGAGCGTCTGCACCAGGTCGAAATGCCCGTCCACGACGTAGTCGAGCAGCCCGTGCAGCAGGAAGGCCACGCCGTGGCGGGCGGTGTGCTCCCCGCTGGCGTCCCAGCGGGCGACCACGTCGTCGATGGTGAAGCGGTCGTTCTCCCGTACGGTCACCAGCGCGTTCTTCGTCACGAAGACGTTGATCTCCACCGGGTCGAGGTCGCCCTCCTCGTCCAGGTAGATCCCGTACACGGTGATGAACAGGTGGCTGTCGTACACGTCGAGCTTGGGCCGCTGGTGGTCGTTGAGCACGTCCTCCACGGCCAGCTCGTGCAGACCCAGTTCCTCGCTGATGACGCCGAGCTGGCCGGGGGTGGGGGAACACAGGTCGAACCAGACCACGCAGTCGTCGTCGCAGACGTACTCGGAGACGTCGGCGATGGGGAAACCCTTCTTCACCACGACGCCGTCTTTATACAACCGGGTGCGCATTTACCGCATTATGGCCTATCGCCTAGCGGGCGCTGTTCCGGAACGGCTTCGCGGGCCCGCCCAGGTTCGGCGTCCCCAGCAGTTTCCCGGACGAGAGCGCGTAGATGCCGTCGTTGGTGAACACCCACACGATCTTCCTGTCCCATTCGGTGTAGATGGCATGGGTCTGGTTGCCGAGCGCGTAGTCGGGGACGGCGGCGCTGTATCCCGCGGGCACGAACTGGGCGGCGATCTTCGGCCGGCGCACGTCACGCGTGTCGAAGAACTGCACGCCCGCGTTGTAGAAGGCGTAGGCGAGCAGGCCCTGGGCCGGGTCGCCTGGCGAGGTGTAGGAGCCGGAGCGCTTGGGGCCGAAACTGCCGCCGCGCTGGCAGTAGTCGCCGAACCGGGCGCCGGGCGCGGGCTTCGGGCGGGGCAGCGCGCCGACGATCCTGGGCTTGGCGGGGTCGCGGGCGTCGACCTGGAAGACGTCCTTGTAGGGCTCGTGGCAGTCCTCGCCGAGCGGGTAGCCGGAGACGTAGACCATGCCGGTCTTCTCGTACTGGGAGACGTCGACGTTGTCGGCTTCGGTGCCGCCGGAGGAGACGGGGAGGTCCAGGTGCGCGATCTCCCGCATCTTGGACGGATCCGAAATATCGAGAATCGACAGGCCGTAGCCGCCCATGGCGGCGAAGCCGTATTTTCCGGCGACGAAGAACGGCATCCGGGCGCCCATCCACGACGTGCGGTTGCCGCAGCGCGGGTTCTTGGCGTAGGCGGCCTCCTCGCCCGCCACCTGGCCCTTGCGGTGCCACTCGCCGACCAGGCGCGGCCTGGTCAGATCGGACATGTCGTAGGCCTGGTAGCCGGGGGAGTAGAGGTAGGTGGGGACCTCGGTGTTGCTCCAGCTGTCCAGCGGCGCGACGGCGACGTACATGTACTTTCCGCCGGTCCAGTAGGGCACGTCGAGGGAGCCTGAGCCCTGCTGCACGCCCGGCTCCGGGCCGCTCAGCGTCGGGTCGGTGGTGACCGTGGACAGCAGCGTCCAGTCCTTCCTGCGCGGGCCGTCCAGGCGGTAGACCTTGAAGCCCTTGAACGTCGTCTGCGCGCGCAGCTTCGCCACGCCCTCCGGGTTGCCGAACTTCGAGCGCTCCGGGCTGTCGCCGAGCTCCTCGACCTGCCGCTTCTGCTCGAACGACTGGATCATCACGTAGTGGCCGTCGCGCCACTGGATGGTGGCCGCGCCCCAGTAGTCGGCCTGCTTCCAGTCCTTGCCGGTGAGCCGCTCGACGATCCGCACCCTGCGTACGTCGGTGACGTCGTAGACCCGGGCCTCGGTGCGGTCGTACTGGAACAGGTAGCGGCGCCCGCCGAAGTCGACCACGTTCTGCCAGGTGTGGAAGTAGTCAGGGGTGAAGTCGGGGCCTCGGTAGGCCGCCTCGACCTTGATCGGGCCCTCGGTGTAGGAGCGGGGGTCGTAGCCCTTGGTCTTCGGGAACAGGTCCTTCGCGCCGCCGGGGAAGGAGACGCGTTCCTCGCCCGGCGGCGTCAGGTCGGGGTGGCGGAAGGAGCCGTCGAGCTGCATGCCGTACGTGCCGGGGCCGGGGTCGCCGGGGCGGCGGTCGCCGCACACCGTGGGGACGCCGTCGTCGGCGGCCTGCGCCGTGGCCGGAGGGACTGTCAGCAGACCGGCCACGCTCGCCGTGGCGAGGGCGCGGTGGAGGAGTCGGCGCATCGGGGGGTGCCTTTCGTGGGGGATGCGCCAAGAGTGCCGATCACCGCTCATGTTCCCAAGAGCCGGTTCCACCGCGCGGAACCGGCCGCGCGGCGTGCGTCAGGTGACGGCAAGGCGGACCGCGTACCTCTCCTCGCGCCACACTTCCTTCTCCAGCACCTCGGCCACGGTCTGGGCGGCGTTACAGACGTCCACGTAGCGGGTGTACAGAGGGGCGAAGCCGAAGCGCAGGATGTCGGGGGCGCGGAAGTCGCCGTGCACGCCGTGGTCGATGAGCGCGCGCATCACCGGGTAGCCGTCGTGGTGGTAGAAGCTCACCTGGCTGCCGCGGCGCTCGGGGTCGCGCGGGGAGGCCAGCTCCAGCCTGTCGCCGACCAGGTCGATGAAGAGCGAGGTCAGCGCCATGCTCTTGGCGCGGACCTGGTCGAGGTCGACTCGTTCCCACATGTCCAGCGCCGCCTCCAGCGCGGCGAACGACAGCACGTGCGGGGTGCTGACCGTGAAGCGCCGGATGCCGTCGGCCCGCCGGAAGCCGGGTTCGAACGCGAACGGCTCGGCGTGGCCGTACCAGCCGGACAGGACGTTCTCCGCGACGGCCTGGTGGCGTGGATGGACGCGGAGGAAGGCGGGGGCGCCGGGGCCGCCGTTGAGGTACTTGTAGGTGCAGCCGACGGCGAAGTCGGCGGCCGAGACGTCCACGCGCAGCGCGCCGACGCTGTGGCAGACGTCCCAGATCATCAGCGCGCCCGCCTCCTGGACGCGGGCGGTGACCTCGGGCACGTCGTAGCGGGCGCCGGTGCGGTAGTCCACCTCCGACAGCAGGACGGCTGCGGCGTCGTCGAAGCGGCCCTCACCGATGTCGCGCAGCTCCCCGAGGCCCTCGATCATGTAGTTGTCGGTGGGGAAGTTGCCGCGGTCCACGACGATCACGTCACGGCCGGGGCGCAGGCGCATGGCGGCGTTGACGGCCTGGTAGACGGCGATGGAGGTGGTGTTGCCCGCCACGACCTCGCCGGGTCCGGCGCCGATCAGCGGGGCCAGGCGGTCGCCGGTGGTCAGGGGCTGGGCGTACCAGCCCGCCTCGTTCCAGCCGCCGACGAGGTGGCGGCCCCACTCGTCCTCGACGGCCTGCCGCACGCGCTCGGCCGCGGTACGCGGCGGCGCCCCCAGCGAGTTGCCGACCAGGTAGATCTCGTCCTCCGGCAGCGCGAACTCGTCCCGGAACGCGCGCAGCGGGTCTTCTTGGTCCATGGCCAGGCAGGCCAGGCGATCAACCACTGGTCAGCTCCTCAATAAATGCACATTTAACGCCTATGTTGGTATAGAACCCCTGGTGGGCGATAGACAAGAATGCGTTCCGTGACACGGAACCCGGACCGTCTCTCGATGCTGGAGAAATCCTGGCTCGTGCTGGACGCCTTCCGCCCCACCGGCGGCCCGCTGCGCCTCATCGAGGTCGCCGAGCGCTGCCAGCTCCCCAAGACCACCGCCTACCGGCTCCTCACCGACCTGACCGCCATCGGCGCCGTCGAGCGCCGCGAGCGCGGTTACGTCCTGGGGCGGCGGCTGTTCGAGCTGGGCAGTACGGTTCCGCTGGAGCGCGACCTGCGGCACGCGGCGCTGCCGTTCATGCACGACCTGTACGAAGCCACGCGCGAGACCATCCACCTCGGGGTCCGCGACGGACTCGACGTCGTCTACGTCGAGAAGCTGCGGGCGCACGAGTCGCTCGCGCTGCCCTCGCGCGTCGGTGGCCGCCTGCCCCTGAACTGCACCGGAGTGGGAAAGGCGCTGCTGGCCTACTCCTCGCAGGGCCTCATCGACGAGGTGCTCGCCCGGCCCCTGCGCCGGCTCACCGCGCACTCCATCGTGGACGCCAAGCGGCTGGAGGAGGCGATCGGCCAGATCCAGGTGGCCGGGCTCGCCTATGAGCGGGAGGAGGCGCAGATCGGCGGCGCCTGCATCGCCGCGCCCATCTTCCGCGAGGGCACGGTCGTGGCCGCGCTCTCGGTGTCGGTCCCGCTGTCGCGCTTCCACCCGACACGCCTGGCCCCCGCGGTCAAGACCGCCGCCCTGGGCGTCTCCCGGGCTCTGACCCGCTCCACCCTCCGCTGACCCTCCCCTACGGCGAGCGGGTGACCGGGGCGCCGGTCACGAGGTCCTGGGGGCGGACCAGCACCAGCGCGATGACCGCCGTCACGACCGACAGCGCCGCGGCCGTGTACATGACCAGGGAGGCGCCGCCAGCGGCGTAGGGAATGCCGAGCAGGCCCACACCGGCCGCCGCCCCGATGGCCAGCATGGTGTTGACCATGCCGGAGGCCATCCCGGCCCGCTCCTTCTCCACCACGTTGACCGCGAGCGTGGTCTTGGGCGTCGCGGCCAGGCCGCCGCCCACGCCCCACAGGATCAGGCCTGGCAGGAAGTCCCAGGCACTCGCGGCCGGTGCGAAGGTCATGGCCATGTGGACGCCGCCGAGCCCCAGGACGGCCGACCCCCCGGCGATGAGGAACGACGGAGAGAACCGGGCCAGAAGCTTGCCCGCCAGCAGGCCGGTGAGCAGCTGGGGGATGAGGATGGCGGCCATGAGCAGGCCGGTGGCCAGCGGGGTGAGGCCGAGCTCGCGTTCGAAGTACAGGACGTAGTAGACCGAGCTGCCGATCGTGGCCACCCGGGAGACGAACGCCAGCAGCGAGGCGGCCACGAACGTCGGGATGCGGAACAGCGACAGGTCGAGGACCGGGGCCACGGCCCGGCGTTCCACCAGGAGGAAGGCGGCCAGCAGGAGGACGGCGGCGGCTCCGTACCACCACTGGGCGAGGGTGAGGGCCAGGTTGGCCGCGGTGAGAAGGAGCAGCAGCAGCGCCGCGCCCGGCCAGTCGATCGGCGCGGTGCCGCGCGCGGCGTCGGCGGGCAGGACGCGGCGGCACAGGAACAGGGCCACGATGCCCACGGGCACGTTGACCAGGAACAACGCGCGCCAGTCCGACACGGCGAGCAGGATGCCGCCGAGCACCGGCGCGGCGGCCCCCGCGGCGCCGAGCGTGGTGCCCCAGACGGCGATGGCCATGTTGCGGCGCTGGCCCTCGTAGGTCTGCGCGAGCATCGGCAGCGCGTTGGCCATGATCAGCGCGGCCCCGGCGCCCTGGGCGAGCCTGGCCAGGTCCAGGGCGAGCGCCGACTGGGCCAGGCCGCAGGCCAGCGAGGACACGGTGAACACAGTGATGCCCGCCGTGAACATCGTGCGCCGGCCCAGCCGGTCCGACAGCGAGGCGGCGGGTTGCTGCAGGGCGCCGAAGGTGACGGTGTAGCCGATGATGATCCACTGCGCGGCCGCCAGCCCGCCGCCGAGGTCGGACTGGATGGCCGGCAGCGCGATGGAGACGATCGTGATGTCGATGACGAGCAATGCGGTCGCGGCGATCGTCATGATCAGGACGGCCAAGGGGAACTCCTTAGGGAAGGCTGCCCTCACCTTAAAGTCCACACGTGTGAACTTCAAGGCTGATAAGCTGCCGCCCGATGGAGCGCACCAGGAAGCGGCCCGAGTTCCGCAAGGGGCGGCCGACGCTCACCCGCGAGGCCATCGGGCGCGCGGTGCTCGAACTCGGCGACGCGGAGCTGACCATGCGCGCGCTCGCCGCGCACCTGGAGGTCACGCCGCGGGCGCTGTACAAGTACGTGGCCGACCGCGACGACGCCGTACGCCTGGCCGCCGACCAGCTCCAGAGCCAATGGCTCCTGCCCGAGCTCGACCCGGCCCGGTGGCGCGACAGCCTGCGCGAGCTCTGCCTCGGCCTGCTCGACCTCTACCGGCGCCACCCGGCGGCGCTGCGCCTGGCCGAGACCACCGCGCTCGACGTGCACGAGAACACCCGGCGCTCCAACGAGGCCATGCTCGCCTTCTTCGCCGCGCTCGGCCTGCCGCCCCGCGACGCCCACCGCGCCTGGCGCCAGACGATCGCCGTCGTGGCCGGGCACAGCGAGATCGAGCGCTGGCGAGCCCGCGCCTCGGCCCACCGGGAGATGCCCTCGGAAGAGGACACCTTCGACGACGTCGTGGAGATGCTCGCCGCCTGGATCGCCGCCCTCGCCGCCACCAGTACGTAAACCTTCCGATGCGCTCCCCCCGGGCCGAAACCACAATGGTGCCGGTGCCCGTCTCCTACACCCGGCTCGCCCAAGGCCGCACCGCCTTCACCGAGCTGGGCTTCGCCGCGACCGAACTGGTGCCCTCGTGGACCGCGAGCGCCCCGGACGGCTCGTGGATCGAGGTCGCGCTGCAGGCCAGGCTGGTCTCCGGTGAGCCGACCAAGTGGTACGTGATGGGCCGATGGTCGGAGGAGCCCGGCCGTACGTCGGTGCCGGGCCAGGGCGACGAGCACGGCGACGTGGCCGTCGACACGTTCGTGGCGAAGGCGCCGGTGAGCGCCTGCCGGGTGCGCGTGGAAACGCACGGCGCGGGCGCGCGGGTCAGGTCGCTCGGCGTGCTGGCCTCGGCGATCCCGCACCGCCCGAGCGTGGCGCCCACCCCCGCGGGTACGGCCGCCGCCGTGGAACTCGACGTCCCCCGCTACTCCCAGCGCGAGCACACCGGCCACTACCCCGAATGGGACGGCGGCGGCGCCAACTGGTGCAGCCCCGCCTCGGTCGCCATGGTGCTGGCCTACTGGGGCAGCGGCCCGGAACCCGCCGACCTGTCGTGGGTCACCCCCGGCGACCCCTGCCCCGCCGTCGACCACGCCGCCCGCGGCATGTACGACCAGAGCTACCAGGGCACCGGGAACTGGCCCTTCAGCGTCGCCTACGCCGGCCGCTACGGCCTGGACGGCTTCGTCACCAGGCTCCGCTCGGCCCTGGAACTGGAGACGCTCGTCAGGGCCGGCGTCCCGGTGATCACGTCACTGTCGTTCAAGGAGCACGAGCTGCCCGGCTCGGGCTACTCCACCGGCGGCCACATCCTGGTCGTCGCCGGATTCACCGCCGCGGGCGACGTCGTCGTCAACGATCCCGCCGTGCCGGAGGTGCGCAGGATCTATCCGAGGGCGGCGTTCGAGAACGTCTGGCTCCGGAGCTCGGGCAGCGGCGGCATCGTCTACGTCCTGCACCCGCCCGGGCACGTGCTTCCCCCTTCCCACGGCAATTGGTGACCAGATGAGCATCAGCGCGATCGACGTGGCCAGAACCGACGGCGCCGCCCAGTGGGTGGAGGCCGTCCCGACGCCGGACGGCGTCGAGGTGTGGTGGGACGAGCCCCGCCCGCGGGAGGGCGGGCGCCGCTGCGTGGTGCGCCGCCTGCCGGACGGCTCGCGCCACGACGTCCTGCCGCGGGGGTGGAACGCCCGCAACCGGCTCATCGAGTACGGCGGGCGGTCCTGGCGCCCGCTGCCCGGCGGCGCCCTCGTCTTCACCCACTGGGCCGACCAGCGCCTGTACCTGCTCCACCCGGAGAAGGACCCGATCCCCCTGACGCCCGAGGGCCCCCACCACTACGGCGACCTCTACCTGCCGCCCGGCCGCGAGGAGGTCTGGGCGGTCAGGGAGACCAACGGCGCCGCCCGCGACCTGGTGGCGGTCCCGCTGGAGGGCGGCGAGCCGCGGGTGATCGTCAAAGCCCACCACTTCCTCATGAACGCCCGCCTGTCGCCGGACGGGCGGCACCTGTCCTGGATCGGCTGGGAACACCCCAGCATGCCCTGGGACGGCACCGAACTGTGCGTGGCCGAGCTCGACGGGGAGGGGGCGGCGGGGCCGTACCGGGTGGTCGCGGGCGGCGAGCGCGAATCGGTCGTGCAGGCCGAATGGCGCGACCCGGACACCCTCTACGCCGTCACCGACCCGACCGGCTGGTGGAACCTGCACGAGATCGCCCGCGACGGCTCCCGTTCGCGCAACCTGACGCCGGTGGAGCTGGAGTTCGGCAACGCGGTGTGGAAGCCGGGCGCCACGTGGTTCGCGGTGGCGGGGGAGGGACTGGTCGTCGTGTACGGCTCGCCCGACGATCGCCGGCTCGGGCTGCTCGACCCGGCCGGCGGCGCCATCCGCGACCTCGGCGGCGACGCCACCCACTGGGCCTCGACGGTGTCGGCGGCGGGCGGGATCGCGGCCGGGGTGGCGGCCTCGCCGTACACGCCGATGGAGGTGACGGCGGTCAGCCTCGCCGACGGCGCGCACACCGTCGTGTCGGCGCCCAAGCCGCTGCCTCCCCGCGAGCTGCTGCCCACGCCCGAGAGCGTCGTGATCGAGGGCGTGCGCGCCCACCTCTACCCGCCCGCGGCCGGCCCCGCCCCCTACGTCGTCTTCGTGCACGGCGGTCCGACCGGCATGCACCCGCTGATGCTCGACCTGGAGATCGCCTACTTCACCTCGCGCGGGCTGGGCGTGGCCGTGGTCAACTACGGGGGCTCGACCGGGTACGGCAGGGCCTACCGGGAGCGGCTGCGGCACCAGTGGGGCGTCGTGGACGTGCACGACTGCGCCAAGGTCGCGCGCGGCCTGGTCGAGCTGGGGCGCGCGGACGCGGCCAGGCTCGCCATCCGCGGCGGCAGCGCCGGCGGCTGGACCACCGTGGCCGCGCTGGTGCACAGCGACGTGTTCGCCGGCGGCGTGGCCCACTACGCGATCACCGACCCGGCGGCCTGGGCGGGCGAGACGCACGACTTCGAGTCGCGCTACCTGGACGGTCTCATCGGCCCGCTGCCCGAGACCGGGGAGCGCTACCGCGAGCGCTCGCCCCTGCTGCACGCCGGCCGCGCCTCGGGCCCGTGCCTGATGATGCACGGCCTGGAGGACAAGATCGTGGATGTGGGCCAGGCCGAGCGCTTCGTCGCCGAACTGGACAGGCACGGCAAAGAGTGGGCCTTGCTCACCTTCCCCGGCGAGCAGCACGGCTGGCGCCGGGAGGAGACTATCGTCGCGGCGCTCGAAGCCGAACTGGCCTTCTACGGCCGCATCTTCCACTTCGACACGCCGGAAGTGACCGCACTCGACCTTCGGGGGGCCAAGTGAAGAGCGTCGCCGAGATCTGCTCGGACCTGATCAGGTTCGACACCACCAACCCGGGCTCGGGCGAGCGCCCGGCCGCCGAGTACGTGGCCACGCTGCTGGAGGACGGCGGCATCGCCACGGAGGTGTTCGAGTCGGCGCCCAGGCGCACCACGGTCGTGGCGCGCATCGACGGGGACTCGCCCGACGCGCTGCTCATCCACGGCCATCTCGACGTCGTGCCCGCCGACCCCGCCGAATGGCGCATGCACCCCTTCTCCGGCGAGGTCACCGACGGCTGCGTCTACGGCCGCGGCGCCGTCGACATGAAGGGCTCCTGCTCGATGACGCTCGCCACCGTCCTCGGCATGGCCGCGCGCGGCGAGCGCCCCAGGCGCGACCTGGTCCTGGCCTTCCTCGCCGACGAGGAGGCCACCGGCGAGTACGGCTCGCGCCACGCCGTCACCGAGCACCGCGAGCTGTTCGACGGCGTCACCGAGGCGATCAGCGAGTCCGGCGGCTTCAGCGTCCCGGCCGGAGACGAGCGCGTCTACCCGGTCGCCGTGGGCGAGCGCGGCACCGCCTGGATGAAGCTCACCGCCCACGGAGTGGCCGGCCACGGCTCCCGCCCCGCGATCGACAACCCGGTCGCCACCCTCGTCCACGCCCTGTCGCGCGTGGCCGCCCACGAGTGGCCGGTACGCCTGACGCCGGCCGTGCAGGCCCTCATCCAGTCGTTGTCCGAGATCACCGGCGGCCCCGTCGACCTCGGCCGCCTGGACGAGGAGGCCGAGCGCCTGGGCGTGCTGGGCACCCTTTTCGAAGGCCAGATCCGCAACTCCGCGAACCCGACCATGCTGGACGCCGGCTACAAGGTCAACGTCGTCCCCTCCACCGCCTCCGCCCACGTGGACGGCCGCTACCTGCCCGGCCTGCAGGAGGAGTTCCTGGCCACCATCGACGACCTGCTCGGCCCCAAGATCACCCGGGAGTTCGTCAACCTGGAGGACGCTCCCGCCGCCCCCTACCCCTCGCCCTTCTTCGACGAGATGGCCGCCGCGCTCCTCGCCGAGGATCCGAAGGCCAGGCCCGTCCCGTACCTGATGAGCGGCGGCACCGACGCCAAGTCGTTCGCCAGGATCGGCATCGAGGGCTACGGGTTCGCGCCGCTGATGCTCCGTCCGGACCTGGACTACTTCGGCATGTTCCACGGCAAGGACGAGCGGGTGCCGGTGGAGGGCCTGGAGTTCGGCACCCGGGTGCTCACCCGGCTCCTGCGGGGAAACTGACCTTTCCCGACCAGAGACTTCACTAATAGGAAACTTTCCTTTTTTATGAAGGAGGAAGCATCCCCCTAGCCACCGTAGAGGAAGCATGACATGCGAAGGTTGATCACCTTCATTGCCATGGCGGTCGTCGCCACAACCACCGTTGTGTACAACGCCTCGCCCGCCTCCGCGCACGGCTTCATCACCAACCCGCCCAGCCGCCAGGCCAACTGCCACGCGGGCAAGGTCCCCAACTGCGGGCAGATCGTCTGGGAGCCGCAGAGCGTCGAAGGGCCCAAGGGCCAGCGCAACTGCCACGCCGGCGACGCCCGCTGGGCCCCGCTCAGCGACGACTCCAAGCCGTGGCCGGTCACGACCGTCACCAGCACGGTGAACTTCACGTGGTACATCCCGGTCCCGCACTCCACCAGCACCTGGGAGTACTACGTCGGCACCGAGCGGGTCGCGGTGTTCAACGACCGGGGCAGGCAGCCGCCGTCCACGCTCACCCACACCGTCGACCTCGGCAACCGGACCGGCCGCATCAAGCTGCTGGCCATCTGGAACATCGCCGACACCCAGATGGCCTTCTACAACTGCGTCGACCTCCAGATCGGCAGCGGCCCCGGCGAGCCCACCCCCACCCCGACTCCCACCGTGACCCCGACGGCCACCCCCACTCCGACGCCCACGGCCACCGGTCCCGCCGGGAGCTGGGCGGCGGGCACCTCCTACACCCCCGGCACGCGGGTGACCTACAACGGCGCCACCTACCAGTGCCTGCAGGCGCACACGGCGATTCCCGGCTGGGAGCCGCCGAACGTCCCCGCCCTCTGGCGCCGGACCTGACCTGACACCCGCCGGTGCCCGGTGAACCCGGGCACCGGCGGATGCCAGGGCACAGCGCTGGATCATGCAGCGGCTGCCAGGAAAGAGGAGGCTTCGGGGTGGAGAATGCGGAATGTAAACTGGTGGTCGTGACGCTGTCCGGCTGCAACGCCATCTGTCTCGGCGGGCCGTGCCATGGCGTGCTCGCCCACGTCGACCAGGACATCGGCGTCCTGGACATCCCCGTCCCGCCCGGCCGGCCGGGCGAGCCCGAGCGGCGTGCCGGGTACCGGATCACCCGCGAACGGGTGCGCTACTGGGGTCAGGCCGAGCCGTTCATCGCCCTGCACTGGGCGGGGCCGCCCTGATCTCTAGCCCCTGCCCGTGGCCAGGTCGGCCGTGATCCGGTCGGCGGTGATCGGCTCTCCGGGCAGCGGGGTCGCCTCCTGCGGGCGCAGGCCGTCCAGGAGGGTGGTCAGCATGCGTGCGCGTACCGCGTCGTTGAGCTGTCCGGAGATCGTCGGCAGCGGCCGGGTCAGGACGGCGAGGAACATCACCAGATCGGCCGCTCCCACGTCGTCGCGCAGCGCCCGTTCCGCGCGGGCCGCGGCGACCAGCGCCTCCAGCGCGTCCAGGAGTTCGGCGCGGGCCGTCTGGAACTGCGGGTCGGTCTCGACGTGGCCGCCGAGGATGGGCAGCATCGCCACGTCGCCCCGCTCGACCACCCGCGTGGCGAAGACCGTGAGCGCCCGCCGGGCGGTGGGCGCGGCGGCCAGGGTGCCGGCCGCCAGCGCGGCCATCTGGCCCATGTGGTCGAAGGCCACGCACCTGATCAGCTCCAGGCGGGTGGGGAAGTGCCGGTAGAGCGTGGCGTTGCCCACGCCGGCCCGTTCGGCGATCTGGTCGAGCGGAGCCTCCGGCCCCTGCTCCAGGAAGGCCAGGTGCGCGGCGCGCAGGATCTGCTCCCTGTTGCGCCTGGCATCGGCGCGTAGCTCTTTCACGGACCGCTCCCTAACCGTGGACACTCTCCCCGGTTATGTTACAGTCCGAGCTAACCGGGGAATTTATCCCCATTTAGTGAAGGAGTGAGATGGGATCCATCGCGAGAACCTCGCTCTCCTGCGTCGTGACCGGCGGCGGCCCCGCGGGCATGGTGCTCGGCCTGCTGCTGGCACGGTCGGGCGTGGAGGTGGCGGTGCTGGAGAAGTACCCCGACTTCCTGCGCGACTTCCGCGGCGACACGGTGCACGCCTCCACGCTCGGCCTGCTGGATCAGCTCGGCCTGGGCGAGCGCTTCGCCCGGCTGCCGCAGCAACGCGAACGCCGGCTGCGCATGCGCTTCGACGACGGCGCCGTCACCGAGGACTTCACCCGCCTGCCCGGCCGCCACCAGCACATCGCGCTGGTGCCCCAGTGGGACTTCCTCAACCTGCTCGCCGAAGCCGCCAGCGCCGCACCCGCCTTCCACCTCGCACAGAACGCCGAGGTGACCGACCTGATCACGACGGAGGGCCGGGTCGGCGGCGTGCGCTACCTGGACAAGGACACCGGCCTGACCCACCGCCTCGACGCGCCCCTGGTCGTGGCGGCCGACGGACGCCACTCCACCGTGCGCCGCCTGCTCGGGCTGCGTCCGCGCGCCGCCACCGCCCCGCACGACTGCCTGTACGTACGCGTCCCGCGCGCCGCCGGCGACCCGGACGGCACGATGCTGCGCTTCTCCTCCTCCGGCGGCCTCATCATGATCAACCGCGGTGACTACTGGCAGGTCGCGCTGCTGATCGGCAAGGGCACGGCCGACGCCGCACGGGCCGACGACGCCGCCTGGGTGCGCCGGACCATCGCGCGGCTGGCACCGTACACGCAGGACCGGATGGCCGCGCTCGACCCGCACGACATCGCGGCCCTGCAGATCCGCATCGACCGGCTGGACCGCTGGTGGGCGCCCGGCGCGCTGCTGATCGGCGACGCCGCGCACGCCATGTCCCCGATCGCCGGCGTCGGCATCAACCTGGCCATCCAGGACGCGGTCGCGACCGCCCGCATCCTGCTGCCCGCCCTGCGCCGCGGCCACGTCACCGACCGGGACCTGGCCCGTGTGCAACGGCGCCGCCAATGGCCGACCGTGCTCACCCAGCTCGCCCAGCGGCGGGCGCAGGAGAGCTTCGTGGCCGCCCGCATCGACGCCGCCGGCACCGGCGGGCCTCCGCTGCGCATCCCGCAACCCCTGCGCACGCTGCGGCACTGGCGCGGCTTCCCGCACCTGTTCGGGCGGATCGTCGCGTTCGGCCTGCGCCCCGAGCGGCTGACCGGGCCGCTGGAGCCGCTGAGCCATGCGTAGCCGGGTGTTCGTCACGCTCAACGCGCTCGCGACGCTGGTGACCCTCGCGGTCTCGGTCCTCGTGATCGCCGACCCCGGCCTCGCGCTGCCCGCGGGGACCGAGATCACGCCGGGGGTGGACACGTTCGCGCGGGCCTGCGCGGTCCGGTCGCTGGCGGTGGGCGGCGCGCTGCTGGTGTCACTGGCCCGTGGCGCGCGCGGTGCACTCACCGCGCTGCTGTGGGCGAGCGGGCTGACCCAGCTGGGCGACGCCGCGATCCACGCGCTGAACGGCAGCCCGGCCGTCGTGTCCGCCGGGGTGCTGGCGGCGGTGGCGTTCGGGTCGCTGTGGTGGCTGCACCGCGACTCGTAGGCCGAGCCGCCTTTTGCCTGCCATTCGGTAAAAGAATTGTCGCGATAATCAAGCCGTCCGCAGAAACAGTTCAGTGCGCGTTTTCGGTCGCCGGGCGGGGGTCATATTCCCTGGGCGGCCCGCGATTGAGAAGGAGCTCTCACATGGCGGATGGGTTGAATACCGGGGACTCCGCGTGGGTGCTGGTGAGTTTCGCGATGGTGCTTCTCATGACGCCTGGCCTCGCGCTCTTCTACGGGGGCATGGTCCGCGCGAAGAACGTCATCAGCGTGCTGTACATGAGCTTCGTCTCCATCGCCGTGGTGACGGTGATCTGGTTCCTGTACGGCTACGGCCTGGCGTTCGGCAGGGACCTGGGCGGGGCCGGGCTGATCGGCTGGGGCGACTGGGAGTTCTTCCAGATCAGCCCGTCCGTCCCCTACGGCAGAATCCCGCTCTACGTCTTCTCCCTCTTCCAGCTCGTCTTCGCGATCATCACACTCGCGCTGATCAGCGGCGCGGTGGCCAACCGGGTGCGGCTCGGACCGTGGATGGTCTTCGGCGTCGTCTGGATGACGCTGGTCTACGTGCCGATCGCGCATTGGGTCTTCTCCAAGGGCGGCTGGATCAACCGCTGGGGAGTGCTCGACTTCGCGGGGGGCCTGCTCGTCGAGCTGAATTCGGGGGTGGCGGGGCTGGCATTGGCATTGGTGCTCGGCCCGTCGCTGCGCTTTCGCCGGGAAGGGCCGCCGCAGCCGGAGAACATTCCGATGGTGATGACCGGCATGGGCCTGTTGTGGTTCGGCTGGTTCGGGTTCAACGGCGGGTCGGCGCTGACGGACGGCGCCCTGGCGGCCAACGCGGTGACGAACACGATGATGTGCGCCTGCGTGGCGATGATCGTCTGGATGCTCCTCGAACGCCGGCGTTTCGGCCGGTTCTCCCGGCTGGGCGGCACCACCGGCGCGCTCGCCGGCCTGGTCGCGATCACGCCGGCCTGCGGGTACGTCAACCTCTTCGGCGCGACGGTCATCGGGATCGTGGCCGCGGTGGTCTGCGCGTACGCCGTGGAGATCAAGACCACGGTCGGCTACGACGACACCCTGGACGTCGTGGGCATTCACGGAGCGGGCGGCATCGTCGGCCTCGTGCTGCTCGGCTTCTTCGCCACCGGCCAGTACGGGAGCCCGATCGCCGGATTGTTCTTCGGTGGTTCGATCGCCTTGCTCGGCAAGCAGATCGTCGCCATTCTCGCCGTCGGCGCCTATTCCTTCGTGCTGACGTTTCTCATCGGCAAGGCCGTGGACCGCCTTTTCCGCCTCCGCGCCAGCGCGAGCGAGCAGGCCGAGGGCCTCGACAGCGAACTCCGCATGGGCTGAACGGTCACTGTTTGCGGGCCTTGGGCGCCGGCACGCCCAGCAGCAGGCGGCGCACGGCGTCCCAGACCTCGTGGAAGGCGGACAGGACCTCGGGGGAGCGGTCGCCGAGGAGACGAGCCCAGGCTCCCCGGTCCCCGGGCAGCACGCCCGTCCCGGCGCGCAGGCCGGAGCCGGCCAGCGCCTCGTGCATCGTGTCGGCGACCTCCTGCGCCGGACGAGCGGTCGTGACGACGTACAGGGTGGACATGACGCCGAAACCCGCCATGACCGCCGGGCCGTCCACCGGGCCGTCCCCGGGGACCAGGCGCATCGGGTCGGCGAACAGGAGCCCGCCGCCGGGCTCGCGCACCTCCACGTCGGTGCAGTACGCGGTGTACGCGTGCCGTTCGCCCCTGGCGAGCCTGCCCGCCAGCATCGTCTCGCCCAGCACCACGGTCGCGTCGGCCGCCGCGGTGACCGCGGTCCGCTGGTAGTAGCGGCTGCCGGCGAAGGCGATGGCGGGATCGGGCAGGTACTCGAGGTAGCCGCCGGGATCGGCGTTCAGCTCGACCAGTTGCGTGGCGTAGTCGTGCTCCATCCGGTACAGCCGGGTGGCGCCCTGCGTGGTGAGATGCACCGACGCCCCGGCCTCACAGGAGACGTCCACGCGGTAGCGGTCCCCCTGAAGCACGCCGCCGCCCGACATCATGAGCATCACGTACGGCATGCCCGGCACCGCCGGATCGTAGTAGTGCGGCCGGGTGATGTGCAGCGGAGCCTTCTGGAAATGCCCGGTCAGCTCGGTCCGCTCACCCACGCGCCGGAACGCCAGATCCAGCACGCCGACCTTGCCGGGACTGCCGACGGGCAGGGTGTCGAGCGCCCCGGAGTGGCGCCGCACCGGCCGGGGGATCCAGTCCGGCTGGTAGCGCTCGGGGGCCAGCCGATCGGGTACGGCCCCGCCGCCGAGCGTCGTCACGCCGGAGCGGTACACGCGGCCCCCGCCCTGCTCTGGATGAGGTCGGCGACCTCACCGACCCCCGTGCCGGTCAGGCAGTCGGTCAGCGTGACCGGGCCGTCGCCGCGCACCATCCTGGCGTCCCGCTCCATGATCCCCAGGTCGGTGCGCACGTACTGCGCGATGTCGATCTTGTTGATGACCAGGAGGTCGGAGGTCGTCGTGCCGGGACCGCGTTTGCGCGGCATCTTCTCGCCCTCGGCCGTGTCCAGCACGAAGATGAACATGTCGGCGAGCACCGGGCTGAAGGTGAGGGTCAGGTTGTCGCCGCCGCTTTCGAAGAACAGCAGATCGATGTCGGGAAAACGGTCCAGCAGGTCGGCGCCCGCCGCCAGGTTCATCGTCGGGTCGTCGCGGACCGCCGTGTGCGGGCAGGCGCCCGTCTCGACACCCACGATCCGCCCGGGATCGAGGATCCCCGCCAGCGTGTGCCGTACGTGCTCGGCGTCCTCCTGGGTGTAGATGTCGTTGGTGATCACCCCGACGCTGTGCCCCCTGTCCCGCAGCATCGGGACGAGGGCCTCGATCAGCGCGGTCTTCCCCGAACCGACCGGGCCGCCGATCCCCACCTTGAAGACCTTCTCCAGTTCCATGCTCTCCGCCTTCTCTCGTGGTCGGTCAGGTGATGAACAGCCGGGCCGGCGCCCGCTGGTGCCCCGCCGCGACGGTGTCGGCGAGCGGAACCGAGCTGTGCAGGTCCCGCGGGTCCTCGACGCCGAGCGCCGCCCGCGCGACAAGCTCCAGATCCGGCCGTACGGCACGCAGCAACGCCTGCGCACGGCGGAAGTCGGTGCATCCCAGGCGGACCGCCGCCGTCACGTAGCTCGCGGCGAACGCGTACAGGTCGGCGGCCACGGCCCGCGCCTCGCCGACACCGAGACCCGCGTACAGGGCGCCCACGACCACGGCGTGGTTGCCCGGCGTGGCCCTGCCGGTCACCAGCTCCGCCAGGCGCGCGGCCTCGGGGATCGGGAAGGCGAACGCGGCCGTGTCCAGAACCTGGCGTCCGGTGCGCACCGACGCCGTGCGCTGCTCCTGGACGAGCTTGGTCGCGTGCAGCCTGCGGTCGACCTCGGCCACCCGTTCCCAGTCGCCGGCCAGGACCGCGCGGTGGGCCAGGACGAGCGCGGCGGCGTCGCCCGGTCCCACCATGTTGTGAAGCAGGTCGGCCAGCAGCTCCCGCAGGCCGTCCGGGCCCACCGGCCCGAGCTGGGTGTAGCCCTCAAGCCCGTGCGACAGCGTGTACATCCCGCTCGGGAAGCCGGAGTCGGACAGCTGGAGCTGGGCCAGCAGCGCGCCGAGGTCCTCGCTCACAGGAAGAACAGCCGGTTCAGCGGCAGCTTCTTGGCCGGTTCGATGTGCACGGGCTCGCCGTTGAAGGTCACCTTGTAGGTCTCCGGGTCGACGCGGATGTCGCCCAGCGTCGCGTTGCGCACCATGTGCCGCTTGTCGACGGTCCGGCACTGCCGTACCGGACGGACCATGCGGCGCAGGCCGAGACGGTCGGGCACGCCGTCGTCGATGGCCGCGCCCGACATGAAGGTGACGCACGTCGCCGCCAGCGCGCTGCCGTACGCGGCGTACATCGGCCGGTAGTAGATGGGCTGCGGCGTCGGCAGCGAGGCGTTGGCGTCGCCCATCTGGGCCCAGCTGATCAGGCCGCCCTTGATGACCATCGTGGGCTTGGCCGCGAACGTGGACACCGGCCACAGGACGATGTCGGCGAGCTTGCCGTCCTCCAGCGAGCCGATGGTGTCGGCCATGCCCGAGACGCGCGCCGGGTTGATCGTGAGCTTGGCGACGTAGCGCAGGACCCGGAAGTTGTCGTTGCGCGCGGAATCCTCGGGCAGCGGGCCGCGCTTGTCCTTGCAGTGGTGGGCGACCTGGAAGGCGCGGGTGAACGACTCCCCGATGCGGCCCATGGCCTGGGAGTCGGAGCCGATGATGCTGATGATGCCCAGGTCGTGCAGGACGGTTTCGGCGGAGATGGTCTCGGCGCGCACGCGGCTCTCGGCGAACGCCACGTCCTCCGGAACGTCGTAGCTGAGGTGGTGGCAGACCATCGTCATGTCGAGCAGCTCGTCGATCGAGTTGACCGTGTACGGCAGCGTCGGGTTGGTCGAGGCCGGGCAGACGTTCGGCTCCCCGGTCACCCGGAGGATGTCGGGGGCGTGGCCGCCGCCCGCGCCCTCGGAGTGGTAGGTGTGGATCGCGCGCCCGTTGATGGCGCTGATCGTGTCCTCGACGAACCCGGCCTCGTTGAGCGTGTCGGTGTGCACGGTGATCTGGATGTCGAGGTGATCGGCGACCGAGAGCGCGCAGTCGATCACCGCGGGCGTGGCTCCCCAGTCCTCGTGGACCTTCAGCCCGCAGGCCCCCGCCCGGATCTGCTCCTCCAGCACGCCGGGCAGGCTGCTGTTGCCCTTGCCGAGCACGCCGATGTTGATCGGGATGTTCTCGAAGGCCTGCAGCATGCGGCCGATGTTCCAGCCGCCGGGGGTGGTGGTGCAGCCGCGGCTGCCGTCCGCCGGGCCCGTGCCGCCGGCGACCAGGGTGGTGACTCCGTTGCTGAGCGCGTTCTCGACCTGCTGGGGTGCGATGAGGTGTACGTGGGTGTCGATCCCGCCCGCGGTGGCGATGAGGTTCTCGCCGGAGATCACCTCGGTGTTGGCGCTGATGACCAGGCGCCGGTCGACGCCGTTCTGGGTGTGCGGGTTGCCGGACTTGCCCACCCCGACGATCTTCCCGTCCTTGACGCCGATGTCGCCCTTGACGACCCCCAGGACGGGGTCGATGATCACCGCGTTGGTGATCACCAGGTCGAGGGCGACGGCTCCGCCGGTGGCCGGATCGGCGGCCATGCCGTCCCTGGCGGTCTTGCCCCCGCCGTACTGGGACTCATCGCCGTAATGGCCCTCGGTGTAGTCCTTCTCCACCTCGACGACGAGATTGGTGTCGCCGAGCCGGATCCGGTCGCCCACGGTCGGGCCGTACATGGACGCGTACTGCCGGCGGCTCATGCTGGTCATGCGGCTCAGCCCTTCTTCCTGGTCTTGGCGGGCTTCTTGCCGGTCTTGGCCGGCGCCGGTTCCGGCTCTTCGAGATAGCCGCGCTCGCGCATGCGCCTGAGCGCCTCCTGGTGCGCGTCGCGGCTGCGGACGCCGCCGTTGAGCAGTCCGCCGAATCCGACGATGCGCCGGCCGCCGCCGTACTCGACGAGGGTGACGCGTTTGGTGTCGCCCGCCTCGAAGCGGACCGCCGTCCCCGCCGGGATGTCCAGGCGGGTGCCGAACGCCTGCTCGCGATCGAAGCTCAGGGCCCGGTTCACCTCGAAGAAGTGGAAGTGCGAGCCGATCTGGACGGCGCGGTCTCCGGTGTTACGCACGGTGAGCGTCACCCGGGCCTGGCCGGCGTTCAGCTCGATGTCGCCCTTGCCGTAGATGTATGGGTCATCCGACATGCGTGTGTGTCTCCTCGTGAATGTGGGTGTGCGGCATCGGTTCGGCCAGGCCGTCGTCGCGATGCCCGCTCCAGCGATGCCCGGCCTCCGCGGCGCGCCGGTGGATGAGCGTCAGGAGGGAGGCGCGCCCGAGCAGGGGCCCGGCCGTCCGCGTCCCGGGCCGGGCGGGCGCCGGGACGAACGAGGCGGGCACCAGGACGACCTCCTCCGCGCCCAGCAGCCGGCAGCGCTCCACGCCCTCGTCCACGTCGGGATCGCCGCCGCTCAGCGCCACCTCGACCCAGCGGACCGGGGTGAACTGCCGGACGAGCCGGGCGATCTTGAACAGCTCGGCGTCGGGCTCGGGCCCGATCGCGGGCGCCACCAGCAGGACGGCGGACGCGGCCGTGAGCTTGGCGTGGACGAGCGCGGCTCGCAGCCAGCCGACCAGGTGACCGGTGCCGGCCAGCGGCCGGGCCAGGAGCAGTTCCCCGTCCGCCCGCCCGCGCGCCGCCCAGCGCAACGCCTGAGCCGCCACGGCGGAAAGGTCCGGATCGCGGCCCAGCGTCATCGGCACGACCACGGCCGGGCGCCGGGAGATCGCGGAGCGCAGCTCGCGATCCACGGCGCAGACCCGCGGCGCGTCCGGGCCGAGCAGCGGCGGCAGGCAGAGACCGCCCCGGCTCTCGGCCCCCGCCGCCAGCAGGATCTCGTAGCCCGGCACCGTCATTGCGCGCCGACCGGATCGTGACAGGACACCAGCTTCGTGCCGTCGTCGAAAACCGCCTCCACCTGCAGGAGCGAGAGCATCCCTCGCACCCCCGGCAGCACGTCGTCCGGGCCGATGACCTTCTTGCCGAGCTCCATGCACTCGGCGACCGACCTGCCGTCCCGCGCCGCCTCGACGACCGCGCAGCTGATCAGCGCGACCGTCTCCGGATAGTTGAGCTTCAGCCCGCGATCCTTGCGCTGCCGCGCCAGCTGCGCCGCGGTGAAGAGCAGCAGCTTCTCCATTTCCCTGGGGGTGAGATTCATGAGAGTTCCTTTCTGAACGGGTCACGCGTCACGTGCGCGCGATCCTGGAGAACATCGGCACAGCCGCCAGGAACGTCCACGTCACCAGCACGAACGGCCACGTCAGGGTGTGGCCTCCGGCCACCGCGAACAGGTTGCCGACCCCGGCCGTGAGCCCGGCCGCGCCCACCACGCCGATCAGGGCGTAACCGGCGCTCACGGGCGTGGCCACGACGAACGTGCCGAACAGCGCGACCCCCGTCAGCACGGAGTTGTAGCCGTAGAGCCCGGCCCCCAGATCGGCCGCCTGAGCACCCAGCGCCCACCCCGTGAGCAGCCCGACGGCACTGGACACCAGCGCCACCAGCCCCACCCGCCACCCGGCGACCACCAGCCCGGCCAGGAAGATGAGGCCCACGTACCACTGGCCCTGAAGGAAGACCTGGCCGATCCCGCTGAACGTGCCCCGCCACAGGTGATCCCAGCTCATGCCGGTGCCCGGAGCGGCCGCCGACGGCGCCGCCGTACTGACCTGCCGGGCCCAGACCCTGCTGAACGAGGCCCCTCCGACCACCATCACCGTCGTGACCACACAGAAGGGCGCGGTCAAGCCAGACAGCCTGTACGGCTTCAGCAGCACGTCGAGCGCCGAGGTGAGAACGCTGCCCGCGGCCGCACCGAAGATCACGAGCAGGACGGTCATCCAGCTCACGTCGAAGTAGAGGGCCAGCCCCACCCCGATCAGCGTCCCGCTGAACCCCTCCAGGCCGGGCGCCACCCGTTCATCCCACGAGGCTCCCAGCAGATGGGCGGTGAGCGTGGCGGTCACCGCGCCCAGCAGCCCGAACACCCCGAACCGCCAGCCGCCCGCGAACAACGCGACCAGAAACACCAGCCCCACCCAGGGATTCGGCTGGAAGACGACTTGGGCGACACCTTTGAGGATCACCCGCGGCAGGTCGTTGCGCGGTACCCGAGATGTCCCCGATGACATGAACCCAGCCGTTCCCGCCGCTACCGGATGATGACGCCGGGCCCCTCACCTGCAAGGGGCGCGACATCTTGGCATCTATCCCTGACCGAAAGGGGAAAAGACCAAGGACGGCCATCGAGTGGACAAATTCCTCCTGGTGGCGGCCATCGCCGTCGGCTTGCCGGGCGGGCGGGACGGTGCTCGGCCTGATGCCCGGCGTCGTGCTGGAGGGCGATCAACGCCCGCTACCGGCCTCTGTTCGACCACAGTGTTCATCCGTCCGCGCCGGGCTACGAGGTCATGTGCCCAGAGAGCCAGGTTCATGGGATCGCACGAGCCCGACAGCCATGAGCGCCGTTGTGGCCCGGGCTCGATGACACCTCGGCCGATCTCGCCGTTGCTATGGCGTCCACCTGTCACACGCGGTGCCGAGAGAATTACCGGCTCGCAGTACTGGTGTCAATCGCGCATGCGAAAGACCTCACGCAAGGCTCTCTCGGAACACCTGACACGATGACCCGTCGGCCACACCTCTGACGGCCCCCTCGTGGATGTGAGGGAGGTCTTCCGCAGGATGATTCCTAGTTGACGAGATCGATCCACGTTCGGGTGAATGGCGGTCTTCGACTACGGACAAGCAACGCGTAACGTCTCCACCAGACCGTTCACGTGGACGTCGACGTCCGACAGGGGGTCCGGGAGGGCGAGCGCGACGGCCCCGGCGTTGTGCTGTTCCGCGCCGTCGAACGGGCCTGCGAGGCGTGGAGACCACGTTTCCCGGGTGGTGGCGAGGGGCGGAATGGCGGCGAAAGTCGGCAACTGGTCAAGACGACCGCAGGTGTGCCGCCAAATCCGGTCGTCTCCGGCGACCTGTTCGAGGAGCCGGGTGCGCCGACTCTCGTCGCCCAGATGGACGACGACTCTGGACGCACCACCGATCGTGGCGTCAGAGGCGAGGCCGAACGTCACGCCAGGCACGGCGTCCAGGGCTGTCGCCAGCAGACGGCCGGTCCGCGCGTCCCGGATCAACCGGTCATCGAGCGTCTCCAGGTCGTGCAGTGCGAGGACCGCAGCCAGAGGGTGCATACGGTGCTTGAGACCGAATCCAGTGGAGGCGAACTGCCGCAATGACTCCTCGGTCACTTCGGTCGTGGGTCGGTGACGCGAGTTCCCCAACAGCAATGCACGTTCGTACACGCTTCGCGAGTTGGTGACAAGGCAGCCTCCCTCGCCCGCGCTGACCACCTTCTCAGACTGCATGCTGAACGCGGCCACACTGCCGATCGCCCCCACGACCCGCTCGCCGATCCGTGCTCCGTAGGCCAGTGAGCAGTCCTCGACGACATGCACGCCAGCCTCGCGGGCGATCGCGCAGATGGCAGTCATGTCTGCGGGGATGCCGTGCATGTGGGTGACCACGATGCACGATGTGCGGTCGGTAAGGGCCCGTGCGACCGCCTGAGGGCAGATGTTTCCAGTGACAGGATCGACATCGACGAGCACAGGACTGAGCCGGCACTGCATGATCGGTGAGATCGAGGCATGGAAGGTAAGCACCGGTGCGATCACCTCTGAGCCGGGGGGCAGGTCCAGCCCCACGTAGGCCGCGTGCAAAGCCGAGGTTCCATTGACCGTGGTGAGCGCGTAGCCGCAGCCGGTCAGCGCCTCCATCCGCCGTTCGACTTCGCCCAGGACGCCACCGCCGTCATGGATGGACAGCGGCAGATCGCGCCGAACGTAGTCGGCGACTCTGCGGGCCAGCGCCTCAGTGATGTCTGGACGGTTGCTCACGGGGTGGCCTTGAGGCAGCGGCGTTCCATGCTCTCCCGATAGGGCCGCATGTCCAGGTCCGGATACCGTCTTGCGACGGCTGCGATGGTGCCTGCCGTCCAATAGGGGTCCTCCGGCGCCGGAAATCCGAGGGCGCTACGTGCTGTCAGGGACAAGGCCGGGATGAGCTCCGACTTCTGCCGCCGATGCAGCTCGCGCGCCCATGGGGTGCTACCGATCCACGGCCAGGAACTCGCCGCGTACGTGAAGGACACTGTCACCCGCACCGCGCCTGCGACGGTGATGTTCGCGCCACGGTGCACGACGTCGGGCGTCATGAAAAGTACCGAGCCCGCGCTCCCTGCCGCTGGGACCTCTTGCTCGCTCAACGCCGCGAACTCAGGACTGTCGAACCATTGGCGTTCACGCGATAGCGCTTCCGTCTTGGTGAGGCTTATCAGCCGGGTAGCTCCGGTGTCGGCGCGCACGTCGGTCAGATAGAGGTAGCCCTTTACTTCGCGGTAGGCGCCATTCTGCCGCGGGACCACCAGGGTGTGCTCCGGGTAGTCGGCGTGCAGTGGCTGGTCGTAGTCGGCATGCCCGCCAACCTTGACCCAGAGGCTTGATCGGGTCAGGCGCGGCGTATCGCTGCCGAGCAGGGCGCGAACGCAGCGCAGGATACGTGCATCGAGTACCAGGCGCGTGAGCTCGTCGTCGTCAAAAGGGAATGAGGCGAACCCATCCCATTGGCTGCCATTCTTTGTGGTGCTGGGCCGGTGTTTCATGGCTGCGCGACATGTAGTCGCGACCGTGTCGGAATCGACGACACCAGGTATGACCGTCCAGCCGTGCTCATCCAGCTCGGCGCGGTAGATGGCGCTATCAGTCATCGCGCGCATAGCCTTCCCGAAGAAGTCATAGTCAAGCGGGCGCAGATATGAGGGCGGTTGCCGAATGTATTTCTTACTGAGTGGAATTTTCGATTGGTTTGTGACCGTACTGTGAGATTTTGGGTCCGTCAAGAGAGCCAGTTGAGCTGTCTCGCCGGCGAGACAGAATATGAGCGGCCCGTCATCGGAGATGACGGTTCATAAGGGGCACATACGCCTGGGCGTAGGCGGCCATGGTGGGCAGCGCGCTGTCCGGCACCGGGGTGAAAGGCGCCAGCCCGGGTGGGAACGCCTCCAACGCCAATGGGCCGTCGTAGCCGATTTCCCGCAGGGTGCCGATGAGCGCGGGCAGGTTCAGGGAGCCGCTGCCGGGAGCCTGCCGGTTGCTGTCCGCGACTTGCACATTGACCACGTGAACGCCGCCGGACCGTACCGCCATCGCGACGTCAGACTCCTCCATCATGGCGTGGAAGGTGTCCACCACGAGCCCGGCCGCCGACGAATCCACGTCGCTGAGAAGCCGAAGACCGTCATCGACGGTGCGCACCAGCGCGCAGGTGTAGCGATTCAGGAGCTCGATGCCCAGCTTCGTGCCCGCCGACTTCGCATGTTCGGCCACCGCTTTGATCTCCTCCACGGCATGACCCCATTCTGCCGCGGGCGACTCCTCGTGCCAGTGACGTCCGACCGCGGTGACGGCCACCCCCACCACCCCACAGCCGAGATCCGCCGCGAAATCGACGCAACGCAGCAGGTGGTCCCGTGTCGCCCGGCGGACCTTGGGATCGGCAGCGCTGAGGTCCCTGCCCGTCCTTAGCCGGGCGGCCGCGCTGAGCGCGGTCACGGTCAGTCCGCGATCGGTGATCATCGAACGCAGGGTGTGCCGTGCCGGGTAGCTCCCGGGATCTCCCAGGAGTTCCACTCCGGTGAAGCCGGACCGGGCGAGCAGGTCAAGCAAACTGTTCAGGCCGAGAGCCTGGGGAAAAATGCTGTCGCAGACGCTCAGTTGCATGTGCCGGCCCTTTTCTGGCGAGGGAATGGACGCGCATAATGCGGAAAGTTTTCGCAGAGGCATACGGGGGGACTTGTGCGAAGAGATATTGGATTGGGATTGCTGGGGCTGTCCATAGAGGGGCGCCCCTCTCTGGCGAAGGCGGTCGGTGTGATTCGTGCGGCGTTGGAGGGAGGCGCGCGACTGCTGGACACAGCCGATGTGTACGGCATTGCCGGTGCCCCGCCGGGATACTCAGAAATCCTGGCGGCGAAGGCAGTGCGTGGTTTTCGTGGTGAGGTGGTCCTGGCCGCCAAAGGCGGTATCGTTCGCGGGACGAATGGAGCACGTCGTCCGGACGGACGCGCCGGACACGTCCGCGAGGCCTGTACGGCGTCCCTGACGCGCCTTGGCGTTGAGCAGATCGACTTGTATCAGCTTCATCGGCCTGATCCAGACGTGCCGTTCAGCGAATCGGTCGGATGCCTACGAGAACTCCTCGAGGAGGGGTTGATCAAAAGGGCAGGCATCAGCAACGTCACTGTTGCTCAGATCGAAAGGGCGCGCACCCTGCTGGCGCCCTTTCCACTCGGGTGCGTGCAGAACGAGTTTTCGGTTTTCAATCGCGTGCACCAGCCCGAACTCGACTACTGCACCGAGCACGGCATTCCCTTTCTGGCATGGGCGCCGCTCGGTGGGCAGGCCGCGGCCGGACAGTTGAGCGACCTGAAGCCCGTGCTCCGCGAAACCGCCAGGCGCCATGGCGTCTCGGCGCATCAGGTGGCGTTGGCCTGGCTTCTCGCCAAGGGGCCGACCGTGATTCCTGTCGTCGGCGCCCGGCGCGTCGCCACGATCCTGGATTCGCTCGCGGCTGACCGAATCGCACTTCCCCCGGAAGCGATCAGCCTTGTGTGAGCGCCCCACTGGCATCGATCCATCCGATGCGGGTGAGGATCGCGCAGGCGAGCTCGGGAAGTTTCACACCGTCCGTGGGGAAGACATGATCGGCGACATCACTGTCGTCGAACCAGGTACTCAGGTACTCGGCCCGCTTGAGCAGCGAGTCCAGTGACGATCCGGTCTCGCGCTGACGCAACCGCCGGTGAAGTGTGTCCCGGCTGGCGGCGAGCCGGCAGACCACAAACTCGGGGTCGGGCAGCGCCTCGCGGATCCGGTCCAGGTAGTCGCGGGTCTCCACGACGCGGTTCAGCACCAGCCGCTGCGCGCCGTTGCTCTCATAGTTCCGCCAGACGTCGCGCAGGTTGGTCAAAGCGACCTCATCGTTAAAGGAGTCGCCTGCGGGAAAGGGGTAAGACAGGCAGAGCGCGTCCAGGTCCACGGCCGCGTGGGGAATATCGCGAGCCGCCAGCTGGTCGTAGATCTCCTCAGTGACGGCACTCTTTCCGACGCCGGGAGGTCCGGTCACGACCAGAACGGGAAGCATGCTATTCCTTTCCGTCAACGTACGTTCGCAGTACGTCATGCCATCGGTTGTCGTCACGCAGAGCGCGGAAAGTGGTGACTGAGAAGCTGTCGGTGACGCCCTGGTGGAAGGCGTTCCTACGGCGGAGGCCGGTGACGTACTCACTGCCGGACGCGCCGAGGTAGCACATGAGGAAGTACGGTAGCAGCGATCTTTCCGTGTACGTCAGCGGCCGATGCCGGTGGTAGGTGGCCACGAGCCTGCCTGCCCGCCGAGTATCGAGCAGTCGGTGCTCGTCGAGCCCCCATGAGGTGATGAGCGAGCACAGGTCATAGATTCTGTGCGATTCCAGGCAATCGTCGAAGTCGAGGAGCGCCGTCAGCCGGCCCTTGTCGTCGACCAGGACGTTTGTTTCGTTGATGTCCGCGTGCACCAGTCCTGTCGGAAGGTCAGCCGCCGATCGGATCGCGCTCGCGAGTTCGGACCGCACGGTGTCCAGGTCTCCCAGGAACCCGGACATGCCGGCGATCGTCGCGACGTCCTCCCACTCCCGCGCCCTCGTGAGGAACTCCGTCACACGACGCAGCGGATCACCGCGTTGCCGTCTCTTTCCGGGCAATGCCACATTCCACGTGAGCCGATGCAACCGGGCCAGCTGGGCGGCGATCTGGCATCCTAGATTCAGGTCGAACGAGCCGAAGCCGCCCGGCCGGGATTCTGGCCGCTTTCCGGGCAGGTAGCCGAAGACGGCCACTGGGCGTCCGGCGACGAACCGGAAGAGGTCCTTGGCGTGGGAACGGATCAACGGTGGCGTGGGAAAGCCCTTGCTGCTCAGATACTCGACCGCACTCAGTTCGTAGACCAGGTCCGCATGATCCGTCGTGCGACGATAGTGCCGGACGACGAGACGCTGCGTGCCTTCTTCGAGCAGATAGTTGTCGTTGATCAGGCCACCCGGCAGGCGTGTCATCTCAGCCGTGCGGGCATCGATGCCCCAGGCCGTCGCGAACTCGCTCCACGTACCCTCAAGCATCAGAACCGGCTCAGACATAGCTGAACCACACCGGAGCCGCCGCTTGGTGTGACGGGCGCCGCCGCCGGGGGCCCTGGCCTGCCCACGCGGCCCGGACGTTATCCAGCGCCTCGCGCAGGCCGGTGATGTTCAGGATCCGCACCTGCTCGCCGTCGAGGTCCCAGTCCTGTTCGCCGAGCCCGAGCAAACCGAAGGTGATCACCGCCTGTCTCCGGGCGGCTTCCTGGTTCTTTCGCACCTCCGCGATGGTGCGCCAGCGATCGGTGAGTTCGGCTTCGAATCGATGGACGTTATCCGCCGAGATACGGGCGGTGAACTGGGCGCCACTGAGCAGTGCGGGAAGATCTTTTTCGACGAGGTTCTGCAGGGTCTCGTTGGAGTAGAAGTTCCGGTAGTTGCCTGCGCGGTCGTAGGGCGAGATACCGTCGTTGGCCTGCAGTAGCCACCGGCGTGGCGAGCCCTCGGCGCGCTGGCGGGTCAGCTCCACGGTGTGAGTCTGGGCCGCGACGCCGTTGCCGGTTACGGTGCCTCTGATGATGGAGACCTTCTCCCCTATGTCGGCGTCGTTGCCGAGCCAGCGGTCCGGTGTGTAGCCGCGGATCATCGCATACGCTTCGGCGGTGAATGCGGTGTTCCACCCGTTGGTCGCCACACGGTTCCAGCGGAAGTCGAAGTCGGGGTTGAACTCCGCACGCAGCTGGGGTAGCCGGAAATAGCTTTCCGTGATGTTCCAGCTACGTCGCATGACCGTCACCAGATCATTGGACGTGTAGATCCAGGGACAGCGATCTGTTCCACCGCGGACCGCGTCGAGCTCAGGTCGGCGATCAAGGGTCTCCAACTGGGTCCACAGTTGCCGAGGGTCCGTCCAGACGAGATCCGCGTCCTCGGCCGCCATATAGAGCGGCCAGCGGTAACGTCGTCGGGAAAGGGCGCGGAAGACGATCAGGTCCACGAGGTACCGGCACGCCAGCGTGAGCGGGCATGGCGCGCCTTTCGGGAAGCGGATGTCGATGACGTGGACATTCGTGAGGCCATGACGAACGCAGTGGTCGCGCACCAGGCTTGCCGTACTGTCGAATTCTTCGCCCTCGAAGACATTGTTGAGAACCAGAATCTCATAGGCCTCCGGGCGTAGCGGGGCGAAGCCGGAGTCCGTCTGCTCGGTCAAGAGCCTGACTGTCTCGCCGATCGACTGGGCCTCGTACCGGGAGGGGATGAAGACGGCGATCCTGCAGTCCTCGCTCATGGCAGGGCAGAGTGCCGCCATCGATTCGACCTCGTCGCGATGCGGTCGCGGAACTGTCTCCCAGTAATCGCGCAGCCTGCGCAACTCCCGTTCTGCGTCGCGCCGCGGGCGCTGGCCCTGCCGATCCAGCAGCGGGGAGCCCGGTCCTGCCACGTGTACGTATGGGTCGAACTCCGCTCCTCGTTCCTGCAGGAACGCGTAGTGCTCTTCCAGCGACTTGGGCATGTGACCTCTTAGATCCCGTGGTGGCGCAACAGCACCTTGATGGAGCCGGAAGACTTGTCCGCGGCCAGTGCGAAGGCCTTGGCTGCCTCCCGGACAGGAAGAATGTGGGAGACGACCTCTTCAGCCCGCAGGCGACCGCTCGCCAGCATCGCCACAGACGCCGCCATGTCATCCCGCCGGTCGCACGCGTAGGTGTTACTGCCCTTGAGCGCGGCCTCTTTCGTGATGAGCAGGCGGGTGTTCACCGGCACCGATTCTTCGTGTTCGCCGAGTAACGCCACCACGCCGCCCGGCCGTACGAGGCGGACGGCGGTGTCGATGGCATGCGCTCCTTCTGCGGCGACCACGACACCGTCCGCCCAGTTCTCTGGCGCGTCCCCGGCGGTGACCGTCTGCGCGCCGGCGAGCGCGGCGGCTGCCTCTTGGTGGGGATAACGTGCCAGCATGAGCAGGGCCGACACGCCCAGCAACCGCCCCACGCGCAGCGACAACTGGCCCAGCGTCCCTCCGCCGATCACGGCCAGCCGTCCCTGGAGCGGGGGTCCCGCGTTCTCGGGGGTACGGTCGCCGTATGCCGTCAGCACCGCGCGATGTGCGACGGCGACCGGCTCTGCGAGGGCTGCGCAGTGCCCGAGCCCTGGTGGTATCGCCATGACGGCCGACGCCATGACGGTGGCTGTGCCCGCGAAACCCCCATGGCCGTTCTCCGCCATCCACCTGCGATGCTGGCAAAGGTTGATGCGGCCGGAGAGGCAACTCGCGCAACCGCCACAATGGGCGTAGGCGCGCGCGGTCACCCTCTGGCCGACGGACAAGCCACGAACTCCCTTGCCCAGACAGACAATCTCGCCGACAAGCTCGTGCCCCGAAGCCCGGCGTTGCCGCCGTGCCCGAGGGTCCAGGTAGTGCCGGACATCGGTTCCGCAGATCCCGGCGTACGCGGTTTTGATGCTGACCTGCCCTCTTACGGCCTTTGTGGCGGGAAGGGTTCTCACCTCGACCCTTCGTGGGCCGATACGGAGTACGGCCAGCATCAGGTGGCCCTCAGGCTCAGACGAGCGGACAACTCCTTGCTCAGGGTCGAGCAGCCGCCCACCGCCCGATACCCGGCCAGGCGGGTCACCGTGACATAGCGATCCTCGAGCTGTGCTTCGTCCGACTCCGGGGGTGGTGTGGCCGGGTGGTCGCGCTGGATGGTGCCGTCGCCGTGATTGATCGACATCACCCTGAACGGGGCCAGTGCGGCAGGACGGACCCCGTTGATGTCGCCGAGCTCCAGATTGGGGACGTTTACGTTGAGGACTTGGGGTCTTCGTTCTTCGCCGAGCAGGGCCGCCGCCTCGATCGCCACCCGGACTCCGCTGTGCACCCGCCACAGGGCTCCGCGGATCTGGCTGACCGCGACGGCGGGGATGCCAAACTGCGCCGCGACCAGAGCCGCCCCTACCGTACCCGAGTAAAGTATGTGCCGCCCGGTGTTGGCTCCGAAGTTCACGCCGGAAACGACTAGATCAGGCGGGGCGCCAAAGGCGCCAAGACATGCTGCGGACACGATGTAGCCCGGTGTACCGGCGACTGCCCAGATGGACGGTTCGTCGTCGAGGTTGCGGATCCGTACGGGGGAAGAGGCAGGGGGAGCGCCCAACCAGGCGCCACATCCGCTGACGTCGCCGTCAGGGACGGCCACCACCACCTCCGCGTCCAGGGACTTCAAGCCGGATAGGAGGGGCGCGACGCTCTCCGAGTCGACGCCGTCGTCATTGGTCACCAGTATCCGCACGCTGCGTCACCCACCCATTTCTACGAGCGGTTCAAGGGGTTCGCCACTGAGTTGCCGCACCACGGGGGCGAACGTCTCAAGGGCGCCGCTGTGCACCACCCAGTACGAGATTCCGAGCTCCGCGCCATGCCTGCGGATCTGATCGCAGATGTCCTCGACCTCGCCGACCAGGACCAGGGGGGACCGTCCGGCCTCGCTCGGGCTCAGGCCCAGCATCGGTGCGGCGACCGAGTCCAATACCTCGTTCCTTTCCTTGGTCACCGTGGCGAGGAACGTCTGGCACTGGATCTGCTTACGCGCCAGCCCTTGCATGGTCAGGCGGTCGACCAGAAGCCGCCGGCGGTCGAGAAACCTCTCGAACGAGGACGACGGTCCGGTCTCCGGGCCGACCGCCCCGGAGAACATTGTGGCGCTCACGCCGATGATGTCGGCCATGTCCGCCGCCAGGCTGAGCATTTGCCGTCCGCCGCCGCCCATCATCAGCAGCGGCTGGGCGGTCCTCGGACGGGGCTCCGGCTTGGCGCCCTTGAAGTGGTAGAACTCCCCGGAGAAGGTGACCGGCTCGTCCCCTGCCGACCACAGCGACCGCAGGATGTGCACGTACTCGGCAAGTCGGCGGATCCGGACGGCGCCGGTTTCCAGCATCACCCCAGTGCGCTCGAAGTCCTTGAACATCCATCCCGCGCCCAGCCCGCATTCCACGCGGCCGTCGCTCATGAGGTCCAAGGTGGCGAGTTCCTTGGAGACAGTTACGGGGTTGCGTAGACAGCAGTTGAGCATGAGAGTCCCGAGCTTCAACTCCCGGGTGATGGCCGAAGCGGCGCCGAGCGCGGTGAACACACCCCACTGCCGGTCGGCGTGGTCGGGCATCAGCAGCGAAGAGTAGCCAAGGTCCTCTGCCTTCTTTACCGTGTCGGACCACTCGGCGGCGTTCCACGCGCGGCCTACCTGGACGCCGAATCTGAACCGTGCCTCAATCATCAGACGAACCCGCCTTGGTGTAGCGCAGCATCCGCTGGCCTCGTGGGTGGGGATATTCGGCCTGCTCGTACAACCGGAGCTCCAGGCCTTGTTGCTGTGCGATACCGCTGAACAGGGACAGCGGATGGCGGAAGTTGGTGCCGACGAAGTTGCGCCACTCCGCGCCCAGGAAACAGGTCACGTAGAAGCGCCCTCCGGGCTTGAGCCTGGACACTGCCCGGCCGATCAGCGCTGCGACATCGGCGGCGGGCATGTGTACTACCACGCTGTGCGCCAGGATGACGTCGAAGGATCGCTCGGGCAGCCGTGGGTCGACCGGGTCCAGAAACTCCAGCGTGGGCTCCTTGCCCGCCAGCCCCTCACTCCTGACCAGCTGGCGGGCGGCGTCCAGGAGAACCAACGATATGTCGACGCCCACGTAGCTCCCGGGATTCAGGTACCCGATGATGTGACGCCCGCCGCGAAGGCTCCCGCAGCCGTAGTCCAGCAGGCTGTCGGTAACGCCTAGCCCCTGCGCTCTGAGGAACTCCAATTGCAGCGGGCCGACCTCGTTCCATAGTCCCCCCACCGCGAGGGCCGGGTTGGCGCTGCCCCGGCGGTCCATGAGGGCCGCATAAAACGACTGGTAGGACATCTTGCGGTGCTGGAAGCGCAGCGCCAGCACCTCATAGGTCTTGCGACGGGTCAGCAGCCGCGTGGCGCTCCGGACCTTTGCCAGAATGCCGCTGTCCAAGATCACTCCTCAGGATCGTCCGATCATGGACGGTAGGCTCCGTACTCCTCGGCCGCGCCCTTCGCCGGCTCGGGGTTGGCCACGATGAACTCCCACACCTTCTTCACCGCCTCGGCCGCGAGCCGGGCGTCGTCCACACCGACACCCGGACCCGTTTCGAGGTCGAGCAGCACAGCGTGCTCGGCCTCGGCATTTGGGCAAGCCGGCTGTCCGGCGGCTGGCCGGCCCGCTCGCTCCGCGACCTGAGCCGTCCGCTGGACGATCCAGGGAATCTGGTGTGCGAGCGGGTGCGGCGGCTTGGCGCTCACGTTCTCCTTCTCGATCGCCGCGACGAACCAGTCCCGCAGAGGTGCGAAGGCAGGTGGCAGCCGGACCAGCTTGCGGTAGAAGCCGGGACGGTCCCTATCGCCGAACGGTTCAACGGCGTCGAACAGGACCAGACCGCTGTCGTGAAGGACCTCGTCGAAGATGGTGGCCGCGGCCTTCCGCGCATCGAGCTCCCGCCCCAGATCGGCCAGGCCCTGCCTGCCGGCGATGGCCGAAAACTCGGGGAGCGCGTAGGAGAATCCTTGTCGGACGGGACCACCCCAGTCGTTGTTCTTCCCCCGGTTGACGAGCTGGCGCAGGATGCGTTCGGCCGCGGGGTCCCGGGCCATGACCACGCCCCCTTCGCCGACCGAGATATGGTGACGCGGCGAGGCCAGGCTGTAGCAGCCGAAGTCTCCCATGGTGCCCACCAGGTGCCCGTTGACCACCGCGCCGTGGGCCTGACTGCAGTCTTCGATCAGGGCGATGCCGCGCGATGACAGCTGGGCACGTAGGTCCGCAACATCCATGGGGACGCCGTAAAGGTGTACCACCATGACAGCACGGGTGTGCTCGGTGACCAGATCCAGGATCCGCTGGGCGGATGGGAGGATGGAGCGCGGCTCGGAGTCGTACAGCACGGGGATCGCCCGTTCCTGCAGGATCGCCGAGATGGCGCTGAAGTAGCACACAGTGGGCGCCACGACCTCATCGCCGTCGGAAACGCCGGCTGCGACCAAGGCCGCGTGCAGGGCAGAGGTGCCGGAATTGACCGCCACCGCCACGGGGACTCCGTGATAGGCGGCGAATTCGGCCTCGAAAGTACTCGTTTCCTGCCCGCCGTACCATTCGGCCAGCATGGAGTCGGTGACCAGGTGCTCGACGCGTTGCCTGGTCAACGCGTCGGCTGTGAAGGTCGGCCGCACCTTGGCGGGCCGGTGGGGCTTGCCGCCGAAATATGCCAGCCGTTCGTCGGGACGACTCACTTTTCGCCTTTCTCATTCGACAGGAGCTCGCCAAGGACGGACGCGAACAGATGGACGCAGTGGTCGGCCGTGGACCACCGGACGGTCGTGCACCGCGTGACAGAGTCCAAGCCGACGACGAGACTGCTGCAATCGGTGCCCTCTTCGATGAGGAGCAGCACGGGCACCTTGAGCGCCGAAGCCCAGCCGAGTTCGATGTGCACCCCACCGGAGATCGGCACGCCGGGTATCGCCACAAGCAGGGCGGCCGTGCTCACCCCTTCGAAGTCGAGCGGGACGCACGTTTCCGGCGGCATCCATTCGCTGCCCCACGCCTCGCGGCGGTGCGCGTTGTAGACCTTCTTGCCGTGTTGTTCGACCACCTTGATGAGGCGCTCCAGCAGAAGTTGCCTCTCTGGTTGGAGCGCGCCCACCTCTGGATCCATCCAGCTCGCGAACGGCGCCGCCAAGAAGACATGGCCGCCTGGGGCAGTTGCGGTCATCGGCTGTCCTTTCCCTACTGAGTCGTTTCCCTACTGAGTCGTTGGCCCGCTGTCCGTGAGGAGTGATACGCGCTGGCGCGTCCGCGCCGATCGTTCGGCGGCGAAGAGGAAGCCGCTCGCCGCGGACGCACTTTCCACCGCCGTCGGGAAGCTCTCAGTGCGGGGGCCACGCAGCCAGCCGGCCAGGTCGATGTAAAGGCTTCGTTGCGCCGACTCGTCGTCGCGATACCATTCCGTGGCTCCCTCGAGCCGGCGCACGCCGCTGACAAGGGTGTAACCCTTGTTCACGGTCACGTCGAGCCAGCCCTCCGTGCCACGGGCATGCACGACGAGGGCGTTCCACGGTGCGTCCTCGTCTCCGCGGACCAGCGGCGCCACCGCGCCGTGGACCAGATGCATCCTGGCCGCGCCGAGGCCTGCGACGGCGATCAGCTCGGCCGGAGTCTCCCGCGGGCCGTGCCGTTCAATACCGCATGCTGCCGCCAGCACCCATCGAGGTGCCGGGACGCCCGCGAGCGAGGCGATCTCAAGGCCGAGGGAGATGACGTGTTCCCCCTGCTCGAACGGTGCGAACCTGGTGCTGAGCCGTACCTCCGCCAGCTCGCCGAGCCACCCTGCGCCTACGTACCTCAGCAGCTTGCGCCAGTGCGGCATCCATCGGTACTGCGTGTTGACGAAGACGGGAGTGGACCGCCCGATCTCCTGAAGGTCCGCCAGGTCGCTCGGCGTGAGCGCGATCGGCTTCTCCACGAGTACGGCCGGGCATCCCGCCGAGACGAGCGCGCGCACCAGCTCAGGCCTGCTCTGCGGCGGTATGGCCAGTACCACGAGCTCCGGCTGGAGTGCGGTGCACGCTTCCACCGGATCCTCGAAGGCGTGAGTGTCCGCCAGGCGCATCGACGCTGCGAGCTCGCGCGCTCTGACCCCGTTGACGTCGCAGAGCCCGGCGAGCAGGTACTGCCCCGAACTGAGTTGCGCCTTAAGGTGAGCCTTCGCGCGTCGGCCGCATCCGACATGGAGGACACGGATCCCGCCGGATGTCAAGGAAGCAGCCCCATGCTCGGGGTGGCCCGGGTCAACTGCTCGGCCCACTGCTTGGCTGTGCGGGATGACGCGTAGGCCGCTTCGTCGGGGCGAGCGCCGAACTCGCACACCAGAAGGCTCCAGCACTCGAACAGTTCAAGGGGGTCGACCCCGGCGTCGCCGTAGAGGTCGTCGTTCGGGCGGATGCCGTCGGGAAGGTTCCTGCGGGGGTATTCGGAGATGAGGTCGATCACTCTGCGCACGGCGAGTTCTGTGGTTGTGCCGGTCATCTCAACGCCTCAATCCTGTTGCGAAGGAACAGGTTCATTTCGCGCGAGGCGTCGTCGCAGCCGGCACACGCACCGTGCCGGCCTGTCCCGCATAGCGCCTTGACGCCGGCGGCGCGCGAGGAGCCGAAGACGTCCGGCCATCGTCGTTCGAGGAGGCTTCCCCAGGAACGATCGGTGTACGCGAGCATGTTGCAGCCGTAGACCTCGCCGCTGACCCCGTCGACGTAAACGGTGAACTCGGGGACCTGACAGGGACTCGCATGGTGCTCCTGCTTGGCGGCTACAAGCCGAGTGCCAAGAGAGCGGCAGCGTGCTGCCAGGGAGTCCAACGCTTCGTCGAAGGCCGCCTTCTGCGCAGGGGACGGCGCCAGAAGGTCGTGGCCGCGCACCGGGATCAGATGCCACCAGGTGGGTGGCGCGCTGAGCTCAGCGAACATTGATGCCATCGCAGCGAGATGTTCGATGTTCAGGCTCTGCACCACAGTATTGACGCCCCATACGAGGTCCGACCGGGCGATGGCGTCGATACCCGGCTTGATCCGTTCGAAGCTGTTGCGCACGCCACGGATGTCCTCGTGAACTCCGCCCACACCATCGAGTGAGAGGACGATCTCCGCCAGTCCGGCTGCGATCAGGGAGTCGAGCCTGCGCGACACCAGAAGGCCGTTGCTGATCACCGAGGGTCGGGTGCCGTGCTCGGCGACGATGCTGATCAGCTCGGGCAGCCTGCGGTACATCAACGGTTCGCCGCCGGTGAAGCGGATGTACTCCGGTGGCGCGCTGAGAATCTCACCAAGGAGCGAGAGATAATGGGCAGGGGGCCTGTCGTTCTTCGGCAACTCCCAGCAGTCGCACATATTGCAGCGCAGATTGCAGTTGTCGAAAAGTTTGAAATATATCAACTGCGGCGGCCGTGCGGCAGGTGGTGAGTCCTTCATGACGCTTCACCCGGCAGAAAATCAAACACCCGGCCGTAGAAGGCGAACTCCTCGGAAAAGGCTCTGACGATGGTCTCCGGCTGCCGGAATCCGTGACCTTCGTTTTCGAAGGTGACCAGTTTGTGGGGGACATCGTTCGCAGACAGCGTGGCGGAGAGTCGCTCGGCCAGAACCGGCGGAACCGCCTTGTCGGCCAGTCCCTGAAGGAACAGGACCGGTTTCTTGATCTGCTGCGCCAAGTGCACGGGGGAACGCTTGCGGCGTTCTTCGACATCTTCCGGCCGTGAGCCCAGCATCGCGATTGCGTAGCCCCGCTCGAATTTCGTGGCCAGGGTGCCGATCCTGGTGGCGTCGGACTGCCCGTAATAGCTGACGGCGGCCCCGAACACGTCATGATGCACAAGCGCGGAGAGGGCGAGGAATCCACCCGCGCTCCACCCGCGGATCGCCAAGCGATCCCTGTCGGCCAGACCTCGATCCGCCAACTCCAGGGCGAGGTCCGCACAGTCCTCGACGTCAATGATCCCGTAGTGACCGATCAGCCGTTGGCGGTATTCACGGCCATATCCGGTGGAGCCGCTGTAGTCCATGTCCAGAACGGCGAATCCGCGGCTGGTGAAAAACTGAAGCTCCAGCTGCATCATGCCGTTCACATGCAAGGTGGGGCCGGCATGGCAGTTGACGAGCAACGGCGGCGCCTTGTCGGCCGGTCCGTGATGCGCGTCGTTCTTCGGCGGATAGTAGAGGCCGTGGCACTCCTGACCTCTTCGCCCCCTCACCGAAACCGCCACCGGCTCGGACAGCGCCGACTTTGGTACGGCCGCCGAGCCAGACGTGCGCAGACTTGTGATCTTCTCGTCGGAGACGGTGACGATCTCGTCCGCCATTGTCGGGCCGCCGCCGATGACCACGCAGCGGTCCCCGGCAGCGCAAATGTAGGCACGGAACGCGCGGTGCGGCAGATCGATCTGCCGGAGGGCGTCGTTCTCGATGACCCCCAGAGAGAGAAAGGGCCCTTTTCCGAAGAGGCACATGATCCTGCCGTCTTCTAGGAAGGTGTAGGTGCTCAGGCCCATGGCCCACATGGGATAGCCGAACTCCGCTTCCACGGAGGCGAGCGGCACCTGCGTCCCGCCAGAGACGCGATACAGGTTCCACCAGTTGGTCCGGTCGCTGACGAAGTGAAGGAGGCCGGCCGGGCTCCAGGACGGCTGGAAGACCGACTCGTCCTCACCGCCGGCGACCAGTTCGACGTCGCCGACCGTGCCGTCGGGGCTCAGACGTCCGACCATCAGTTCGGTCCCGTCCCACGGCATTCTGGGGTTGTCCCATTCCAGCCAGGCGATCTGCCGGCCATCCGGAGAGATCTTCGGCGCGGCATACAGATCCCGCCCCGAGGCGATGACCTGAGGCTCCGCGCTACCGTCTGTCGGCAGCAGCACGATCTCGTTGTGGACACACCCGGCCTCCCGGCGCTCACGGACACAGACGAGGGCCCGCCCGCCGGGAGCCACGTGCAGGTCCCCGTGCCGAACCGAGGATTCCGTCGTCGACTCCGGTGTGATCGGTTCCGGCTTTCCGTTGCTCACCATGCGGTAGATCCGCTGGTCGTCGAAATGGACGAAGTACAGATTCTCGCCCCGTGTCGCGAACGCCCCGCCCCCGAACTCGTGGACGAGAGACCGTACGTTGAAGGGCGTGGGCGTCAGGTCGCGAACCTCACCCGCGTCGTCGAGTCGACACAGCACCCTCCGTCCGTCTTCGTCGGGTCTGCGTTCCAGCCACATTGGTTCGCCCGCGTGCACTCCGACCGCGCTGAACGTCCTTCCCCCCTGGGCGACCATCATGGGAGTGATGGGAGAGGTCCATGATCCATAAGCACTGATCATCATTTGAACTCCAGTTGCTTGCTGAACCACTCGATCGTGCGTTTGAGGCCCACCTCGAAGCTCGTCACCGGGTTCCAGCCGAGAACTGCTCTGGCCAGCGTCGTGTCCGGTCTTCTAACGTGCGGGTCGTCGATCGGCCTGTCGATGAAACGCACCACCGGTGTCATGCCGACGTGGCCGGCGATGCGGTGTGCGATGTCCAGAACCTTCAGCTCTTCGGGGTTTCCCAGGTTGATCGGCCCGGGATGAGCCGACATGGCCAAGGCAAGAAGTCCTTCGACGAGGTCGTCTACATAGCAGACTGATCGGGTCTGCGTACCGTCGCCCGTAACTGTCAGGGGTTCCCCACGCAGGGCTTGGCAGATGAACGTAGGTATGGCCCGGCCGTCATCGGGGCGCATCCGGGGACCATAGGTGTTGAATATTCGGACAATGCCGGTGTCGGTTCCCTTTGTGTTGCGGTAAGCGGTGGCCAGCGCCTCGCTGAAACGTTTGGCTTCGTCGTAGACGCTGCGCGGGCCCACCGGATTTACGTTTCCCCAGTAGTCCTCCCTCTGAGGGTGAACGAAAGGATCGCCATAGACTTCCGACGACGAGGCGAAGACAAATCTTGCCCGCTTTTCGTGTGCCAGGTCGAGCATGTTACGCGTGCCCGTACTGCCTACCTGAAGTGTTTCGACGGGGAAAAGCAAGTAGTCCTTCGGCGAAGCTGGAGAGGCCAAATGCATCACCAGGTCGACAGGGCCGTTGACCCGGACGGGCTCGGTCACGTCACAGGCAACAGCCTCGAAGTTCTCTGCTTCCAGCAGATGCGCCACGTTTTCCAGCCGGCCGGTTGTGTAATTGTCCAAGCACACCACCTGCGCTCCATTGTCGACGAAGCGCTCACACAGATGGGAGCCGACAAATCCAGCACCACCCGAGATGACGACACGTTGGTGTACGGTCATGGCTCCAAAGTCCCAACCACGCGCATGGCCTCCACTTGGCTATTCCATGGGAATAACACGTTATGTGCGGTCTGCGGATTGCCACAAGGTTTGCGCTGGGTATCGCGGTTCTCAGTACTGTGCCGCCGGTTCCAGATGTGCGAGTACGGCCCAGCACCCACGCGACGTATCCGCATTCCTCAATAGCGACTCGTCCATGATGAGGCCGAACTCGTGCTCCAGTCCGATGAGTAGTCCTACGACATCGGCCGTGTCCGCTCCGAGGTCAGCGACGAAACGGGTATCAGGGCCCATCGACGCATCACCGGACAGCCCTAGGTGTTCGTAGAAGCGGAACTCCGCGCGCTGTGCCATGTTCTCTCACTGTTTCTTCCCGGCGCGTGGGGGCCGAGACAAGGCATCCGGGGGTCAGAAAGGGTGCGTGCTCGCACAGTGCCGAGTATGCGTGCGAGCCGGGTGATGCCCGCCAGCTTCACCTGGCCTTCCCCGACCACATAGTCGGAGTGCGGCTCCAATCCGAGCCACGACATGGTGGTCTCGAACTGCTTCCGCGCCGACGCGGGATCTTTCCGCACCTTGAGCATCAATCTCAGGCGCTCGTCGAGTACGGCCTCGAACCGGTGCAGATTGTCGCGGTTGATCCGGCTCGTGGATTCGGCCAGCCGCAGTAGCGCATCCGGATCCTGGGTCCGGATGGCCGCCAACGCCTCTGGGGAGTAAAAGCCCTCCCCCTGGGCGTCGTACGGCCCGATACCTGTGCCCGCCATGATCAGCCATCGCCGGGGGGAGGTGTGCACGCGCAGCGCCGTCCGGCCCACCGTCCACGTCTGGGGCACGAAGCGATCACCCCGCCACGAGCCGCGCAGCACGGACAGCCGCTCACCCAGGCTGAGATCATGTCCGAAGACATGGCTGTATCCGGTGATCATGGCGTAGGACTCCAGAGTGATCATCGTGTTGCTGCCCGCGGTGCGCACCCGATTCCATGAGAAGTCATAACGGGCGTTCAGCTCGGGGCGCAGGGGCGCCAGCGCGAAGTGGAATTCGACGAGCTGCCACGACAACTCCGAGAAGAGCGTGAGGTCGTTGTGCGCGAGGATCCAAGGCGTGTAAGCGTTGCGCGGGCACGCGGCATCGAGATGGGGATGGCGTTCCAGCCACACCAGGTGATGCCAAAGGTGTCGCGGATCGATCCAGACCAGGTCAGCGTCAATGCAGGCCAGAACGAAGGGCAGGAGCGCGGGGCCCCGGCTCAGCACACGGTGTACCGCCACATCGGCGAGAGTTTGGGCGGCCAACGCGACCGGGTTGCCCAGCCCTCTGGGCAGACACAGGTCGAGGATGTGCACGCGTCCATCCGCACGATGCGACGCGCTCACCTTCGCGACGACGTCCCTCGTATCGTCGAAATCCTGGTGCGATGGCGTGTTGTTCAGGATGATGATTTCCAGGCAGCTGAGCAGTTCGCCGGCGCCGTCCACCTGGTTCAGCAGCAGTTCGAGCGTATGCCCGATATTGCGTTCCTCATGGCGGGCCGGGACCAGCACCGCCATACGGCATTCCGGCGACATCGGCGGCAGCCCCGCGGTGAGCCGCTCTATCTGCTGTTGCCGGGCGTGTCCCAATCCCGACCAGTAGCTTTCCAGTCGCCGCTGCATGCGGCGTGCGTCGAAGCGGGGAGGGGAGCCGTCCGCAAGGCACAGCCGAGATCCGACACCGGACTCCCATCTCAGTGGTTCACGTTCGGCGTCCTCGAGGGCATGTAAATGGGCGGACAGCTTCTGGTCCATCACCGTGAGACCACGGATCTGAGGATTTCCGCGATCTGAGACGCGCCAGCCGCGGGGACGCGGGACGGTTGCTCGCTGTGCCGGGTGCCGAGGAGCGCATGCTCCAGGTTCCGCCGTAGAGCGGCCCGTACGTCAGACGTTCTCCTGGTATCGGTTCCCGCCGCCGCGAGACTGTCCACGATGTACTTGACCGCGGCTTCCTCACCGAGCAGGCGAAGGCGTTCCACCTCGCGGACGTCGAAGACGGCAGGCGGCCAACCGACATGAGGCAAGTCCTTCGTCACCTCAAGAGCGTGCCTGGCGTTGAAGATCTGGCTGAGGTTCTGCGGGGGCAGCAGGCATATCGGGACACCCATCGAGACGCATTCGGTGATGGTGGTGAGCCCGGGCGAGGTGAGCACAATACGGGCATAGCGCGCTATGCCCACGAACTCCCGATGGCGAAGCTGGCGGCGATCGACGGTGATGGTCATGTCACGCGTATCGACGTCCGCGTTCATCAGCGCGTCATGGTTCCCGGCCACGACCACCCGCTCGTACCCGGCGGCGTCCAGGGCCTCGATGGCGGGTTGAAGGACGAGATTCGCGTAGAACGACTCCGCGGCGCTGGTCACCGGCGACTCGACGCCACCGACCGAAATGAGCGCCACACCCCTTTGGCCGCTCGCGGGCTCGACCGGTTCGGGCACGATCCCCTCGACCCAGTGCAGGTGCTCGATCCTGCGCAGCACAGGCCAGGCCGTGTGAGGGATGCTGGGACACATCTGCGCGCAGTAGGCGGTCGCAAGGAAGGGCACCGCATCCGAGGGGGACCACAGGAACGGAAGGCTGTCGACGTAGACCACGGGCACTCCGCACTTCTCCGCGATCACCGCCGACTGTGGATCGAGCACAGAAAGCACAGCTGACGGCCGCTCCTTCTGGATGACGTCCTCCAGAGGAGTATCGGTGTCATAAGCCGCGTCGTACGCGAACTCGCAAATGTGCTGACCAAGCCTGGTGCCGTGGACGACCAGCCGAAATCCGGAGAGGTATTGTGCGATCGAATCCAGCTTCGCCGCGGGCCCGTAGCCGAAGTCGCACGCGGTCGCCACGATTGTGGAAACCTCTTCCGCGCGCTCTGGAAAGGGGGACATCGAACCGTCCTTTCGGTCACGCTCGCCTGTCTACAGCACACTTGCTTCGGCGGAGTCCGCTACGGTAGCTGCCGCGTCCACAGTCTGGATGATCCAATCGGACAGATCGCAGTCGGCCTTTTCGGCGGCCAGTTCCCAGAGCTGCTTCCTCTCCTCGGTCACGCGAATTTCAATGGCGTTGCCGAGTCGTATGGAATTACCGTTGCAGTGTGCCTGCCGGCCACCTTTCATCTGCCGGCGCAGTTCGTTGCGTGACCAGCCCATCTCCTCTGCCCGGCTGAGCCATTGGTCCTGCTCGTTGGCGGAAAGGGCGGCTACCTCGACATGATGTTGCATGCTCAGCGTGTCTCGCCGGCGAGACACGGGGAACTTCCTGGCGATCCATGCATAGTTGCGTAGCGTCTGATAATCTAGCGATGTCTCTTCGATAGCTGCCTTATATCGCTCTGGATACTTTTGCTGGCCGTACACCAGCCAATCGCCGAGCCACCAGGAAGAGGAGTCGGAGATTCTCGAGAGCTGCTGGCCGATCTCCATCCATGCGTCGATGGGCAGCCGTGAAGGAAGCGAGAGCGAGGTCGCCCGGGTGAGCGCCTCAGGTTTAAGCGGGCGTTTTCTTCGCGCGGAAGAGTGTCTCAAAGTAGCAGTCGAACCGTGTGGCACTCGCAATCCCCGATCTGCACGGCGGTACCCGTCGTGCGTCTTTGTTAAGAAAACTTCCCACCACGGTTGCTAACCGGTATGGCGATTGTCAACGGTCGGGCCGAAAGTCTAGATGATCTTACCTGTAAGTCCTGGAGCCACTCATCCGCCCAGTGCTCTCCGTTGGGGCCTGATGCCCCGCAGGCGGCACTCGCCGATGCTCCGACCCTCGTCCCCGATGAAGTTGTCCCTCCGCCATTCAGCTGCCACCGGCTGGATGCGCACCCGCACCACATGGCGGCCGCCTCCGCAATCACTTGAAGCCTTACGCGCCGCCGTACCGGAAGACGCACACCGCACGGGATTCCGTCCGGGCGCCGATACTCACCGCGCGGCCGGCGCGCCTAGTACGGAAGCCGCCATTTGTCAGCCGAGCCGGTGTACGTGGTGGCCCAGGCGGGCCCACCGGTGGGGACCACCGGGCATGTACCAGTGGCGGCGATGCCAGGCTGTCCGGCGGGCGGTGTCCTCACGACGGGCTGGGCGCGTCGGCGGCGTCGAACAGGTGCTTGATCGCGGCGATGGCCGGGGACGTGCTGGGTCTGCGCGTGCCCGCGGCTCGAGGCCGGCGGGTGGCGGGACCTGGGGGTCCCGGTGAGACGCCGGGCGCTTCTTCGCTGAGGCCGGCAGCCGCTCCCGATCTTGTGTCCTTCACACAGTCATGATCATGATCGGGGCACCGGTTGCATCGGCTCTATGTCACAAGATCGCATCAGCATAGATTGCGTCATCCCAGGTCACTATGCGAATCACGGTCGCCGTTCTAGCAGAGGAAAGGGCGCGGAGGGCAACAGGACGGCCGGGCAACCGTTTACATCTGCGCAGTGGAATGTGTACCAAGGCATTTCGGCCCGCTTTTCCTGAGCGGCCTGCAGCAGAAGGATCGCGTCTTATGACAACCGACATGGAGTACTTCGATCAGCGTTACTCGGCGGAGTCCGATCCTTTCCTTTTCGAGCAGCGGTGGTACGAGGAGCGGAAACGGAAAGTAACTTTTGCCTGTCTGCCAGACCGTCGATATGAGACGGCGTTCGAAGCCGGTTGCGCGCCCGGCTTCCACACGATCGAGTTGGCCAGGAGGTGCGACCGCGTCCTAGCCGCCGATTTCTCTGCACCGGGGCTGGCCAGATCACAGGAGCGATACCGGGTTCACGCCACGACGGAAGAGCTCGGTAGTGTGGATTTCCAACGTCTGCTTCTGCCGCAGCAGTGGCCGGATGGGCAATTCGACCTCATTCTTGTGGCCGAGATGCTCTACTACCTGGAAGTGGCTCTGTACAACGAGTTCGTCGAGCGCACAGTGCGCAGTCTCAAGCCTGGCGGGGTATTAGTTCTGGTTCACTGGACGCCACGTCAGAAGATGACGCTGGACGTCCCAGATCATCACCGTGGTTTCGCGGCGCACGAGGACCTGGTCGCGCTTTGCCAGCATCGTGAGCAGTTCATCCTCGACGTGTTCGGCCGGGGTGGGCAAGAAGCATTCCGGACCAGATCGGGTCTGTTCGCGGAGCCGGAGATCGCAGCGGCCCGCGCCGAGAGGAAGCGCGTCCGCGATGCCGCCGAGTAGTTGACGTCCAGCGCACGGGAGCCCTCGTGAAGCGAATAGTCCTGACTTTTGATGTCGAGCATCCCGACCAGCCGGACGGAGACCCGGCAGCCGTCGCTTCCATTCTGCGTGACCTGCATAAACTGAGCCTCAAGGCGACGTTCTTTATCCAGGGAGCCTGGGCGCGGGCCTACCCCGCACTCGCCAAGGCGGTCGCGCACGACGGTCACGTCGTCGGCTTGCACTCCCAGTGGCACGCTCCTTACGTCTATCTTTCCGACAGCGGGATCGCGAAGGATTTGATTCGTGGCCGCGAGACGGTCACCCGTGTCACAGGATGCGATCCTCTGCCATGGTTCAGATTGCCGTACGGCCTGGGCGCGGATGATCCGCGCATTCTCGCGGAGCTGGCTCGCCACGGATATCGAAACGTCCATTGGAACATCGATCCGCGCGACTGGGATGCCGCGGCCTCGCCCGACGACGTGGCCGGAGCTGTCGTCTCGGGGGTTCGCCAAACCGATGGTCCATGCGTGGTCGTGTGTCATGCCTGGTCACGGTCGTCAACCGCCGCACTCTCCACCATAAGCCGGTTGCTAGAGGGGGACGGTCGCTTCGTCGCCGCGGACGAGCTGTCCGACGAGGACCTTCGCGTGGTAGCCACGCAGCCCACGTGGGTGCGCACGGCACGCCCGAAACCTGGATCTCCCAGGTGACGCGCGGCCCCTACCGCCTGAGCGCGGCGGTCATGACTCATCCCAAGCGGCTCGACGCCGCGATCGCCATCGCGCGAGCCGTTCCCCGGCCCGAGTTCCAGCTCGTCCAAGATCCCCAGCCGCACGGCCCGAGCGGTTCTCTGCGGACAGCCGTGAAGGCCTGGAGCGCTGCCGACCCCTCGGCCACGCATCATCTCGTGGTCCAGGACGACGCCCTGCTCTGCGAGGACTTCGAGCGGCGGCTGCATCGGGCCCTACGCGCCTGGGATCACGGTGCTCTGGCGCTGAACACCACGTGGAACAGCTGGAACGGATCACTTGTCACGCTCGGGGCGGTCACCGGCGCAGCCATCATGCCGGCGCTGGACGAAGGGTGGACGCCATCGGTGGGGCTCGTCATGCCCGTGACGGTCGCTCGGGAGTTCGCCGGCTACTGCGAGACCCAGATTCATGACCTGGACCTGCCCGACGATGCCGCCCTGTGCCGCTTTTTCACGGTCGCTGGCGTTCCGACCGCTCTTTCCGTGCCCAATCTGGTGGAGCACGCGGGCCGGCAGAGCCTCGTGGGGAACGGTTCGCAGGGATCGCGCCGCTCGGCCTGTTTCCTGTCCGACCCGCCGTCGACCGCGCGGTCGGACGCTGCGATCGGGCGCTTGCCAGAGACTATCCCCCACCTGCACAAAGGCGTGGCGTATTGCTTGGTACGGCAAGCGCGTCCGGACATGTACGCGCGGGTTCACCACGGGCAGTGGCTCGCGGAACAAGGCCTGCCCGCGGCCGGGCTTCGCCTTCTCTTCGGAGAAGACCTGAGCCGTCTTCCCGCCCCATCGCATCCTCTGCTCCTCGATGAGGAGCTTTCGTGGGCCTATTGGATCACCGCGTATCTCATGGGCCGGCTCGCAGATCCAGCGCTGGCGAGCCCGCAGGTCCGGCGGGAGGCCCTGGCCCGGCTGGCGCGAGGCGGTTTGTGGCCCAGAGCGTCGGAGTCGACGCTGGCGGACGCTCAGGAGAGTTTCGCGGACCTGGGCGAGCTAGCACTCGTACGCGAATGAGTCCTTTCCCAGGAAGGAGAGCCGGAGATGGGAAGCGACGGTCCAGCCGTTCTCGTATCGGGGATCGGGGTCATGCTGCCAGGCGCCGACTCCACGCATGACCTCTGGGCGCATCTCGTCGGCGGGCGGTCCCAGGTGCGCCCGCTGGTGCATCCACTGCCCGAGATCGACGTGCATGTCGGCGCTTACATCGAACACTTTGACTATCGCGACTACTTACCTGACCTTTCTCCCGCACATGCCAAGTGGTACAGCAGGGAGATCATGCTGGTACTCGCCGCGCTGGACCATGCGAGACGAGACGCGGGCCTTGACGCAACACCGCTTGATCCCGCTCGGGTGGGCGTGCTCGCCTCAAGCTCCCGGGGGCCCGCGATGTGGTGGTCGAGGGATCAGACGGTGACGGGCTTCGCCGAAGGGATTCCCGTTAGCGACTCGATCTTCGCCTCGCTCGCGGGCTGCCCGGCCAGTCTCGGCGCCATAAGAATCGGCGCCGCCGGGCTCGTGAGCACGATCAGCAACGCCTGTGTGGGCGGCCATCAGGTCATCTCCCTGGCGATGAATGCCATCAGATCAGGCGAAGCCGACGTGATGTATGTCGTCGGCCATGAATTTCCCCTGGTCAAGGAGGTCATGCAGATTTATGGGTCTCAGCGGCTGCGGGTTCTGTCCCGGGAGAAGGCGTCTCCCGTCGAAGCGGTCAAGCCGTACGACAGTAATCGCGATGGCTTCGTGCTGGGGGAGGGTGCCGTGGTCCTCGTGCTCGAACGTTCCGACCATGCCCGTCGCAGGCAGGCGAATGTCTATGCGCGGCTGATGGGCGGCGCAGCCATGAGTGAGGGGCAGCATGGGATGCGCATGGACATCACCGGCCAGGGTGCGGCGGAGACCATGATGCGAGCCCTGCGCCATGCGGGTTGCTCGCCCGGCCACGTGGACTATGTCTGCGGTCACGGCACGGCCACCAGATACAACGACCTGGCGGAGGGACGCGCGGCACGGATCGTCTTCGGCGAGCAGTCGCGGCGTCCGCCGTTGGGGTCGATCAAACCTGTCTACGGTCATTTGCTGGGTGCCGCGGGAATCCTCAACTGTGCCGCGGTCGCGCTCATGTTGAAGTACCAGTGTCTTGTTCCTACGATCAACTGCGTCAAACCCGATCCGGAGTGCGCCGGTGATCACGTAACCGAAGGCGCACGGCGGGCGCCGCTGGCCGTCGCCATGTCCATGGCGTTTGCCGTCGGCAGCCAGAATTCCGCGATCGTGCTCGGAGCCGTCGATCATGACACCTGACGGTAAGTTCTTCGCGCGCATCGATGAGATGTGCGAGAGGCTGGTCGAGCCAGGTGCGCATGTGCACTTCGCCTCGACGATGTCACGGCCCAATGTGCTGGCTCTCGTGTTCTCCAAGGTGTTCCGAGACAGGGCACGGTTCGTCGTCAGCTCGAACGCCCTGCACGCTTCGCTGCACGCGCTCACGATCGCGGGACTCGTGGAGCGGGCGATCATCTGCTTTGCGGGGGACACCGTGCCCTCGCCCCGCCCAAACCCGCTTTATCGGAGAATACAGGTTGGTGACCCATTCCTGGCTGAGGAATGGAGCATCCTGTCGTTGTTGCAGAGGCTGATCGCGGGTGCCACCGGCGCGCCGTACACAAGCACGACTTCGCTGCGCGGGTCCGACCTGCCTACCAACGCCTCAATCACCGACACCGGAGTCATACCGGCTCTGCGGCCCGACGTCACGATGATGCACGCCCATTGCGCTGACACGAAGGGCAACCTCTATCTCGCCGGTCCAGTGGGGGAGGGGTGGTGGGGCGCCATGGCGGCTCGCCAAGGTGTCATCGCCACCGTGGAGGCAGTGGTGGCGACACCGCCCAAAGACGGAGTCGCCTGTTCGATTCCCGCCTCCCGGGTCCTCGGCATCTGCCACACGCCCTATGGCGCGCATCCGCAGGGCCTATCGGCACTGCCATCGGCCGGGGTGAAAGGCTACCTGGACGACTACGCGTTCCAGGAGGAAACCGGGCGCGCATGCAGGGCTTCAAGTGATGCGAAGGACTGGCTGGCCACGTGGGCCACCGCCTCCCACACGGAGTATCTCGACCAGCTGGGAAGCCGACGGCTGGACTCGCTCCAGCTTCTGTCCTCGCACCTGCCCGGCACGCCGGACGCCGATCGTGCCGAACCCATCTCACGCAGAGAACTTCACGTCATCCTTGCGGCCAGGGCCGTGGTCCGGAGGTCGCGAACGCGAGACTACGGCGTGCTCCTGGCCGGCATCGGCGCTGCCCACCTTTCGGCCTGGCTCGCCGCCCGCCTCCTGCGTTCGCAGGGAGCCGAGATTCAGGTGGTCGCTGAGCTCGGGCTAATTGACTTTCTGCCGACCAGCGGTGACGTCCATCTCTTCTCCCAGCATCACGTCCGGGAATGCCGTCAGCTCGCCGGGACGCACGAGGTCCTAGGCGGACTGATCGCGGGCGGCGCCGGTCGCACGCTCGGGGTGTTGTCCGCCGGGCAGGTCGACGAACTCGGCAGGCTCAATTCCAGCAGGGCGGCGGACGGTGGCTTCCTGATCGGGTCCGGTGGGGCCAACGACATAGCGTCGCATGTGGACGTCGTAGCCGTAGTGCCGGCGTCCCAACGACGCTACCCGCGCGGTGTGTCCTTCGTGACCGCCTCGGGCGAGAACGTCAACAGTGTTGTCTCTGAGTACGGAAGCTTCGCCCGATCCGAGACGAGCGGCCGCTTCGAGCTGACGACCTGCGTCGACGGCATCCGCCCCGCGGAGTTCGTGAAAGACAGGACCGGCTGGAACGCCACTCTGGCCACGGATCTCCTGGTCGAGCCACCGGTCACCGTCGAGGAACTTTCACTTCTCCGCTCCCTTGACCCCACCGGTGTGTATCGGAGGCCGACATGATCAAAGTTGTCGACCTGAGAAAGGTCTTCCGCCGGCCCCGGGCCTTTTCCGGGCCCTTCGGATCCCTGCGCGCCTTGACTACCCGGCAGTACGTGGAGAAGGTCGCCGTGGACGGCGTCAGCTTCGAGGTCGGCGAGGGCGAAGTCGTCGGCTACATCGGCCCGAACGGCGCCGGGAAGTCCACCACGATCAAAATGCTGACCGGGATTCTCGTGCCCACCGGCGGCACGGTGCAGGTGGCAGGGCGCGTGCCGTGGAAGGAGAGAAAGGCCAACGCGCGCTCGATCGGTGTGGTTTTCGGGCAGCGTACCCAGCTGTGGTGGGATCTCCCACTGATCGATTCGCTGCGCGCGGTGGGCGCACTCTACGACGTGCCCTCTTCGCGGTTCGAGCGTGCCATGCGGCGCATGCGTGACCTGCTGGCGCTGGACGACTTTCTCGACACACCGGTGCGGCAGCTCAGCCTGGGCCAGCGGATGCGTGGTGACCTCACAGCCGCGATGCTCTACGAGCCGCCACTGCTGTACCTGGATGAGCCCACTGTCGGTCTGGACGTGTTCGCCAAGGAGGCGATACGCGGATTCATCAAAGAGATCAACGAGACTGGCCGTACGACAGTGATTCTGACGACGCACGACCTCTCCGACGTCGCCGCCCTTTGCCGGCGGATCATTCTCATCAACTGCGGCAAGGTGCTCTACGACGGCGGGCTCGACAAGTTGGTGCGGATGTACGCACCGCCTCGTCGGCTGGTCGTCCAACTGGTTGGAGGTCCGGGAGAGCTTCATGGAGTGCGCCGGGACGTGAACGGCCGGTATGTGCTGGCGATCGGCGGTTCGCTCCCTGAACTCGTCGCTCGGATCTCCGCCGAACACGCCATTAGCGACCTCACCATCGAGGAGCCCACTCTCGAAGACGTGATCAAGGAGATCTATTGATCCGCCAGCTCTCCGGGGTGGCCCGGGTCGGCCTTCGACTGGCATTCACCTACCGAAGCGATGCCTTCATGACCTCCATCGTGCTGGTCGCCCAGGTCCTCCTCCTGCGCATGATCTGGACCGGACTCTACGGCGCGCGGCAGCAGGCCGGCGGGCTGACGTTGCAGGAGCTTCTCGTCTATCTCACTCTCGCCAACCTTCAGGCCTTCGCCATGAACATGACCATCGGCCAGATCATTCACCGCCGCATCCGCCAGGGCGTCGTCTTCTTCGACCTGGCCCGCCCCACCGCGTACCTGGTGCACATGGCCGTCCTGCAGGTGGGCAACACGTTCGGCATGCTGCTCCTGCTTGTACCGGTCGTGCCGCTGATGCTGTTGATCGGGTCCATTTCCCAGCCGGTCAATCTCCCTGCGTACCTGGGAACGCTGGTCCTGGGCTACGTCATCGGGGTGATGATGGCGCTGCTGATCTGCCTCGTCGGTTTCTGGACCCTGGAGACGAACGGACTCTTCTTGCTCTACCGGCTCATGAGCCAGTTCTTCGCGGGAACCATGGTGCCGCTGAGCTTCTTTCCGGGTGCTCTGGGAGACCTGGCGGACCTGTTGCCGTTCAAGTTCATGGGCTATGTGCCCGCTGCCATCTATGTCGGCAGCGTCACTGAGGTCTCGCAGGCGCTCGTGGTGGAGGCCGTCTGGATCGTGCTGCTGGCCGGAGTGCTCTGGCTGGTCTGGACGCGTGCGCACCGGCGGGTAGTGATCAATGGCGGCTGAGCCCTGGCGGACCGTTGGCCTGTACCTGCTGCTGCTCAGGGCTTCGATGCGCAGCGCCGTCCAATATCGGTTCAACACCCTGATCGGCATCATCGCCGGCGCTGTCTACCAGGGCAGTGGCTTCGCCTTCATCTGGGTGGTGATGACCTCCTTTCCTACGCTCGGCTCCTGGAGTCTCGCGGAGATCGCCTTCCTCTATGGCCTGCGTCTCACCGCCCACGCACTCTGGCTGATTCCGCTGAGTGGCCTGATCGGGATCGAGTGGATCGTCAGGGACGGGGAGTTCGATCGATTTCTGCTCCGGCCACTCAACCCCCTGGTTCAGTTGCTGGCCAAGGACATCGGGCTGGGGCAGGTGGGTGACCTCCTGGTGGGGCTGACTTTGCTGATCATCGCTGGTCAGCAAGCCGGCGTTTCCTGGGGACCGGGTCTGATCGTGTTCTGCCTGGCCTCCATCGTCGGCGGTGCGCTGGTCGAGGCGTCCTTCTTCCTCGCGCTGGCGTCGCTGACGCTGCGCATGTTCCACACGTTCACGCTGCGGATCTTCATCGACGACGTGTTCAGCCGATTCGGCTCGTACCCGATGCAGATCTTCGGGGCGCCTGTGCAATGGGTACTGACGTTCGTCCTACCTGCCGCCTTCGTTGCCTACATTCCTGCCAGCGTCGTCCTGGACAAGACCGCGACGCTGAATGTGGAGCCCGTCATCGCCTACGCCAGCCCTTTGCTAGGCGTGGTTCTGTTCGCCCTGGCGTGTCTCTTCTGGGGGCGCCAGGTCCGCCACTATCAGAGCGTCGGTCACTGATCGAGAGAGAGACACCATGAGGGTCCTGGTCACGGGAGGCGCGGGCTACATCGGCAGCGTGGTCGCGGCACAGTTGCTGGAAGGGGGAAACGAGGTGACGGTCTTCGATGATCTGTCCACGGGCCACGAAGACGCCGTGCCATACGGTGCCAGGTTCATCCGCGGTTCGATTGAGCATCCGCCGCTCGACGGCATGGACGCCGTCCTGCACTTCGCGGCGAAGTCCCTGGTGGGGGAGTCGGTCCGGCAGCCGGGACGATACTGGGCACACAACTTCGTGGGCACTGCCAAACTTCTTGAGGCCATGCGTGTCCGGGGGGTCCGCAAGATCGTGTTCTCCTCGACCGCGGCCACGTACGGCGAGGCGGAACGCCTGCCCATCCAGGAAGACCACCCGACCCGGCCGATCAATCCCTACGGCGCGTCCAAACTCGCCGTCGACCACTTGCTCGGCGCCCATGCGGAACTCCACGGTCTGGGCGCGGTCAGCCTGCGCTACTTCAACGTGGCCGGCGCCTACACGGCCCGGGACGGCCGTGTGTACGGTGAGCGGCACGCTCCGGAGACCCATCTCATCCCGAACATCCTGAAGGTCGCGGCCGGTGAGTCCGAGTCGGTCCGCGTCTTCGGCGCCGACTTCCCCACGCCAGACGGTACCTGCGTGCGCGACTACATCCACGTCGCCGATCTGGCCAGGGCGCACCTGCTGGCGCTGGAGAACTGCTCGCCGGCCACGCACAAGATCTACAACCTGGGCAACGGCGCCGGGTCCTCCGTCATGAAGGTGCTGAACGTCGCGCGGGAGGTGACAGGTCACCCCATTCCCGCGCTCGTTGGCAACCGGCGTCCGGGCGACCCCGCGGTCCTTGTGGCCTCTTCGGAGAAGATCCGGCGCGAGCTGGCCTGGAAGGCGGAGCGGGGGGACCTGGAAACCATGGTCTCTGACGCGTGGGCCGCCTTTCGCTCTCCCGAGACGCCCCAGGTTGCGCCGTCCGCCTGAGATCGGCCCGGATGGCCGGAGCCGGCCGGCGGGTGCGGAACAAGGGGCCGGTGACCGTACCGGCTTGCCCTGACATCCCACCGCACCGCCAACCAAGCGGCACTTGATGTCGCTCGATCGACGACGAGCGCTGATCTGGGCAGCGCGACCAGCGGAGCGCTGGGATGGGATCCGGCCTCGGTCAACGGGCGAGGTCCGGGGCGGCCGCGACCCTGCGCTCTCAGAGGTAGAGGCCGGTGGGTTCGGCGGTGGCTGCCGGGGCCAGGGCGGTGCCGTTGCGCTTGGCGTACAGTTCGGCCAGGGTGGCGCCCTCCGGGCCTATGCCGTCCTGGGTGCCCAGCCATGAGGTCGCCTCCGCGTGTGACAGGGCGCCGACCTCGATCTGGGCCAGGCAGCGGCCGGGCCGTACCACCGCGGGGTGCAAACGCGCGAGGTCCTCGTTCGTGGTGATCGCGACCAGCACGTCGCGGCCCTGTCCCAGGAGACCGTCGGTCAGGTTGAGCAGGCGGGACAGGCCCTGGCCCGTCATCTCCTTGGCGCCGGAGCGGATGAGCTCGTCGCAGTCCTCCAGCACCAGCAGGCGCCAGCGGGAGCTGCCCTCGTCGTCCTCCTGGTCGTAGCCGACGGCGACCTCCATGAGGTAGCCGGGCTCGGCGAACAGATGCTCCGGGTCCAGGACGCAGTCGACCTGGCACCAATCGCGCCACTGGCCGGCGAGGGTGCGCAGGAGCGTCGTCTTGCCGGTGCCGGGCGGGCCGTGGAGCAGGACCAGGCGGCCCGTCACCTCCGCGGGGGTGACGGCCATCAGGGCGTCTATGGAGGTACGGGCGGCGCCGGAGTAGTTGCCGGAGATCTCCGACCAGGCCTGCGTGGTGATGGGCTTCTCGGAGCGGTGGCCGCCGTGCGGGCCGCGCCACCAGAAGCCCATGCGGCTGTGGTCGTCGGTCGGCTCGGGCTCCTCGGCGCCGTCGGTGCACTCCCGCAGCACCGAGCGGGCCAGGTCCTCGCTGACGGCGGTGACGGAGACGGTGGCGGTGCGGTTGCGATGGCGTACGACGCGCAGCGTCCAGCCTTCACCGGTGACCAGGCGTGACTCGGTGCCCTCCTCGACCTTCGCGGTGCGCACCACCTTGCCGGTGGCGGGCTGCAGGGCGGCGTCGGGGCGTACGCGCTCCAGCTCGGCCTGCCGTGACCACGGCTGGGTGCCGGTGGCGAACGGGGACAGGGCGAGAGCGTCGATGACGTCGATGGCCGAATCGGCGTCGTCGAGCCACAGGTTCATGGGCAGGCCGGATGACATGGGCTCAATGATCCAGGTCAGCGCCATCCGGTGTCGAAGGATTTTGCGTGAAATAACGGTATACCACTATCTTCGGGGGATGACCGACCTGCTCCTGCGCGATGCCCGGATCTGGGGCTCCGACGCGCTCACCGACCTGCTCATCCGCGACGGCGCCGTCGCCGCCGTCGGCACGGACCTGGCCGCCGGCGGCGTGCCCGTGGAGGGGCTCGGCGGCCGGCTGCTGCTGCCCGGGTTCGTGGACGCGCACGCGCACGTCGACAAGACCATGTGGGGCGGCCCCTGGGTTCCGCACGACGCCGGTCCCGGCCTCATGGGCAAGATCCGCAACGGCGTCGAGGCCCGCCCTGCGCTCGGCCTGCCCAGCGCCGACTACATCACCGCGCTCCTGCAGCAGATGGTCGTCTCCGGCACCACCCACGCCCGTTCGCACGTGGACGTCGACACCGCCATGGGCCTGGCCGGGGTCGAGGCGGTGCGCGAGGCCGTGGCCCGCCTCGAAGGCCGCATCACCGTGGACCTGGTCGCGTTCCCGCAGGCCGGCCTGCTCACCGCCCCCGGCACCGCCGACCTCATGGACCAGGCACTCGCCGCCGGGGTCGGGCTCGTCGGCGGCATCGACCCCGCGGGGCTGGAGAACGCCCCCGTCGAGCACCTCGACGTGATCTTCGGCCTGGCCGAGAAGCACGGCGCCGGAGTCGACATCCACCTGCACGACGGCGGCCCGCTGGGCGTGTGGCAGTACGACCTGATCATCGAGCGCACCCTGGCGCTCGGCATGCGCGGCAAGGTCACCATCTCCCACGGCTACGCGCTGGGCGAGGTGCCCGCCGACGTCCAGGCCCGCGTGATCGCCCGGCTGGCCGAGGCGGGCGTCTCGCTCGCCACCGTCGCACCCGCGAGCGCGCCGCCGCTGCCCCTCACGGCCCTGCGCGAGGCGGGGGTCGCGGTCGGCGCGGGCAATGACGGGGTACGCGACCTGTGGAGCCCTTACGGCAACGGCGACATGCTGGAGCGGGCACTGTTCCTGGCCCAGCGCAGCCGGTTCGTCCGCGACGAGGAGATCGAGATCGCCCTGGAGGCCGCCACCCTGGGCGGCGCCCGCGTCACCGGCCGGCGCGCCGGGTTCGCGGTGGGGGATCCGGGCGACTTCGTGGCGGTGAACGCCCGAACCCCGGCCGAGGCGGTCTGCGTACGCCCGGCCCGGTCCCTGGTCGTCAAGTCCGGCCGGGTCGTCGCCCGCGAGGGGCGCCTGGTGTGATCAGCGCCGCCGTAGGTCGCCGGTCTGGGTGACCATGTCGTTGCCCGGCACGTCGCGCCACTTGTAGGCCAGGACGTCGCCCTTGAGCGTGAGCCAGATCGTGCCGGGAATGCACCCGCCCGCGGAGGGCCCCAGGGTGAAGGTCAGCGCGCTGCCCTCGACCTTGGTCAGCGGGATGGTCGCGGCGCATTCGGACTGCGAGTCCTTCTCGGTCCAGGACGCCGTGGCCGCGCCGGCCTTGAGCGTGACCGTGTTGATGGAGCCGTCGGTGTCCAGGAAGTTGGTCGACTGGGTGTGACCGGCCCAGGAGCCCGCGAAAGCCTTGGGAATCTTGATATTTCCGGACTTGACCGGGATGGGCGGCTCGCTCGCGGGCTCCTCCTCCGACGGCCGCGGGGTGGCCGGCGACGAGACCGCGGCTGTGGAGGACGGCGGGGGAGTGCTGGAACGTGCCGACCACAGGCCGTCCGGGCCCTGGTTCAGCAGGAAGACGGCGGCACCGCCCGCGGCCAGCGCGACCACGGCGGCGATCCCGCCCACGAGCACGCCGCGCCCGCGGTCGCGGGGCGAGCTCTGCGTGGTCAGCGCCGGTGACTGCGGGCCCGTCAGGTGGGCCGCGCCCCGCGTTCCGGAAACGGCTCCCGTGTACGGCACGCCGGAAACATCAGACCCCCGGCCCCCCGAACCAGGACCGCCCGGAGCGGGGGCGTGGTGAAGGGGAAAGGCCGGGGCGGCCTTCGGATCCACCAGGGCGACCATCAGGTCCCTGGCCCTCGGGCGGCCCGCCGGGTCCTTGGAGAGGGCGGCGGCGACCGGGCCGCGCAGCCGTTCGGGAAGAAGGGACAGGTCGGGCTCGGCGAACAGGACGCGCTGCATCGCCGCGGGCACCGTCTCCGCGCCGAACGGGCTGATCCCGGTCGCCGCGAACACCATCGTCGCCCCCCAGGCGAACACGTCGGAGGCGGGCGAGGCGGGCGTGCCGTGGATCTGCTCGGGCGACAGGTACGCGGGGGTCCCGATCAGGCCGGAGGTCATCGTGGCCGCCCCCTCGGCGCGGGCGATGCCGAAGTCGACCACCCGCGGCCCGTCCGGCCCCAGCAGCACGTTGGCGGGCTTGAAGTCGCGGTGCACGATGCCGGCCGCGTGGATGGCGGTCAGGGCGGTGGCCGTACCGACGACCAGGCGCTCGAGGTCGCCGTCGCGCAGCGGGCCGAGCGAGCGCACGCGGTCGGCGAGGGAGGGCCCGTCCACGAACTCGCTCACCACGTACGGCCGCGAGCCCGACACCGAGACGTCGAGCACCCGGGCGGTGCAGAAGGAGGCGATGCCCTCCATCGCCTGGAGTTCGCGGGCCAGGCGGGCGCGGGTGACCGGGTCCCCGGCGCTGAGGAGTTTCACGGCGACCTGGGCGCCGGAGCGGGTGCGGGCGAGGTACACGATCCCCTGGCCACCCTCGCCGAGTCGGGCGTCGAGGACGTAATCGCCCAAAGCCTCCGGATCGCCTGGTGTCAGGGGGGTCACCATGGCCGATACGTTACCGGTCGGCATGCGTTTCGGCAGTTCGCCCGGTACCTTGTGTCGTTGGTCAAAATTTCCCTCTATGTGGAGGTATCGGGGTGTCCAGGGTGACGTTCCGCGAGCGTGCTCGGTACTGGTTCGACAACACCATGTCCAAAGGCACCCCGTCGCTGATCGGCTGGCTCGCCGTCGTCTCGGTCGCGCTCATCCTCGTGGTCACCGGGCTCACGCTCTGGCTGGCGCCCGAGGAGCCGGAAGGCGTCGGCGGACCGGGCCACGTGCTCTGGATCTCGCTCATGCACGCCCTGACCCCCAGCAAGGTCGCCAGCGACAAGGGCAGCGTCTGGTACATGACGGTGATGTTCGCCGGCTCGCTCGGCGGCATCTTCATCGTCAGCATGCTCGTCGGCCTGCTGTCCAACGGGCTCAAGCAGCGCGTCGACCGGCTGCGCCGGGGCCGCTCCCGCATCGCCGAGTCCGGGCACACCGTGGTGCTGGGCTGGTCGGACCAGGTGTTCACGATCGTGGGCGAACTGGCCAAGGCGCACGCCAGCCAGCGCGGCTCGGTCATCGCGGTCCTCGCCGAAGGCGACAAACTCGCCATGGAGGAGGAGATCCGCGAGCGCGCCGGCGACCTCGGCAGAACCCGCATCGTCTGCCGCACGGGACGCCCCACCGAGCCCCGCGACCTCAGCCTCATGAACCTGGCCGCCGCCCGCTCGGTCGTCGTGCTCTCCCCGGAGGGCGAGGACCCCGACGCGCACGTCATCAAGATCCTCCTCGCGCTCGCCAAGCGCTCCGGCATCCATCCGCCGGTCGTGGCCGCGCTCACCTCCGGCCGCAACATGGCCGCCGCCCGCCTGGCCGGCGGCCCGCTCGTGCACCTGGTCGACTCCGACGACACCGCCTCCCGGCTCATCGTCCAGTCCTCACGCCAGTCGGGCATGTCGGTCGTCTGCATGGACCTGCTCAACTTCGACGGCGGCGAGATCTACCTGCGCCCCGCCGAACTGCTGGAGGGCAAGACGTACGGCGAGGCGCTGCACGGCTACCACTCCGCCACCGTCATCGGCCTGCGCACGAGCGCCGGCGTCGCGCTGAACCCGCCCATGGACACCGAGATCGGTCCCAAGGACGAGGTCATCGTCATCGCCCACGACGACTCCTCGATCTGGCCGGCCGCCGGCGCCCCGAAGATCGACGAGACCGCCGTGGCCGTCTCGGAACGTGCCAAGCACGCCGCGGAGCGCACCCTGCTGCTCAACTGGAACGGCCGCGCCGAGCAGATCGTGCGCTACCTCGACGGCTACGTCGCCCCCGGCTCCGTGCTGGAGGTCGCCGCCGACCACCCGAAGGCCGGGGCCGACCTCACCGGCCTGCGCAACCTCACCGTGAACCTCAAGGACTGCGACACGACCGACCGCTTCGCCCTCGAAGCGCTCGGCCTCGGCCTGTTCCAGCACGTCATCGTGCTGTCCGACGACCGTTTCAAACCGGACCACGCCGACACCCGCACGCTCATGACGCTGCTGCAGCTGCGCGACATGCAGACCAAGCTGGGCGAGCACTACTCGATCGTCAGCGAGATGCACGACGAGAGCAACCGCTCGCTGGCCGAGGTCACCGAGGCCGACGACATCGTCATCAGCGACACCGTCATCGGCCTGCTGCTGGCCCAGCTCGCCGAGAACCAGCACCTGGCCGACGTCTTCGGCTACCTCTTCGACTCCCACGGCTCGGAGATCTACCCGCGCCCCGCCTCCGCCTACGTCAGGACCGGGGTCGAGGTCGGCTTCTCCACCGTGGTCGAGGCGGCCCGCCGGCGCGGGGAGACCGCCATCGGCTACCGGACGGCGTACGCGCGCAACAAGCCCCCGCACTACGGGATCGTCCTCAACCCGGACCGGTCCCGGCGCGTGTCGTTCGGCCCGCATGACTCGGTCATCGTCCTGTCGGAGCGCTGAGGCCCCACAATGACCCTGTGAGGACCATTGACTGGGTGGACGGCGCCATCGAGCTCGTCGACCAGACGAAGCTGCCCGACGAGCTCATCACCCTGCGGATCACCGACGTCGACACCCTGATCGGGGCCATCCGGCGGCTGTCGGTGCGCGGCGCGCCCGCGCTCGGCGTGGCCGGCGCCCTCGGCGTCGTCCTGGCGGCGGGCGACGCCGCCCAGATCGCCCGGCTGCGCGCCGCTCGCCCCACCGCCGTCAACCTGGCCTGGGCCGTCGACCAGGTCGCCGCGCTCCCGCCGGAGAAGGCGCTGAAGGCCGCCCTGCGCATCAGGGACGAGGACATCGCCGCCTGCCACGCCATGGGCGCGCGCGGCGCCGACCTGCTCGAAGGCGACCGGCTGCGGGTCATGACCGTCTGCAACACCGGCGGCCTGGCCGCCGTGGAACGGGGCACCGCGCTGGGAGTCGTCCAGACCCTGCACGAGCGGGGCCGGCTCGGCGAGGTCCTGGCGCTGGAGACCCGGCCCCTGCTGCAGGGCGCCCGCCTCACCACCTGGGAGCTGGCCCGCATGGGCGCGCCGCACCGGCTGGTGACCGACTCGGCCGGACCGTACCTGCTGGCCAGGGGTGGCATCGACGCGGTGCTCATCGGCGCCGACCGCATCGCCGCCAACGGCGACGTCGCCAACAAGATCGGCTCGTACGCGCTGGCGCTCGGCGCCGAGCGGGCCGGAGTCCCCTTCATCGTCGTGGCCCCCGAGTCCACCATCGACGAGGGCACCCCGTCGGGCGAGCAGATCGCCATCGAGGACCGAGGCCCGGAGGAGGTCACGGCCATCCGAGGTGTACGGCTGGCGCCCAAGGGCACGGAGGCGGTGAACCCGGCGTTCGACGTGACACCCCACGACCTCGTCACGGCGATCGTCACGGAGAGGCGGGTGATCCGGCCCTAGCGGGCTCCGGACGACCCCAGGCGGCCCAGACGAATAAGGGCAACTCCCGGACCGGCCCGCGTCTCCCGCGTTACGCTCAGTTGTCACCTCAACGTGATCCCCCGGGAGCAGACCGTGGCCATCGACCTCATTCTTCGGCGCGCATGGAATGCTCGGCCGCCGCGCGGCGACTACACGCAGCTCGACGCCACACGCGGCGTGAAGGTCCACTACACAGGAGGCCGTGTCGACCCCGGTCTCACGCGTGACCACGCCAAATGCGTCGCTCTTGTCCAATCCATCCAGAACCACCACATGGACGGCAACGGCTGGATCGACATCGGCTACTGCGTCGACGAGGAAACGGAGATCCTCACGCAGAAAGGGTGGAAGTCTTATCGAGAACTGCGGCAGGGCGACCTCGCGCTCACGCTCAATCACGAGTCGGGGCTCTCGCAGTGGCAGCCCGTGCTCGAAGTCTGCGTCTTTCCCGCCGCGCGCCGGGAGATGATCCGGATGGAGGGCTACTCACACTCCTCCCTCACCACACCCCAGCACCGCTGGCCGGTCGAGCGCTATCGCCGCCGCACCGGCACGACGCGCCAGAAGGGGCCCGACGGTCAGTGGCTGGCCACCGGCAAGGCCAAGCGCACCGTCGTCGAGTACGAACGGCTCTGGGCGACCTCGGAGACGCTCGGCTACTGGGACCGCATCCCTTTGGCGGCCCCGTGCGCCGACCTGCCGGTCGAGGCCAAGTGGTCGGACGCCTTCGTCGAACTGGTGGCCTGGTTCTGGACCGAAGGTCACATCATGTCGCTGCGCGGCGGTGGTAAGCCCACCGGCGTGGCGATCTACCAGTCGGCGGCCAACGCCGCCAATGTCGCCAGAATCCGCGGAGCACTGACCGAGGTCTTCGGCCCGCCGGTGGACTCCTTCCCACGCGTGGGGCGCGGTACGGACGGGGTGCCCCGCTGGCGAGAGGCGAGTAACCGGCATCTGGTGGAGTTCCATCTGTCCGCCGACGCCGGACGGCGGCTGCTGGAGACCGCACCGGGCCGTGTCCCGTCGCACGACTTCCTGCTGACGCTCACCAAGGCCCAGCTTGGCCTGTTCATCGAGACCTCCCTGGCCGCGGACAACGCGGGCGAGGGCCAGCTCGCGCACAAGGACCGCGCGATGGCAGAGGCCTTCATGTTCGCGGTGGTGCTGGCCGGGAAGGGCGCGTCCCTTCACCGGCGCCCGCCGGACTCGAGTTGCAAGACCGACATGTGGAAGGTCACCATCCGGCGGCAGGGATACCTCGCGCCGATGAGCGCGGCGAAACGGGCCACCGGCACCTTCGAGGTCCGGCGGGAGTTCTATGACGGCGAGATATGGTGCCCGAGAACCGACAACCAGAGCTGGCTGGCTCGTCGGCGCGGCAGTGTCTACTTCACCGGCAACACGTATGCCGTCTGTCCGCATCGGAAGGTGTTCGAGGGGCGGGGGCCGCACCATCTGCCCGCCGCCAACGGGGCCGGGCTCAACGCCGGTCACTACGCAGTGCTAGGGCTCGTCGGCAACGCCGGGCTGGTGCAGCCGCCCGACACGATGCTGCACGGCATCATCGACGCCGTCGAGCACCTGCGGGCCAAGGGCGCCGCCGGGCGGGAGATCAAGGGGCACCGCGACGGCTTCGCCACCGACTGCCCGGGTGAGGCGCTCTACGCGTGGGTGCGCAAGGGCGCGCCGCGTCCCGGTGCGAGCCCGCCGGACCCCGATCCGCCGTCCGCGCCGCCCTTTCCCGGGCGGCTGCTGAAGTACCCGCCGGTCATGTCCGGGCAGGACGTGCGGACCTGGCAGACGCAGATGAAGAAGCGCGGCTGGGAGATCGACGCCGACGGCGCGTACGGGCCCGCCTCACGTGACGTGTGCCGCAGGTTCCAGCGCAACCAGGGCATCGCCGACGACGGGATCGTGGGGCAGCTCACGTGGCGGCTGGCGTGGGAGGCACCGCTTCCCTAGGCGACCCCGGAGCATTGTTCTGTAGCGGTTCCGCCTAATATCCGAGACATGGAACTGGCAGCCGGGTATCCCCCCGTCACCCGTGACGACTGGCATGCGATGGCGCTCGCCGTGCTGGGCAAGTCCGGCCTCGACTTCGAGGCGCTGACCAGCCGTACCTACGACGGGCTCACGCTCCAGCCGCTCTACGACGCCGCCGACCTGCCCGGCACGCCCCGGCCGCCGCTCGGCGCGCGCGGCTGGGACGTGCGCCAGCGGCATTCCGCGGCCGACCCCGAGGCGGTCCTGGCCGACCTGGAGAACGGCGTCACCTCACTGTGGCTGGACGTCGGCCCGGACACGATCCCGATCGCCGACCTGCCGCGCGTGCTCAAGGACGTCTACCTGGACCTCGCGCCCGTCGTGCTCGACGCCGGGCCGCTGGCCGAGCAGGCCGCCGAGGTCCTGCTGGGGCTGGCCGCCGGACGTCAGGGGCCGGTACGCGGGAATCTGGGGGCCTCGCTCGCCTCGGTGCCGCCGCGGGTGGTGTCCGCCCTGGCCAGGCGGTGCGCGCAGGGGTACCCGGAGCTGCGGGCGGTGGTCGTGGACGCGACGCCGTACCACGACAGGGGGGGAAGCGACGCGCAGGAGCTCGGCTGCTCGCTGGCGCTCGGTGTCGCGCACCTCAGGACGCTCACCGGCGCCGGGCTGAGCGTGGAGGAGGCGTTCGGGCAGCTGGAGTTCCGGTACGCGGCGAGCGCCGACCAGTTCGCCACGATCGCCAAGCTGCGGGCGGCGCGGGTGGTGTGGGCGCGGGTGGCCGAGGTGTGCGGCGGGCCCGCGCGGCAGGCGCAGCACGCGGTGACCAGCGCGGCCATGATGACCGCGCGCGACCCGTGGGTGAACATGCTGCGCACCACGCTGGCCTGCTTCGGCGCCGGGGTGGGCGGGGCGGACGCGGTGACCGTGCGGCCGTTCGACGCCGCGGTGAGGGAGCCGGACGCGTTCGGGCGGCGGATCGCCCGCAACACCCACGCGCTGCTGATGGAGGAGTCCGGCGCCGCCCGGGTGGCCGATCCGGCGGGCGGCTCCTGGTACGTGGAACGGCGTACGGCGGAGCTGGCCGAGGCGGCCTGGGCGTGGTTCCAGGAGATCGAGGCGGCCGGAGGGCTGCCGGACGGGGCCGGGGAACTGGTGGCCGCGCGCATCGCGCGGGTACGGACCCGGCGTGAGGCCGACATCGCGCACCGGCGCCTGCCGATCACCGGCGTGAGCGAGTTCCCGGACCTGGAGGAGAAGCCCCTGCCGGGCGGCGCGCCGAGGGGGAGCGGGCGCTACTCCGAGCCGTACGAGGAGCTGCGGGACCTGGCCGACGCGCAGCCGGAGCGGCCCACGGTGTTCCTGGCCACGATCGGCCCGGTCGCGGCGCACACCGCGCGGGCCGCGTTCGCCGCCAACCTGTTCCAGGCGGGCGGGCTGGCCACCGAGAGCGCCGGGCCCGGTGTGGACGCCGAGCGGATCGCCACCGCCTTCGCCGTCAGCGGCGCGCGGGTGGCGTGCCTGTGCTCCAGCGACAAGCTGTACCCCGAGCACGCCGAGGCGGTCGCCGCGGCGCTGAAACGGGCCGGCGCGAGACGCGTCTGGCTGGCGGGGAAGGGGGAGTACGAGCACGTGGACGGCCGCGTCTTCGCCGGGTGCGACGCGCTGGCGGTGCTCAGGACGACCTTCGACGACCTGGAGGTGGCACGATGAGCATCCCCGACTTCACCTCCGTCCCGCTCGCGGGCGGCGCGCCGGAAGACGTGCCCGAGGTGGCGGGCGAGGTGTGGGAGACGCCGGAAGGCATCGGGGTCAAGCCGCTCTACACGGCGGCCGACCTCGACGGGCTGGACTTCCTCCGGACCTATCCGGGGGCGGCGCCGTACCTCAGAGGGCCCTATCCCACGATGTACGTCAACCAGCCGTGGACGGTCCGGCAGTACGCGGGCTTCTCGACGGCCGAAGACTCCAACGCCTTCTACCGGCGCAACCTGGCGGCCGGGCAGAAGGGGCTGTCGGTGGCCTTCGACCTGGCGACGCACCGGGGGTACGACTCCGACCATCCGCGGGTGGCCGGGGACGTCGGGATGGCCGGGGTGGCGATCGACTCGATCTATGACATGCGGCAGTTGTTCGACGGCATCCCGCTGGATCGTATGTCGGTGTCGATGACGATGAACGGCGCGGTGCTGCCGATCCTGGCGCTCTACATCGTGGCGGCCGAGGAGCAGGGCGTGGCGCCCGAGCAGCTGGCCGGGACCATCCAGAACGACATCCTCAAAGAGTTCATGGTCCGCAACACCTACATCTATCCCCCGACACCCTCCATGCGGATTATTTCGGATATTTTCTCTTATACGAGCGAGAAGATGCCGAAATTCAACTCCATCAGCATTTCGGGCTATCACATCCAGGAGGCCGGGGCCACCTGCGACCTGGAGCTGGCCTACACGCTGGCCGACGGGGCCGAGTACCTGCGGGCGGGGGTGGGTGCGGGGCTGGACATCGACGTGTTCGCGCCCCGGCTGTCGTTCTTCTGGTGCATCGGCATGAACTTCTTCATGGAGGTCGCCAAGCTAAGGGCCGCGCGCCTGTTGTGGTCGCGCCTCGTTTCCGGATTTAACGCGAAAAATCCGAAATCTCTGTCCTTGCGGACCCACTCGCAGACGTCCGGCTGGTCGCTGACCGCCCAGGACGTCTACAACAACGTCGTGCGCACCTGCGTGGAGGCCATGGCCGCCACCCAGGGCCACACACAGTCGCTGCACACCAACGCCCTCGACGAGGCGCTCGCCCTGCCCGGCGACTTCTCCGCCCGCATCGCCCGCAACACCCAGCTCCTGCTCCAGCAGGAGTCCGGCACCACCCGCGTGATCGACCCCTGGGGCGGCTCCTACTACGTCGAGCGCCTCACCCACGACCTCGCCGAACGCGCCTGGGCCCACATCAGCGAGGTCGAGGAGGCCGGGGGCATGGCCAAGGCCATCGACGCCGGGCTGCCCAAGCTGCGCATCGAGGAGGCCGCCGCCCGCGCCCAGGCCCGCATCGACTCCGGCCGTCAGCCGGTGATCGGCGTCAACAAGTACCGGCCCGCCGCCGACGAGCCCATCGACGTGCTCAAGGTCGACAACAGCGCCGTGCGCGCCCAGCAGATCGACAAGCTGCGCCGCCTGCGCGCCGAACGTTCCGGCGACGAGGTACGGCAGGCCCTCGAAACCCTCACCAAGGCCGCGGACGCCGCCCAGAACGGCACCCGCGGCGCCGGCCTCGACGAGAACCTCCTGAAACTCTGCGTCGACGCCGCCCGCGCCAAGGCCACCGTCGGCGAGATCTCCGACGCGCTGGAGAAGGTGTACGGCAGGCACGCCGGCCAGGTGCGTACCATCTCCGGCGTGTACCGAGACGAGGCCGGCCCCGCCGCCAACATCGAGCGCGTGCGCGAGGCGTGCGCCGACTTCGAGCGCGCGGAGGGCCGCCGGCCGCGCATCCTGGTCGCCAAGATGGGCCAGGACGGTCACGACCGGGGCCAGAAGGTGATCGCGACGGCCTTCGCCGACCTGGGCTTCGACGTGGACGTCGGCCCGCTGTTCCAGACGCCGGAGGAGGTGGCGCGCCAGGCCGTCGAGGCCGACGTGCACATCGTCGGCGTGTCCTCGCTGGCCGCCGGGCACCTCACGCTGGTGCCCGCGCTGCGCGAGGCCCTCGCCGCCCTCGACGCGGAGGACACCATGATCGTGGTGGGCGGGGTGATCCCGCCCGGCGACTTCGCCGAACTGCGGGCGGCGGGCGCCAGCGCGATCTTCCCGCCGGGCACGGTCATCGCCGACGCCGCCCTCGGCCTCCTGAAGGACCTGACCGCGCGGCTCGGGCACTGACGGGATGGCCCCTGGACAAGTGAGGCGCAAGTGTCACGCATGCGAGCCGCAGTTGAATCCGGTCTGACAGCTCTGACTGGAAGGACGTGTGGTGTCCATGCCGTTGCACGATCAGTCCGAGGCTCCGGCGGCGTACGGTGTCGGCTGGGGCAGAGGCTCCCGATAGCGACAGATCGTCCGTCTCACCTTCCCGGAGGGCGGGTGCCTCCGGGAAGGTCGATCTGGTACTTGACGAAGCCCGGGTTGACGGCGACCTTGTCGTACAGGCGGCGGGCCGTGGTGTTGCCCTCCTGGGTGTGCCAGTAGACGCGGGCGCAGCCGTTGGCCCGCGCCCAGTCGGTGACCGCGGCGATCAGGGCCCGCCCCGCGCCCTTGCCGCGTACGTCCGGGGCGGTGAAGAGGTCCTGCAGGTAGCAGAGGTCGGTGTCGGGAGCCGAGGTGCTGCCGTGGACGAGGAAGTGGGTGATGCCCACCAGCCGTCCGCCGAGCCGGGCGCCGAGCGCGTGCAGCCGGGTGCCGGACTGGAACTCCTGCCATGCCCTGTCGTACATGCTCTGCGGCTCGGTGCGCCGGTAGAAGGCGATGTAGCCGCGGAACAGTTCCTCCCAGACGTCGCGATCCGAGGGCAGCAACTTCTCCACAGTGACCATGCACCGCAATCTACGGACGAAACCGCAGGTGGGGCATGGCCACTCGCGGCCCTTACCGCCCGACCACTACTCCTCGGGCCAGGGGGCGCCGTCGCAGGTGCTGAAGGTGAACGTCCGCGTCATGGCGTTGGGGGACAGCACCCGGAACCGCACCGTGTGCGGCCCGTCCGACCGGATGTGCGCGTACCCGAGCACCAGCTTCGTCGGCGCCGTCGCCGCGGCCTTGCCCATGTCGCGGCCGTCGAGGATCCACCGATAGGTGAACGGCGTCTTCTTGCCGGCGCTCACGGTGGCGGCGATGTTCGACTGCCGGTAGCAGTCGCCGGTCAGCAGTCCCTCCGACCGCAGGCTCACCGACCCCACCCGCCCGCGGGGCGCGGCCGGTGCGGACGTGGTGGGCTTCTGCGTGGGCTCGTCTGTGGCGGGCACGTCTGTGGTGGGCTTGGCGCTCGGGGTCTCCCGGGTACGGCTCGCCGCCGGCTTCGGCGTCCGGGACGGCTTGCCTGACTTCTTGGCCGTCGGCTTGGGCAGGCCCGAACTGCTCGGCGGAGGCGTGCTCCCGGACGGCAGCCCGAGCGGCGTCTGGGCGACCGGCCAGGAGATGCCGGTGACCAGCGCCGTCACCAGCCCGGAGGTCACCACGACCGCTCCCGCCGCCGCCCCGGCCACCAGCAGCGCCCGCCTCCTGCCATCCCCGCCGGAGGTGCGCGGCGCCGGGGAGTCCGCTCGCGGCCCCGCTTCAGAGGGCGCGCCGATGAGCTGGAGCAGGACCTCCTGCATCGCCGGGCGGTCGGCGGGGTTCTTGGCCAGGCAGCGGGTGACGATCGGGCGCAGGGGGCCCGGGAGGTCGCCGAGGTCCGGGTCGGCGTGCTGGATCCTGGTGATGACCGCGGGCAGGGAGTCGTTGCCGAACGGCGGCCTGCCCGTGGCGGCGTACACCATGACGCCGGCCCACGCGAACACGTCGGTCGCGGGGCCGACCCCCGTGCCGGCCAGCTGCTCGGGGGCCATGTAGGACGGGGTGCCGACGATGCTGCTGGTCATCGTCAGGGAGGCGCCGGACCGGGCGATGCCGAAGTCGATCACGCGGGGGCCGTCGCGGCCGAGCAGGACGTTGCCGGGCTTGAAGTCGCGGTGCACCACGCCCGCCCGGTGGATGGCCGCGAGCGCGGTGGCGGTGGCCACGGCCAGGCGTTGCAGTCCCGCCCCGCCGTGCCGCCCGGCCTCCGCCAGGGACGGCCCCTCCACGTACTCGGTCACGATGTACGGCCGGCCGCCGGTCGAGGCGTCCAGCACCTGCGCCACGCAGAACGGCTCCACCCGCCGCAGCGCCGCCACCTCCCTGGCCAGGCCGTCCCCGCCCTCGCGCAGCACCTTGACCGCGACCTTGGCGCCGTCCGGCGCCTGCCCCAGGTAGACCACGCCCTGGCCGCCCTCGCCGAGGCGGCCGGTCAGCCGGTAGGCGCCGATGGCCCGTGGGTCGTCGGGACGGAGCGGCCGCATCTACGACGTCGCGCACATCGTGAACGACACGGACGCGGAGCCGCCGCCGACGACCCTGTACGCGGCGGTGTGGGGGCCGTCGGACAGGGAGAGCCGGCGTTTGGAGAAGACGTAGTCGCTGCGGCTGCCGTCCGGGAGCTTGCCGGAGCCGGTCTCGATGACCTCGCCGTCCACGATCCACTGGAAGGAGTAGCGGGAGCCGGGGACGGTGGAGTCGATCCCGGCGCCGAAGTTCATGGAGCCCACGTAGCAGGTGCCCTCGTCCTTGATCTTGGACGCGCCCTGGGAGCGTACGTAGGCCACGGTGAACCGGGCGGCCTTGGTGGGTGTGGGGCGCTTGGTGGGGGTTCGGGTGGGGGTGGCCCTGGTGGGGCTCGGGCGTACCGGGGCGCGGGTGGCGGTGGGGCGTACCGGAGTGCGGGTGGGCGTCGGCCGGGCGGTCTTGGTAGCCGGTGCGCTCGCGCGGGTCGGGCCGTCGGCTGGTTTCCGGGTCTTGCCCTTGCCGCTCTTCGACACCTCTCCCGAGCCGGGCTGGAGTGCCAGCGTGGTGGGCTGTCCGGCCAGGGTGACCTTCCACACGACGGCGGTCCCCGCGGTCAGCACCAGCGCGGTGGCCACCGCCGCCCCCGCCAGCACCGGTACCCGGATCCGCCGGGGCCCGCCGCCGGCCCGCCGTTTCCGGCTCGCGGCCGCCTGGGCGGTCGCGGGGCTGCCTGCCGTACCTCTGCCGGATGGGCCGCCGAGCAGACGGAGCAGGACCGCCTCCATGGACGGGCGGGCGGCCGGGTCCTTGGCGAGGCACGCGTAGACCACCGCGCGCAGATGCTCGGGCAGGTCGCCGAACTGGGGTTCGTTGTGCAGGATGCGGTTGATGATCGCGGGCAGTGTGTCGCTGCCGAACGGCGGCGTCCCGGTCGCGGCGAACACGATCACCGACGCCCACGCGAACACGTCGGCGGCGGGCCCGACGCCCGCGCCGGCCAGTTGCTCGGGGGCCATGTAGGCGGGGGTGCCGACGACGCTGCTGGTGACGGTCAGGGAGGTGCCCGCGCGGGCGATGCCGAAGTCGATCACGCGGGGGCCGTCACGGCCGAGCAGGACGTTGCCGGGCTTGAAGTCGCGGTGCACCACGCCCGCGCGATGGATGGCCGCGAGCGCGGTGGCGGTGGCGACGGCCAGGCGGTCGAGGTCGGCGCCGCCGTGCCGTCCGGCCTCCGCCAGCGAGGGCCCGTCCACGAACTCGGTCACGATGTACGGCGTGCCGCTCGCCGACGCGTCCAGCACCTGCGCGATGCAGAACGGCTCCACCCGCCGCGCCGCCGCGATCTCCCGCTCGAAGCCGCCCTCGCGCAGCACCTTGACCGCGACCGGGGTACCGTCCGGCGCCACGCCCAGATACACCACGCCCTGCCCGCCCTCGCCGAGCTTCCTGACGATGCGGTACGGCCCCACGCCCGGCGGTGTCACTAGTCCTCCATCGAGCAGACGCTGAACGGCATCGACCTGGCCGCGCTGCCCGGCGCGGTGACCTTGAGGGTGACGTTGTGCCCGCCGGTGTCGAGCATGTACTGGTGCGCCAGGGCCGGAGCGGTGAACTCACCCTTCGGCACCCAGGTGCGGTTGCGGTGCTTGACCTGCCCGTCGACCACCCACGCGTAGCTGATCCACACCTCCGACCTGCTCGACTCCAGCGAGCCCGAGAACCCGACCGGCGGCATGTAGCAGCTCGCCGTATGGTCCTGGCCGGGGCCGCCGTGCAGGTCGATGCCGAGGACCCGGACCCTGGCGGCGGCCGGCGCGGGCTTCTTCGTGGTCCGCACGGGGGTGGGGGTGGTGCGTTCGGGCGTGGGGCTCTGGGTGGTGCGCTCGGTCGACGGCTTCGGCCTGGGGGTCTGTTTCGGGGTCTTCCTGGGGGTGGGCCTGCGGGTGGTCTTGGCGGGGCGCGGGGTCTTGCCGCCGTTCGCGCTGGGTGTCGAGGTGTACGGCGCGGCGGCCGCCCACAGCCCCGAGCCGCCGCCGAGCCAGGTCAGCCCCGACACCAGGCCGCCGGCCACCACGACGGACCCGGCCGCGGCCAGCGGCACCACGAGCGCGGCCCTGACCGGCTTGCGGAGCCGTACCCGGTCGCTGGCCTGATCGCGACGCGCGCCGGGATCGGTAAGCGGGCCGGCTTGGGCACGCTCCCACGCGGGGCCCGCGTGTCCCCGCGCCGGGCCCTGGACTTCAGGGCCGGGGCGCTGGTCGCCGCCGAGCAGGCGTAACAGGACCGCGCGCATCGGCGGGCGCGCGGCGGGGTCCTTGGCGAGGCAGTCGTACACGACGCCGCGCAACTGCCGGGGCAGCTCGCCGAGCTGGGGTTCGTTGTGCAGGATGCGGTTGATGATCGCGGGCAGTGTGTCGCTGCCGAATGGCGGCGTCCCGGTCGCGGCGAACACGATCACCGACGCCCACGCGAACACATCCGCCGCCGGCCCCACGTCGTGCCCGGCCAGCTGCTCGGGCGCCATGTAGGCGGGCGTGCCCACGATCCCGCTGGTCGCGGTGGCCGCCGCGTCGATCGCGCGGGCGATGCCGAAGTCGATGACCCGCGGCCCGCCCGGCCCGAGCAGCACGTTGGCGGGCTTGAAGTCGCGGTGCACCACACCGGCCTCGTGGATCGCCGCCAGCGCGGTGGCCGTCGCGACCGCGAGCCGCTGCAGGTCCGCGCCGCCGTGCCGCCCCGCCTCGTGCAGCGACGGGCCTTCCACATACTCGGTCACGATGTACGGCCTGCCGTACCCCCGGCCGGGGACGCCCTGCCCGGGACGGTGCCGCCGGCCGGGGCCCGGAGCGTCGCCGAGAGAGGCGTCGAGGACCTGGGCGATGCAGAACGGTTCCACGCGGCGCGCGGCCGCGATCTCCTTCGCGAAGCGGTCGTCGCCGCCCAGCCCGCCGCGCAGCACCTTCACCGCGACCGGGGGGCCGTTGTCGGCCTGCCCCAGGTACACGACGCCCTGGCCGCCCTCGCCTAGCCTGCCGACCAGTTGGTAGGGACCGACGGCGGCGGGGTCGTCGGGACCGAGTGGCGCGAGCGTGCCCATCTACTCCGTCCCCACCGGGCACACCTCGACCGCGATCGACTCGCGGGCCGTCACCGGCGAGGTGACGCGCAGGGTCACGGTGTGCCGTCCGGGGAGCGTGATGGCGGGCGGCGGGACGACGGCGCGGGTGCGCGCCTCGGTGATGTACGCCGTGCCGCGCCGCGCCACCTGCCCGTCCACGATCCAGGCGTAGCGGAAGCGCACCGGCCAGCGGGTTCCCTCGACGAGGCCGCTGATCACGGTGTCGCCCACCTGGCAGTCGCGGGTCTGGGCGGTTCTGACGCCTTGGGCGCGTACATACAGGACCCGGATCGTGCCGGCATCCCGCGTGGAGGAGGCGCTGGGGGAGGGCAGGCTGGAGGTGCCGGGGGAGGGCGTGCCGGTCGCGCGCGGGTGGCGGACGCGGGTCTTGGCCGGCTTCGGGCTTGAGGAGGACGCGGAGGCCGGCGTCACCGTCGTGACCACGGGGCCGGCGTCGCGGCGGGGGTCGGAGGTGAGCCAGACGATCGCCCCTGACAGGGCCAGCACCATCACCCCGGACACGCCGGCGATCAGCGCCCGCCGTACCCCTCGGCGGGCGGGTGAGCGGCCCGCCTTCGCGGCCGGGAGCGGCTGCTCACCACCCAGCAGTTGCAGGACGACCTGCCGCATGGCGGGGCGGAGCCCGGGATCCTTGGCCAGGCAGCCCTGCACGATCGCGCGCAGCGGCTGAGGCAGGTCGCCCAGCTCGGGCTCCTCGTGCAGGATCCGGTTGATCACCTCGGGCAGCGTGCCGTCGCCGAACGGCGGCTTGCCCGTCGCGGCGAACACCACCGTCCCCGCCCACGAGAACACGTCGGCGGCGGCCCCGGCGCTCTGCCCCGACAACTGCTCCGGCGCCATGTAGGCAGGCGTCCCCACGACACCGCCCGCGCTCGGCGTGTGGTCGTCACCGGCCAGCCCGAAGTCGACCACCCTCGGCCCGCCAGGACCCAGCAGCACGTTGGCCGGCTTGAAGTCCCGATGAACCACGCCCGCCTGATGGATCGCCGCCAGCGCGGTCGCGGTCGCGTTGGCCAGCCGCTGCAGCTCGGCGCCGGTGTGCCGTCCCGCCCGCCGCAGGGGCGGCCCGTCCACATACTCACTCACGATGTACGGCCGGCCGGCGAACGAGGCGTCCAGCACCTGTGCCACGCCGAGTGGTTCCACGCGGCGGGCGGCGGCGATCCGCTCGGCGAGGCGGTCGTCCCCTGTCCGGCCTTCGCGCAGCACCTTGACCGCGACCGGCACGCCGTTCCTGGCCTGGCCCAGATAGACCACGCCCTGACTGCCGGCGCCGAGCCGCCCGACCAGGCGGTAGGGTCCCACCACCGCCGGATCGCCCTCGCGCAACGGTTCGACGTGCGGCATGAGGGGAGTGACTCCTGTGACGGCTGAGATGAATCTCCAGAGACCCTAGCGCGTAGAGACACGATTTGTCGGAACTTAGTCCGATAAACACGTAAACACCCCCCACCACCAGCCCAAACACCCCACCATCCCGAACCCCACCCCAAGAGCCTCCGCCCCGCGGCCCCCTGTTGCCCCGAAAGGGCACCACCCGCCCGCACCCCGCAAGACCGGCGGCGACCCACCCCACCCCCACAGAACCGCCCCACAGAACCGCCCCACAGAACCGCCCCACAGAACCGCCGCCAACAGAACTGCCCCCGCAGGGCTGCCCCCGCAGGGCCGCCCCCGCAGGGCCGCCCCCGCAGGGCGGCGCGCCTTGGAGGGCACCGCCCCCTCGGAGGGCGCTGTCCTCCGGAGGGTGGCGTGCCTGCGAGACCGGTGGGTGGTTTGCCGTGTGCCCTTGTGGAGGGGCGTCGCTGGAGCGCGGTGTGGCTGCGAGGTCGGTGTCCAGGCTGGGTTGGGGGTTGGGGGTTGGGGGTGGTGGGGTGTGTGGGGTTGGGTGGGTGGGGGTGGGGAAACGTACGATCGGGGGCATGCGGTCGGTCGAGGACTATGTCGAGGGTGTGAAGGCCGGGTCCCGGACCTGGATCGGGCGGGCGATCACGCTGGTGGAGTCCACGAAGAGTGACCATGCGCGCATGGCGCAGGACGTGCTGGTCGCGCTCACCCCCCTCGCCGGGCGGACGTGGCGGGTCGGGGTGTCCGGGGTGCCGGGGGTGGGGAAATCCACTTTCATTGATGGGTTCGGGACTTTGCTCACCGAGACGGGGCATCGGGTGGCGGTGCTGGCCGTTGATCCCTCCTCCACCCGGACGGGTGGCAGCATCCTGGGGGACAAGACGCGGATGGGGCGGCTGGCGGCTGATCCGCAGGCCTATATCCGGCCTTCCCCCACTTCGGGGACTCTCGGGGGAGTGACCAAGGCGACCAGGGAGGCCATGGTCGTGGTGGAGGCCGCCGGGTACGACGTGGTGCTCGTCGAGACGGTCGGCGTCGGCCAGTCGGAGACCGCCGTCGCGGACATGGTGGACAGTTTTCTGCTGCTGAGCCTCGCGCGTACCGGGGACCAGCTCCAGGGCATCAAGAAAGGGGTGCTGGAGCTGGCCGACGTGATCGCCGTGAACAAGGCCGACGGGGAGCACGAGATGGCGGCGCGCAAAGCGGCCAGGGAACTGGCCGGGGCGTTGCGCATGCTGCGTTCGGAGGGGCCGCCGCCTCCGGTCCTCACCTGCAGCGGGCTGACCGGCGCCGGGCTGGAGGAACTGTGGCAGCAGATCGGCGCCCACCGGGAACGGGTGGACGTGGCGGCCAAGCGCCGCGCCCAGCAGGTCCGGTGGACGTGGACCTTGGTCCAGGACCGCCTGCTGGCCGAGTTGCGCGCCGACCCCGAGGTGGCGGCGCTCACCAAGGGGGTCGAGCGCGAGGTACTGGCCGGCGAACTCACCCCCGCCCTGGCCGCCGACCGCCTCCTGGCCGCCTTCAAACGCCGCTGACCGCCCCGCCGTAGCCGCCCCACCCCCAAAGCGCCCGCAAACCCACACGCCACCTGCCCTCACGCGCCGCCGCCCTCGCGCGCGCCGCCTGCCCTCGGGCCCACGCGCCGCCGCCTGCCCGCCCGTGCGTGTGCCGCCTGCCCGCCGTGGGTGTGCTGCCCGCTCCAGCGACAAGGCTCGCGCGGGCCCGCTTGTTTCCGAGGGCGCCGCTCCGGATGTGCCGCCGCGCGCACGAAACGCTGTCACAGGCCGTGCTCCGGGGCGCTCGGAACCGGAAAACAAAACGACCGGTCGTTCGTATATAGTCGAGCCCATGACCGATGGACGCAGGCTGCGTGGGCAGCGCAGCAGGGAGGCGATTCTCGAACGCACCGTCGCCCTCGCCTCCGTGGACGGGCTCAGCGGCCTCACCCTGGGACGGCTGGCCGAAGAGTCCGGCATGAGCAAGTCGGGCTTCTTCGCTCACTGGCGTGACAAGGAACAACTCCAGCTGGACGCCGTCGACTGGGCCGCTCGCCAGTGGGTGGACCACATCGTCCGCCCCGCCATGCGCGCTCCCGCCGGCGTGCGCCGCCTGTTCGCGATGCACGAGGCCCGCCTGCGCTTCTACGAGGACGGTGTCCTTCCGGGCGGCTGCTTCTTCTTCGTCGCCCAGGCCGAGTTCGACGACCGTCCGGGCAAGGTGCGCGACCGGGTGGCCAAGGCGATGGCCGACTGGCTCAACGCCGTACGCGCGATGGCCGGCGAAGCCGTCACCCTGGGCGAGCTCGAGGCCGGCACCGACCCCGGCCGCCTCGCGTTCGAGATCAACGCCCTGGGTGAGGCGACCGTCGTCCATGCCCGGCTGATCGATCCGGCCGAGGCCTACTCCTACTCCCGCGCCGCCGTCCTGCAGCGCCTGCGCGGACTCGCCACCGACCCCTCGCTTCTCCCGGAGGATTGACCGTGACCCAGTTCAAGCCCGTTCAGGTGCACTTCGACGACCTCGATGCCATGGGCCTGCTGCACAACTCCCGCTACGCCCTGCTCGTCGAGCGCGCCGTGTCCGCCTTCTGGACCGAGGCGGGCTGGCGGTTCGACCCGGCGCTGTCGAAGTTCAAGGACGTCTACATGGTCGTGCGCGAGTTCAAGATCGTGTACAACTCGCCGGTGATGGGCGCGGGCGACGTGCTCGTGGAGTTCTGGATGGAGCGCATGGGACGGACGTCCGGCGTGTACGGCTTCCGCGTCCTGTCGGCCGACAAGACGGTGGTCCACGCCGAAGGCCACCGCGTGAACGTCAACCTCGACTCCACCACCCTGCGGCCCACGCCGTTCTCCCCGGAGATCCGCGAGGCGGCGGCCGTCCTGATGCGCGAGCCCGCCGCATGCTGAGCACCCGCTGGCTGCCCGGACCCCACGTGCCCGGCGACACCGCGGTGGTGGTCAGCGAGACCGCCTTCCAGCTCAACCGCGCCATCGATCTGCCGCGTGCCTGCTGGGTCGGCTGGCGGTTGAGCCGGTTGTGGCCGGAACTGGAGGGCGCCGTGGCGTTGCGGCTCTGGGCGGACCCGCTGCGGCGCCGTATCGGATCGGTGTCGGTGTGGCGGGAGGGCGCCGATCTCGACCGGTTCGTACGGCTGCGCGCGCACGCCGACATTGTCCGCGCCTACCGGGGCAAGGGCACGCTGACGACCAGGACGTGGGAGAGCATCGGTGTCCCCGGTGGGTGAACTATCCATCGCCGGGTGAAATATCGCTACTCGTTTCCGCACGGGCGGCTACCCAGAGGTGTGGCGTGTGTCACGATGGCGCGCAGTCGACGACGGGGAGACCGCACATGTGTGATGACCCGATGCTGCCCGAACCGGTCGCGGGGGCCCTGCGAGAGTACGGCGGGCTGCTCGGCGAGCACGGCATCACCTGGGGCGAACCGGAGATCCACTACGTCAAGCTCTTCGCCAGAAGGCGCGTGCTCCCGCCCGAACTCCAGGGCCGTTTCTGGCGGGTGGCCTTCGGCCGCCTGGCCGCCCGTTACCCCGGCGAACCGCTGGAGGGCCTCGGCGCCCGCCTGGCCGAGCCCGACTACGACGAGATCCTGCGCGACACCCTGGAGGGAGAACTCCCCGCCCACGCCGCCGCCCTCCGCCTCACCCCCGGAGGCCCGGTACTCGACGGCACCCCCCGGGTAATCCTCCGCGGGAAAGAAAAGAGCCACAGGGAAGAGGACGCCCGCTGGGGAGAGAACGGGCGCGACGAAGAGGATGGCCGCGAGGCAGAGCGCGGCCGGGGGAAAGAAGACCGAGGGGGAGAGAACGATCGCGGGGGAGAGGGCGGCCGCGGGGAAGGAGACGACCGCGGGGGAGACGCCGACGTCAGAGTTCCGCTCCTGGTGGACTCGCGGCGCCCCGACCAGGGCGCCGACCCGGTCACCGTCCGCATCGGGAGCTTATGTCGCGAAATATCACCTCAAGGTGCTTGGCTGACCGAGATCACCCCCACCACCGAGGTCACCCTCGACGGCACCCCGGTGGACACCACACCCCTGTTCAGAGTCGCCGAGGCGGCCAGGGTGAGGCTCCGCTCGCCGTACCCCTGCCGCTGGAGTGTCACCGGCGACGGCGGCCAGGGCTGGTTCCCGACAGGCGTCCCGCAGCGCCATGACTTCCACGGCCGCCCCTACTTCCACGGCGACGACCTCACCCTCGACGTCCCCGCCGAACCCCTGACGATCACCGCCACCCGCGGCATGGAGTACGACCAGGCCCGCACGGAGCTCATCCCCCGCCCTGGCCACGACCACCAGGTACGGCTCACGCCGCACCGCATCTACCACGCGGCCGCCCGAGGATGGTACGGCGGCGACCTGCACACCCACCTCAACTGGGCCGGTGACCTCGTCGCCGCCCCCGCCGACGCCGCGGCCGCCCAGCACGGCGAGGACCTGCACGTCCTGAACCTGCTGGCGGGCAACGTCTCCGGCGCCCGCGTGTACGACCGCGAGGCGCTGGCGCACTGGATCGGCCGCGCCCTGCCCTGGTCCGACGCCACGCACATCGCCAGGATGGGCGCCGAGTACCGCAACGACCTGCTCGGCCACGCCTACGCCTTCGGCCTGACCGCCGAGCCCGGCCGTCTGCACACCGGCTTCGACGGCGCGCCCGACTGGCCGCCGAACGCCGCCGCCCTGGCCGGGTTGCGGCGGCTCGGGGCGCTGCTCGGTTACAGCCACCCGTTCGGCCAGCCGGTGCGCGACGACGATCCGGCGAAGGCGTTGTTCGGGCCGGTGGCGCGGGACTGCTCGGCCAGCGCGCTCGTCGCCGACGCCGCGCTCGGCCTGGTCGACAGCCTGGACGTGCTCACCCACGCCTCGATCCCGGCCACGGCGGCCGTCTACCGCCGCCTGCTGGGCGCGGGGAACCGGCTGGCCGTCACCGCCGGAACCGACACGATGATCTCCTTCACCCGCTCCGACAACCAGTCGAACCCGCCCGGCTGGGGCCGCGTCTACGCCCGCGTGGACGGGGCGCTCACCGCGGAGTCGTTCGCCGCGGCCGTGCGGGCCCGCCGTACGTTCGCCACGACCGGTCCGTGGCTGGAGCTGTCGGTGGACGGCCACGGGCCGGGCGCGACCGTCGCCGCGGAGCCGGGCGGGCGGCTGTCGGTCACCGCGACCGCGATCGGCCCCGAGGTGTCGGCGGTGCGCATTCGCACCGCCGACGGGGTGCGCGCGGGCGCCGGACGGCTCGGCGGCGGTGACGACGCCCTGACCGTCACCGTCGAACTCGACGTCCGCGAGCCCACGTACGTGCTGGCCGAGGCCCTGTGCGAGCCGCACCCGCGCACGCTGACCGCCACCGGGTACGCCCTGACCAGCCCCGTCCACGTGGACGTCGGCGGCAGGCAGGTGGCGCGCGGCTCCGACGTGCGCTGGTGCCTGGACTGGCTGGACCTGCTGGAGGACCTGGTCAGAACCCACGCCAGGCTGGACGCGCCGGGCCAGCTGGAGGACCATCTGGAGCTGATCGAACGGGCCAGGGAGGTGTACAGAACCCGGCTAGGCTGATCGCCGATGGACATCAAGAACCTTCTGCGCGAGCACCCCGCGTGGCTCGCCCACCTCGAGTCGCTGGGCGGCTTCGAGGCCCGCCCGCCCGCGCCCGGCGACCTGCTCGGCGAGCTGATGCGGCTGACGGTCCCGCACGAGGACGTCGCCGGGGTGATCACCAGCGCGCCGGAGCCGGGCACGCCGCAGTGGTGGTTGCTCGAACGCTGCGTGCACTCCCTGGTCTCCGCCATCGACGTGCGCGACGACCCGCCCTTCTTCCCCGACCTGCCCGAGCTGGGGCCGTACTTCTATGTGCACGTGTTCATGGCGGCGCTGCCGTACACGCGGGAGTTCCACCGCGCGCGCGGCATCCCCGAGGAGGTGTCGCACGAGACGCTCGCCGACATCGGCCGCAACATGGCCGTGCACCGCAAGCGGCACGGCGGGCCGGGGCTCCACGCGCCGTTCTGGTACATGGCGCACGTGCGCGGGATCCTCTACCAGCTGGGTCGGCTGCAGTTCGCCCGCGACCGGATGGCCGGCCGGACCCTGGAGGCGGTGCGCGCGGCCGGGGTGCCGGTGGGCGAGGACGGCCGGACGCTGGGGCTGCACATCCCCGACTTCTGCGGGCCGTTCCCGCCCTCGGCCTGCGCCGACTCCCTGGAGCGGGCGCGCGCCTTCTTCCCCAAGCACTTTCCCGAAGAGGACTACCCGGTGGTGACCTGCAGTTCGTGGCTCCTGGACGACCAGTTCGCCCAGTACCTCCCGGCGAGCTCGAACATCATGTCCTTCCAGCGCCGCTTCCGGCTGCTGCACCGCTTCGAGACCAGCGGGATGATGGACTTCGTCTTCGGCGCGGACGCCAAGGCCGATCCGCTGCCGCGCCGTACCAGCCTGGAGCGCGCGATCGCCGACCACCTCGCCGCCGGCGGCACCTGGTACGGCCGCGTCGGCTGGCTGCCCCTCTAGACGGTCTCCACGAAGGCGGCCAGGCCGTCCAGCATGATCCTGAGGTTGACCGCGAAGATCTCCTCCAGGTCGGCCAGGACGTCCGGGCTGTCGCGCAGCGCGCTCTGGCGCGGGTAGCGGTCGGCGCCCAGCTCCTCGTAGACGGCGGGCACGGTCACCGCGCGCCACTGGCCCAGCGAGATCCCACCCCGCCGGTCCGCGGTGACCTCGCTCACCCGTAGCAGCGCCAGCCCTTGCACGAGCCCGCTGATGCCCAGGTAGAGGCGGTGGGTGGTCACCGGGTCCAGGCCCAGGCCGTCGAACGCGCCGAGTCCGCGTTCGAAGCGGGCCAGCAGGCTCGGGACGAGCGGCGGCCGGACGGTCGCGATCACCTCCAGCAGCCACGGGTGCGCCGAGTAGAGCTCCCACTCCCACCGGGCCGCGGCCTCCAGCTCGGCCCGCCAGCCTCCCGGGACCGGGGGCCCGGAGTCCAGGCCGTCGGCGAAGACGGCCTCGACCATGAGGTCGATCAGCTCGTCCTTGCCCTCGAAGTAGTTGTACAGCGACATCACCTTGACGCCGAGCGCGCTCGCCACGTGCCGCATGGACAGGCTCTCCAGGCCGTCGGCGCCGGCGATCCGCACGGCCGTGCGCACGATCAGCTCCCTGGACAGGACCGCCTCGCCGCGCTGCTCCCGCGCCGGCGCCGCGACCACGGACCGGCGTGCCCGGTAGGCGCGGGCCTGGCAGGAGCGGGAGCAGTACAGAGGTCTGCGGCCCCGCCCGGGAAGCACGAGTTCCTTCCCGCACCGTGCGCAGGTCGCCATTTCATCACACCCTTTTTCCGTGACGAAATGATATCACTCACCTGCAAAAAGCCGATAGGAAGGGCATTACGTACATCGTAAGGAGGAATGATGGAAAAGGCGGGCCCGCGGGAATGGGCGGGGCTGGCGATCCTCATGCTGCCCGTCCTGCTCATCTCGGTCACGGTGACCGTGCTGTTCTTCGCGCTGCCGGCGCTGACCGCGGAGTTGGAGCCGAGCGGCACGCAGCAGTTGTGGATCGTGGACGTCTACGCGTTCCTGCTGGCCGGGCTGCTCATCCCGATGGGCCATCTGGGCGACAGGATCGGCCGCAGGCGGCTGCTCCTGCTGGGCGCGGTGGCCTTCGGTCTGGCCTCCGCGGCGGCGGCGTTCGCGCCCCATGCCGACGTGCTCATCCTCGCCCGCGGCCTGCAGGGCGCCGCCGCGGCCACGCTGATGCCGCCGACGCTCGCGCTCATCCGGGTCCTGTTCGCCGACCCGCGGCAGTTGCGGATGGCGATCGCCGTCTGGGCCGCGGTCTTCACGCTCGGCAGCGTGGCCGGGCCGGTCGCCGGAGGGTGGCTGCTGGAGCATTTCTGGTGGGGATCGGTCTTCCTGGTCAACGTGCCGATCATGCTCGTGCTGCTGGTGCTCGGCCCGCTGCTGCCGGAGTACCGCGATCCCGCTCCCGGCCGGTTCGACCTCGCCGGCGGGGTCCTCGTCCTGCTGGCCGCGCTGCCCCTGGTGTACGCGGTGAAGAAGGCCGCCGAGCAGGACTTCTCCGTGACCGTGTGGGCCGCCGCCGCGGTGGGAGCGGTGTTCGCCGTGCTGTTCCTGCGCGGGCAGCGCGCCCAGGCGGACCCGATGATCGATCTGACGCTCTTCCGGCGGCCCGGCTTCGGCCTGTCGCTGGCCGCCGCCACGCTCGCGGTCTTCGCCCTGGTCGGGACGTTCTACTTCCTCACCCAGTACCTGATGTCGGTGCTCGGCATGCGGCCGATCGCCGCCGGGCTCATGATCGTGCCGGCCGCCGTCAGCGCGGCCGCCGGATCGGTGCTTGGGGCGGGCCTCACCCGGTGGCTGCGGCCCGGCAGCGTCATGGGGTCGGGGATGGTCTGCGGGGCGGCCGGGTTCCTGCTGATTGCGGGGCTGGGCGCCGAGGCGGACCTGCCGCTGCTGTTCGGCGGGCAGGTCCTGCTGGGCTGGGGCATCGGATCGGTCCAGGCGCTCGCCTCCGGCCTGGTTGTCTCCACGGCGCCGCCGGAGAAGGCCGGATCGGCCTCAGGCCTGTTCGAGTCGGCCACGGAGTTCGGGCAGGCGCTCGGCGCGGCCGTACTCGGCAGCATCGGCATGGCCGTCTACCGCGCGGCGCTCGCCGCGTCCATGCCGCCGGAGGTGCCCGCCGGGCAGGCGGCGGTGGCCAGGGAGACGCTGGGCGGCGCTCTCGCCCTCGACGCCGGTACGGCACTCGCCGCCGCGGCCCGCGCCGCCTACGTGGACGGCATGCGCACGGCGGCGCTGGCCGGAGCCGTCGTCATGCTGACCATGGGCGTTCTCGTCCTGCGCGCGCTCTGGCCGCGTGTGCTAAATTCTGGCCATGCGGTCAGAAAATAAGCCGACCGGCCAACGATCGTTCATCGAAGAGGCCAGGCGGACGCAGATCATCGCCTCGGCCATCGAGGTCCTGGCCGAGGCGGGATGGGCGGGCGCGTCGCTGGCGAACATCGCCAAGCACGCCGGCATCAGCAAAGGCGTCATCTCCTACCACTTCGCCGGCAAGGACGAGCTGATGGAGGAGGTCGTCGAGCAGGTCTACGCGCAGATCGCCGAGTACGTGCTGGCGAAGATGCAGGGCGAGAAGTCCGCCACCGAGCTCCTGCGCACCCACGTCCTGGCGGTCGCCGAGCACATGCGCGGCAACCGTTCCCGGCTGAAGGCCATCGGCGAGATCTTCCACAACCTGCGCGGCCCGGACGGCGGAGCCCGCTACGGCCCGCAGACCAACGAGGAGATCTACCAGGCCCTGGAGCTGGTCTACAAGCTCGGCCAGGACACGGGCGAGTTCCGCGCCTTCGACCGGCGCGTCATGGCGGTCACCCACTCCGCCGCCGTCGACGCCATGTTCACCTACTGGGTGGTCATCCCCGGCCACGACCTCGACACCCACGCGCGCGAGCTGGCCGACCTCCTCGAAAGGGCCGTCAAGTGAAGACCGAGACCCGCACCAGGCTGCCGGCCGTCGACAACCTGCGCGTCGTGCTGACCGCGCTCGTCGTCGTCCACCACGTCGCCGTCACCTACGGCAACATCCCCGCCTGGTACGTCTTCGAGAAGGCGCGGGACGGCTCCGGCGTCGCCCTGGACCTTCTGGTCATGTTCAACCAGGCGTTCTTCATGGGGTTCTTCTTCCTCATCTCCGGCTTCTTCGCCCCGCGCTCCTACGACCGCAAGGGCCCGGGACCGTTCATGCGCGACCGGCTGAAGCGGCTCGGCATCCCGCTGCTGGCCTACCTGCTGTTCCTGCGGCCCGTCGCGCTGGCCGGGATCTACGACGGCTCCATGCCGTACTGGCACTTCTACATCGGCTCCTGGGACCCGGGACCGATGTGGTTCGTGGAGGTCCTGCTGGTCCTGACCGGCCTCTACGTGCTGTGGCGCCGCTCCGGGCGGCAGATCGAGGAACGGCGCGGCACGCCGACCTTCCGCGCGATCGCGCTGTTCGTGACCGGGCTGACGCTGGCCGTCTTCGCCTGGCGGTTCCTGGTGCCCGTGGGGCAGTACTGGCCGGTCGCCGGCCTGCCCACGCCCTCCTACCTGCCGCAGTACGCCTCCATGTTCGTCCTGGGCCTGATCGCCTACCGGCGTGGCTGGTTCGAGACGCTGCCCAGGCCGGCGGCAAAGTACGGGTTCATCGCCGCCGGTGTCGCCTCGGCGGTGCTGCTGCCCGCCGGGATGTGGACCACGGGCTGGGCCGCCCAGCTCGGCACGGCGGCGTGGGAGTCGGTGTTCGCGGTCTCGATGGTCATCGCGCTCAGCGTCTGGTTCCGCGAACGCTTCAACCGGCAGGGCCCGTTCGGCAAGTTCCTGGCCGACCAGGCGTTCACCGTCTACATCATCCACCCGCTCGTGCTCGTCGGCGTCAGCACCCTGCTGTCCGGGCTGGCGGCGCCGGCCATCGCCAAGTTCGCGCTCGTGGCGGCACTGGCGCTGCCGATCTGCTGGGGTCTGGGCTACCTGGTGCGCTCGATCCCCGGCGCCAACCGGATTCTCTGAGCGGGCGGGAACCCCGGGCGGCCGGGCGGTGTATCCGGGACATGAGACGCACGCTCCTCGCCGCGACCGCCCTGCTGCTGAGCGGCTGCGCTGCCGCCACCGGCGGCACCCTGCCCTCCACCGTGCCCGAGCCTCCCGGCCGGCGCGTCTGCGCGGGCGCCAACCAGCCGGACTTCGACGCCGGCCTCGCCGGCCGCGTCGTCGTCTCCGGCCCGTCCGCGCTGCTCGCCTTCGGCCTCGCCCCGCCCCCGAGCGCCCAGCCGTCCGGGGGCGGGCGGCCGGTGCGCGGCTTCAAGCTCGCCGTCCGCGCCGAGCCGGGCGCCGACTTCACCGTCACGACCCGCACGGCCGGCACCGCCCTGCTGTTCGACCGCGCGAAGTACCGCCGCGACAACACCTACACCCTGTCCGACGGCACCCCCTCCTACCGCTTCACCGGCTGCGCGGACCAGCGCGCGCTGTGGGTGGGCAACGTCCTGACCACCGGCCCGACCAAGGTCGAGCTCTCCATCCGGTACGGCGCCGCCGACCACCCCGTCACCGTCACCGCCTACACCGGAAAGTGACACCCGCCGCCCGCTCCCACGCGTGACCCCGGGCGGCGATTGGGCAGTATGGGGTGTATGCGACTCCGCTCCCGCCTGCACCGCTGGGACAAACGCCTGTTCAAGGCCGTTGCCAACGCGCACCTGCCCGGCCTCGAAAGCGTCCTGCCCCCGCTGTCCAATGCGGCCAACAACGCCGTGCTGTGGGGCCTGATCTCGGGCGGGCTCGCCTTCACCGGCAGGCGCAGGCTGCGCAGGGCGGCCACCCGCGGCCTGCTGGCCATCAGCGTGGCCAGCCCGCTGGCCAACATCGCCGCCAAGCGGGCCTTCAACCGCAAGCGCCCGCTGGCCGACTTCCTGCCGCTGGCGCGGGTGCTGAGAACCCCGTCGTCGACCTCGTTCCCCTCGGGCCACTCGGCCACGGCCGCCGCCTTCGCCACCGCGGTCGCGCTGGAGGCGCCCCGGCGGATCAGCGTGCCCGTCGGGGTGGTGGCGGGGGCGGTCTGCTTCTCCCGCGTGTACACCGGCGTGCACTACCCGGGCGACGTGCTGGCCGGGGCGGCCATCGGGGTGGCCGCCGGGCTGTTCACCCGGCGGCTGTGGCCCGACGTGGGCGAGGCCGTACCCGTGCTGAGGAAGGCGCGCCCGGAGCGTGCGGACGGTCAGTCGGAGTAGAAGCCGTCCAGCACCTTGCCGTGATGCTCCTCGACGACCTTGCGCTTGATCTTGAGGCTGGGCGTCAGCTCCCCGGTCTCCACCGTGAAGTCGCCGGCCAGCACGGCGAACTTCTTCACCGTCTCGTAGCTGGCCAGGCTCGCGTTGATCTCGTCGATCGCCTTCTGGACCTCCGCGCGCATCCTCGGGTGCTCGCGCAGCGCCTCGGCGTCGGCGGGCAGGTTCTCGGCCTCGGCCCAGGGCCGCACCACGTCCATGTCGAGCGTGACCAGGGCGGTGCAGTAGTTGCGCCGGTCGCCGTGGACGAACACGTGCGACAGGTACGGGCAGGCGGCCTTGATCCGGCCCTCCAGGTAGGTGGGCGCGACGTACTTGCCGCCGGAGGTCTTGATGAGCTCCTTCTTGCGATCGGTGATGCGCAGCCGGCCCTGGTCGTCGAGTTCGCCGATGTCGCCGGTGTGCAGCCAGCCGTCCTCCAGCGCCGCGGCGGTGTCCTCGGGCAGGCCGTGGTAGCCGCGCATGATGCCGCGCCCGCCGATGAGCACCTCGCCGTCCTCGGCGATCTTCACCGTGGTGCCGGGCAGGGGCGGGCCCACGGTGCCGAACCTGACGGTGGCGGGCCGGTTGAGGAAGCTGCCGGCCGACGACTCGGTCAGGCCGTAGCCCTCCAGGATGGTCAGACCGGCGGCGTCGAAGAACTCGGCGATGTCCTGTGACAGCGGGGCCGCGCCGGAGATGAAGAAGCGGATGCGCCCGCCGAAGCGCTCGCGCAGCTTGGCGAAGACGAGCCGGTCGGCCAGGCGGTACTCGAAGCCGGTGGTGACCGGGATGGACGCGCCGCGCTGGCGGGCCCGCACGACGCGTACGCCGGTGGCCTTCGCCCAGGTGAAGATGCGCAGTTTGAGGCCGCCCTCGTTGCGCATGTTCGCGGCCACCGTGTTGTGGATCTTCTCGAAGATGCGCGGCGCGGCGGCCATGAAGGTGGGCCTGAGTACGCCCATGTTCTCGGCGATCTTGTCGAGCCGGCCGTCGAGGGCGGTGGGCACGCCGCAGTCGATCATCACCACCTCCAGCAGCTTGCCGAAGGAGTGCGACAGCGGCAGCCACAGGAAGTGCAGGTCGTCGGGGCCCAGCAGGCCGAGTTCGCGGACCGAGGCGGCGGCGAACAGCCAGTTGTCGTGGGTCAGCTCCACGCCCTTGGGCCGCCCGGTGGTGCCCGAGGTGTAGATGAGCGTGGCCAGGTCGTCGGCGGAGATGGCCTCGACCATGGCGTCGTAGTCGCCCTCGCCGGCCACGTCGGCCAGGGGAACCACCCAGCCGTCGTCGGCGGCCGTGCCGTCGATGACCACGACGTGCCGGACGTCGGGCAGCTTCTCGCGCACCGAGCGCAGTTTGGCGACCTGGGCGTCGTCCTCGGCGATGACGAGCGTGCTGCCGGAGTCGGTGATCACGAACGCGGACTCGTCGGCGGTGTTGGACGGGTAGATCGTCGTGGTGGCCGCGCCCGTGGACAGCACGGCCAGGTCGGCCAGGATCCATTCCAGGCGGGTGGAGCACAGCAGCGCCACGCGCGTGCCCGGCCCCGAGCCCAGCCCGGCCAGGCCGAGGGCCAGCTCGCGCACCCGGTCGCCGGCTTCTCGCCACGACAGGGACGTCCAGCCGCTCTCGGACGGCGTGCGGTAGGCCTCGGCGTCCGGGGTGGCGTTGACCCGGTCGCGCAGCAAGGCGGGAATGCTGGACATACCTGACCTCCTGAGGGGGGTGTTGGTGCCGACAATAGGACGAACACCCTCGGAGAGTCGATGGTGCCGGTCAGTCACATCCCACGCGTGTCGCGGCGATCGCGACATCCGCCCCGCCGCTCGCACGCACCTCCCAGGCCCCGCATTCACAGCGGAAGTAGGCGACCAGGCCCTCGGACGTGCGATGGGAGGAGACGGCGGTCAGTTCGTGCAGATGTGTGGAGCGCATGGCTCCAGCCTGATGTAATGAGCTTGTGCATTTCAACGCTTACGGAGGCAACGGGGCGGCCCTGTCCGCCGACCTGGTCAACACCGCCGACTACTCACCCGGCGCGCTGACGGCGATCCTGTCCGCGAACGCGATGCTGCGCGCCGAGCTCACCCCGGCCCAGGCCCGGGAGCTGGAGCTCTGGGCGGGCCGGCTCGGCCCCGTCTTCGGCGAGCGCGACCAGGAGACCCAGATCGCGCTGGTCAACGACCTGCTGAAGATGACGGCCGCGACGCCGTACGTCAGCGCGCACGACGGCAGGAAGCCGCACCTGCACTTCTTCGCCATCGACGCCGACATCGTCAGCCGGGCCAAGGACACCACCGCCGGCGGGCTGGCCATGGCCATCTCCTTCTCCGACGGCCGCCGCCTGGGCCGCTGCGACCGCGAGGGCTGCCCGACCGTCTACGTCGACACCTCGCGCAACGGCCGCCGCCGCTTCTGCTCGCTGGCCTGCGCCAACCGGGTCAACGTGGCCAACCACCGGGCCCGCCGGGTCACTCCCTGACCAGGCGGTCCAGCCGCGGCGCGTAGGTGACGTGGAAGACCAGCGACGCCGCGCCGATCGCCGCCGCGTCCGCGGCGATGGGGGAGACCTCCACACGTACGGCCTGCAGCCCCCTGGCCAGCACCCGGGTGGAGACCGCCCGCCCGATCACGTCCCGGTAGAGCCCGCCCAGTTCCCGCACCGCCGGCCCGCCCAGCACGAGCAGGTCCACGTCGAGCATGTTGACGATCGAGACGGCGGCGTCGGCCAGCCGGTCGGCCGCCTCGGCGGCCACCGACAGCGCGAGCGGGTCCCCGGCGGCCGCGGCGGCGCACACGGCCGCGTGGCTGAGCCGCCCGCGCGTCAGCACCGACTCGGCGCCCAGCGCCAGGCGCTCCCTGGCCGTGGCCACCATCGCGCTCGGGCAGCACAGCGCCTCCACGCAGCCGCGGTTGCCGCAGTAGCACTCGGGCCCGTCCGGCATCACGGTGACGTGGCCGAACTCGGCGGCGTTGAGAGTGCGGCCCCGGTAGACCTGCCCGTCGAGGAACAGCCCGCCGCCGATGCCGGTGCCCAGGTACAGGTAGGCGAAGCTGGGCACGGCGCGGGCCAGGCCCGCCCAGCGCTCGCCGATCGCCGCCGCCGTGGCGTCGTTGTCGACGGTGACCGGGTAGCCGACGTGGCGTTCCAGCAGGCTCCTGATCGGGACTCCGTCCCAGCCGGGCAGGCGCGGCGGGGTGACGATGACGCCGTCGGGGTCGAGCGGGCCGGGGGAGGCCAGGCCCACGCCGAGCACCTTGTGATCCGGTACGCCGGCCTCCTTCAGCAGGCGGCGGGCGGTACGGGCCAGCGTCCTGACCACGGGCTCCGGCTCGGCCCCGCGTACCGGGCGGTGGAGCTTGACCAGCGGGCGGCCGGCCAGGTCCGCGAGCACGTAGGAGACCTCGCCGGGGTCGAAGTGGATGCCGACCGCGTACCCGGCGGCCGGGTCGACGCGCAGGATCGTGCGGGGCTTGCCGCCGGTGCCGGGCGCGGAGCCGTCCTCGACGACCAGCCCGTCCTCCAGCAGTCTGCGGACGATGACGGAGACGGTCTGCGGCGTCAGCCCGGTGATGCCGGCGATCTGGACCCGGCTGATGCCGTCGGAGGCCTGGACGGCCTCCAGCACGACCGCCCGGTTGTAGGTGCCGACCTTGGGCAGGTTGGTGCCCATCTGCATGAGCTCAATCTCACACGAAGGCGTTGACTCTGTAAATCAATTTGATTTACCTTCGCGGTTAACCGGCGACATAGGGGAGTCCCCCGATGAAACGTGTCCTGATCGCCTCCATCCTCGTCATCGGCGTGGCGGCCTGCGGCTCCGGAACGAAGGAGCCCGCCGCCGGCGGCGCCAAAGAGCTCGAAGTCCTCTACAAGGTCGAAACCACCTGGCCGTACCTGGAGAAGATGCTCCAGAACGCCAAGAAGCAGTACGAGGCCACGCACAAGGGCGTGACGATCAAGCTGACCCCGGTGCAGGGCAACAACGAGGCCTACTACACCAAGCTCGCGCTGCTCAACCGCTCCGCCGACTCCGCGCCCGACCTCTACTACCACGACACCTTCCAGGTCAACGCCGACGTCGCCGCGGGCAAGCTGGCCCCGCTCGACGCCTACCTCGGCTCCTGGCCCGACTGGGGCACGCAGTTCCCCGACTCGGTCAAGCAGGCGGCCAAGGGCGGCGACGGCAAGATCTACGGGGTCCCGATCAGCACCGACACCCGCGGGCTCTGGTACCACAAGGACGTGCTGGCCAAGGCCGGCATCGCCGTACCGTGGGAGCCCAAGACGTGGGCGGACGTGCTCACCGCGGCCCGCGCGATCAAGCAGAAGGCCCCCGGCGCCATCCCCTTCAGCATGTACTCCACCAAGATCCATGGCGAGGCCGCCACCATGCAGGGCTTCGAGATGCTCCTGTACGGCACGCCCGCCGGCACCCTCTACGACCAGACCCAGAAGAAGTGGATGGCCGCGGGCAAGGGCTTCACCGACTCCCTGGCCTTCATCAACACGATCTACCGCGAGAACCTCGGCCCCAAGCTGTCCGACGCCCACAACGCCAAGCTGAACGACAAGCACACGCTGGAGTGGTTCCCGCAGGGCAGGCTCGGCATCCTGCTCGACGGCGCCTGGACCCCCTCGGCCTGGAAGCCGACCGGCACCAAGCCGTGGCCCGACTGGACGCGGAAGATGGGCTGGACCCGGATGCCGACCCAGAACGGCCAGGCGCCCGGCGCGGTGAGCATGTCGGGCGGCTGGGTGATGGCGATGAGCTCCTACACCCCGCACAAGAAGGAGGCCTTCGACTTCATCACCACCGCCACCAACAAGGAGAACTCGATGCTCTACTCGGTCGGCACCGGCGACCTGGCCACGCGCAAGGACGTCGCCGCCGACCCCGCCTACAGCGCCGACAACCCGTCGGTGAAGTTCTTCACCGACCTGGCCGAGGTCACCCACTACCGCCCGGCCTTCGAGGAGTATCCGAAGGTCTCGGCCGAGGTTCAGGAGGCCATGGAGGCGGTCACCACCGGCGCGCGCGGCCCCGAGGAGGCGGCCAAGGCCTACTCCGACACCCTGCCCGGTGTCGTGGGCGGCCCCGGCAAGGTCGTCGCGGGCGGATGACGGCCACCGCCTTTTCCCGGCCGGTGGCACGGGGCCCGTCGGGCAGGCGGCGCGCCCTGCGCCGGCTGGCGCCGCTCGGGCCCGCGCTGGTCCTGCTGGTGCTCTTCCTGGCCGGCCCGATCCTGTGGAGCCTGTACGTCGCGTTCACCAACGAGACGCTGTCGGGCACGAACTCGGTCAGCCCGAGCTTCGTCGGCCCCGCCAACTTCGTGCGCATGTTCGGCGACGCCGACTTCGTCAACTCCTTCACGCTCACCTTCGCCTTCGTGGTCGGCTCGGCCGTGGTCGGGCAGAACACGCTCGGCCTGATGATCGCGCTGCTGCAGCGCGGGCGCTCGCGGGCCACGCGCAGCGTCGTCAACGGCGTGGTGATCGCGGCGTGGGTGATGCCCGAGGTCGTCGCGGCGCTGTGCTGGTTCTCCTTCCTGGCCGAGGAGGGCACGCTCAACACGCTGACCGGCATCGGACAGGAATGGCTCTACACCGCGCCGATGGTCGCGGTGATCCTGGCCAACGTCTGGCGGGGGACCGCGTTCTCGATGCTGGTGTACTCGGCCGCGCTGTCGGAGGTGCCCGCCGAACTGGTCGAGGCGGCGGCCGTCGACGGCGCGGGCACCTGGCAGCGGCTGTGGCACATCACGCTGCCGCTCATCCGGCGCTCGATCATGGCCAACCTCATGCTGATCACCCTGCAGACGCTGGCCGGCTTCGGGTTGATCTACACCCTGACCGGAGGCGGGCCGGGCAACGCCAGCCAGACCACGCCGCTCTACATGTACGACAAGGCGCTGCGCTACGGCGAGATCGCCTACGGCTCGGCCATGGCGCTGGTGATGCTGGTGATCGGAGCGCTGTTCTCGCTGGTGTACCTGCGGCTGATCAAGGTGGAGGACTGAGGCATGGGCCGACTCGCCGCCCGGATCGCGCTGCTGGTGGTGGCCGTGTCGTTCGCGGCGCCGTTCCTGTGGGTGGTCATCGCCTCCGTCCAGCCGGGCGCGGGCCTGTCGGCCCAGCCCACGGGGGAGTTCTCGCTCGGCAACTTCCAGGCGGTGCTCACCTGGGAGACCACGATCCTGCCGGTGATCAACTCCATCGTGATCTCGGCGGGGACCGCGCTGATCACCGTGCTGGTCGCGGCGCTGGCCGCCTACCCGCTCTCCCGCTACGAACTGCGCTACAAGCGCTCGTTCATGCTGACGCTGCTGTTCACGACCGGGCTGCCGCTGACGGCGATCATCGTGCCGGTCTACTCGATGTTCTACCGCTTCAACCTCTACGGCTCGGTGCCGGCGATGGTGCTGTTCCTGGCGGCCAGCGCGCTGCCGTTCGCGATCTGGCTGATGAAGAACTTCATGGACGGCGTACCGGTCGGGCTGGAGGAGGCGGCCTGGGTGGACGGGGCCGGATGGGTGCAGTCGCTGGTACGCGTGGTCGGCCCGCTGATGGCGCCGGGCATCGCCGTGGTCGGCATCTTCGTCTTCGTTGGCCAGTGGGGCAATTTCTTCGCCCCCTTCGTGCTGCTGGACGAGCCGGAGGAGGCGCCGGCGGCGGTCACCATCTACACGTTCTTCTCCCAGTACGGCCAGGTGGCCTACGGCGAGCTGGCCGCGTTCTCGATCATCTACACGGCCCCCGCGGTCGTGCTCTACGTGGCGGTCAACAAGTACCTGGCCGGAACGTTCAATCTCGGCGGCGCGGTCAAGGGCTGAAAGGAGCTTGCGGCGAAATCTTGGGCCGCCTACACTTTTTCACGTCTTATCACCTAGCCCAGGGGGCAGCTGACGTGAGGGTTTGAGGTCGCGGGCACCGCGCCGTTCCGCCCTGTCGTGGGCACGCGCGCAACCTGGACCTCTGGCGTTCCGCCACCTCACACGGGCGTTTCGCGGTGTTTCCCGCCAAGTCACGACTTTTCGATCTTTGTGATGGGAGCCACCTCATGTCTTTTTCCGTGGTCATCGACCGCGTCTCCTACGGCTGGGCCGACGGAACGCTGGTGCTCGACCGGCTCGAAACCGCCTTCCCGGCGGGACGCACCGGGCTGATCGGCGCCAACGGGTCGGGCAAGTCCACCCTGCTCAAGATCCTCGCCGGGGAGCTTCGGCCCACCGGCGGCGGCGTGAGCCTGTCCGGCCGGGTCGGCTACCTCGCGCAGAACCTCACCCTGCGCCGGGAGTCCACCGTCGCCGGCCTGCTCGGCATCGCCGGGGTCCGGGCGGCGCTGCACGCCATCGAGTCCGGCGACGTCGCCGTCGCGCACTTCGAGACCGTCGGCGACGACTGGGACGTCGAGGAACGGGCACGCGCCGAACTCGACCGGCTCGGCCTGGACCACGTCGGCCTCGACCGCACCGTCGGCACGCTGTCCGGCGGCGAGGTCGTCATGGTCGGGCTGGCCGCGCAGTTCCTCAAGAACCCCGAGGTGCTGCTGCTCGACGAGCCCACCAACAACCTCGACCTCCAGGCCCGCGAACGGCTCTACGCCGCCGTCGCCTCCTGGCCCGGGGTGCTGGTGATGGTCAGCCACGACCGCGCCCTGCTGGCGCTCGCCGACCAGATCGCCGAGCTCCGTGAGGGCCGGGTACGCGTCTTCGGCGGCAACCTGGACGACTACGAGCGCATGCTCGCGGCCGAGCAGGAGAGCGCCGAGCGGACGGTACGCGCGGCCGAGGCGGACGTGCGCAGGCAGAAGCGCGACCTCGCCGAGGCGCACGTCAAGCTCGACCGCCGGGTCCGCTACGGCAACAAGATGAGCGCCCGGAAACGGGAGCCGAAGATCATCATGAACGCCCGCAAGCGAGAGGCCCAGGTCTCCGCGGGCAAACACCGGATCATGCACACGGAGAAACTGGAGGGAGCCCTCGACCGGCTGACCGAGGCCGAGCAGGCCGTCCGCGAGGACCGCGAGGTCCGCATCTCGCTGCCCGAGACCGCCGTGCCCTCCGGGCGGGTGGTCCTGGACCTGCCGCTGGAGCACGCCGTCCGGCCGGACGGCGGGGCCGTACTCGAAAGGCTGCTCGTGCAGGGGCCCGAGCGGATCGCGCTGACCGGTGCCAACGGCTCGGGCAAGACCACGCTGCTGCGGCGGATCGCCGGGCAGGGCGCCCTGGTGCCCTCCCGGTACCTGCCGCAGCGCCTCGACCTGCTGGACGAGGACAGGAGCGTGCTCGACAACGTGCGTCTCCTCGCCCCGGACGCCGGGGTCACCGAGGTGCGCTCGCGGCTGGCCAGGTTCCTGTTCCGGGGCGAGCGGGTGCACCAGCCGGTGTCCACGCTGTCGGGCGGCGAGCGCTTCCGCGCGACGCTGGCGGCGCTGCTGTCGGCCGACCCGGCGCCGCAGCTGCTGCTGCTGGACGAGCCCACCAACAACCTCGACCTGGCCAGTGTGCGGCAGCTCACCCAGGCGCTGTCGGCCTACCGGGGCGCGCTGATCGTGGCCAGCCACGACCTGCCGTTCCTGCGGGAGCTGGGCATCACCCGCTGGTTGCGCCAGGACAGGGAGCATGGCCTGTCGGAATCGTGAATTGACGCAAGGGGATCAACCGGGCAATAGTGTGGCAGGTGGCTGTCCCCCGGTTGATGACCTGCGTGCTCGCTCTCGCGACCCTCACCGCCTGTACCTCAGGTGTCAGCGGACCGACCGGTGGTGAGCCCGTCGCCAGGGGCGTGGCCGGCGGCCCCGGCACCGCCAAGCCCAGCACCGGCACGGGAACCACCGCACCGCCCGCCACGGCGCTCACCCCGGAGAGCTACAAGAGCGAGCTGTCGGGCCGCAAGCGGGCCATGACCGACGCGATCGACTCCATGATGGGCGCGCGCACGGTCAAGACCCTGAACACGAGGGTGGAACGTGCCGAGGAGGCACTGCGCGGCGCCGCCGACGAGCTGTCGGCGGTGACGCCCCCGCAGGAGGTACGCGCCCAGCACGACGCCTACGTCGGCAGCCTGCGCGAGTTCGCCGCCCAGCTCGGCTCGACCCTCGGCAAGGTCGGCAGCCGTGACGTGTGCACCCCGGGCGGCGTGCTCACCGATCTCAGCGCCGCGCTCAAGCAGCTCGACGAGACCGGCGCCGCGCTGCAGGCGGCCGGCGACTACCCGGCCGACGTGATCGAGGTCAAGGCCGCCGCCAAGCAGAGCCGGCGGCTGAGCACCGGCAAGTTCATCAAACGCGAGAACCTCAACGGCCGCAGCTCGCTGCAGATCGACAACGGCTCCACCCGCGACGCCGTCGTGACCGTGATGCGCGGCGGCACCAAGGCCTTCAGCATCTACGTCCGCAAGAAGGGCAAGTACAAGGTGCGCGGCGTCCGCGACGGCAACTACAAGATCTACTTCACCCACGGCGTCGACTGGGACGGCAAGAACCGGGCCTTCACCCGTGACTGCAGCTTCGAGCGCTTCCAGAAGTCGGTGAAGTTCAAGACCACCTACACCGCCTCGCAGATCCTCTGGCACGACTGGCGGATCACCCTGCACGCGGTCTCCGGCGGCAACGCACCGACCGACCCCGTGGACCCGGAGAGCTTCCCCAAGTAGGCCGAAGGGCCGCGCGGACGCCCGCGCGGCCCCTGTCGTCACGTCTTCAGGACGAGAACAGCATGCCCAGGAAGCTGTCCTTGCGCTTGTGACCGTGGTGGTAGCCACCGTGGTGGCCGCCGTGCGACGGAGCGCCCCAGGCGGGGCCGCCGGGCGCGGGCGGCGGCGCGCTGCGATACTGCGACTCCATCCTGGTGATCGTCTCGAGCTCGCCATAGTCCAGGAAGATCCCCCGGCAGTTGTCACACTGCTCGATGTGGACCCCGTTGCGCTCATATGTCCGCATGTTGCCGCGGCACTTGGGGCACTGCATCCGCTTGATCTCCTTGCCGTCAGGGGAAAACTCTGTGCGTGCGCCACTATGGCAGGCCCTGAGGGAGCCCGACAATTCTGTCGCACGCCTCGATCAACGAATGCTCCACCTCATCGAGTTCCCGGCCGTCGCGGGCGGCGTTCACGACCGCGACCGCCGCCAGCTGGGCGGTCAGCGCACGAGTCGGCACATCCAGCCTGGCCCACGGATCCGCCGGGTCCAGCGCGGGGCCGCCGGAGGCCAGGTAGGCGCCCAGGAAACGGTCCCAGACGGGCGCCTCCAGCAGGCCGGCGGCGTACCAGGCCGCCGGGCGGGCCAGATCCCAGACCGGGTCGCCGACGCCCAGGTCGTCGATGTCGATGAGCAGCCAGCGCTCCCGCCGTACCAGCTGGCCCAGATGCCAGTCGCCGTGGGTCAGCAGGCCGGGGGCGGGCTCGGGCTCGGGCAGACCGGCGAAGGTCATCCGGATGAGCTGCTCGACCGGGCCGTCACCGGCCATGCGCCGCACCGCGCGGGCGGCGCGCGCGGGACCGCCCGCCTCCGGAAGCGGCGACACCACCGGCAGGGGTACGGCATGCAGCCGCGCCAGCAGCCTGGCCCCCTCTTCCCACGGCGCGGTGTCCGGGTCGACGGTCTGCCCGGCGGGCCAGACGGTGACGGCCCGCCCCGCCACGTCGAGCACCTCGGTGTCGAGCGGCGCGAGCATGATCCCGCTGAGCGCGGCGGCCCCGGCGGCGCGGAGCCGCGGCGCCAGCAACACCGGGTCGTCGCGCACGGAGTGCGCCTTGACCACGACCTCGCCCCTGCGCACCACGACCACGTCCGTGCGGCTGGGATGGACGTCGGGCGCGCCCGTGCCCCCGTAGTCCGCCGCCACCCTCGCCAGTTCCTCCGTGAGACCCACTTGATAAGACTAGGTGTCCCAGCACGATGCCAAAGCGGGAGATGTCATGAAGATCAGCTTCGGGGCGCCGATCTCAGGGCCGTGGGCCCGGCCGGACAACATGCGCACGGTGGCCACGCGCGCGGAGGAACTCGGCTACGCGGGCCTGTGGACCTTCCAGCGCCTGCTCTATCCGGAGGGCCACCCGATGGGGCCCGTCTACCGCAGCGTGCACGACCCGCTCATCACGCTGGCCCACCTGTCGGCCGTCACCGAGCGGGTCGAGCTCGGCGTGGGGGTGGTCAACGCGTTCATGCAGCCGGTGATGCTGGCCAAGCAGCTGGCCACGCTGCAGACGCTCGCGGGCGGGCGGCTGGTGGCCGGGGTGGGGCTGGGCTGGCTGGAGGAGGAGTTCGCCGCCTCGGGCGTGGACTTCGCCGGGCGCGGGCGCAGGGGAGAGGAGTTCGTGCGGGTGCTGCGCGCCTGCTGGAACGATGAGGTCGTGGCGCACGAGGGCGAGTTCTACCGGGTGCCGCCCGCCCACATGGACCCCAAGCCGGAGCCCGGCCCGCCGCCCGTCCTCATGGGCGGGGTCGCCGAGCCGGCGCTGCGCAGGGCCGGGCGGATCGCCGACGGCTGGATGAGCTCCAGCCGCGAGGACCTGACCACGATCGACCGGAAGATCGCCCAGGTGAAGGCGGCGGCCGCGGAGGCCGGGCGCGACCCGGACGCCCTGCGCTTCGTCGTCAGAGGCGTCACCCAGGTCCGGACCGGGCAGCGCGCGCCGCTGACCGGCACCTACGCGGAGATCCGCGCCGACGTGGACGAGCTGGCGGCCAAGGGCGTCACCGAGGTCTTCCACGACCTCAACTTCGACCCCGAGATCGTCACCGCCCCCGCCCACGAGGCCATGCGCCGAGCCGAGGAGGCCCTGGAGGCACTCGCTCCCGCTTCCTGACGCCCCGGGTAACTCATGCGCAAGGGGAGCGCCTCCACGGCTTTTGCGCGGGGGGAGCGCTCCACGGCGTTTGTGTGGGGAGCGCGTCCGGGCCGGCGGTGCGGCCGCCGCGCTTCCGCGGCGGCGGTCCGGCTACTGGGCGAGGCGGAGTGCTTCCGTGGCGACGGCGTGGCGCAGGGCGCGGATGCCGTCCCTGCCGCGCACCGGGTGGACGGCGTTGGTGAGCAGGACGACGGTCAGGCGGTGCACCGGGTCGACGACCAGCGAGGTGCCGGTGAAGCCGGAGTGGCCGAAGGCGCCTTCCAGCGGCCCGACGATGGATGGGTCGCCGAGGCGCACGCCGAGCCCGTGCCGGAACGCGGCGCCCTCCGCGCCCTGGTCGCGCAGCATCTCGGCGACCGTCTCCGGCCGCAGGACGGGCCCGCCGCCGAGCCGGAGGTTCTCGCCGAAGCGCAGCACGTCGTCGGCGGTGGAGAAGATCCCGGCGTGCCCGGCGACGCCGCCGAGGCCGTAGGCGGTCTCGTCGTGCACCCGGCCGCGCACGCAGCCGGGGCCGGGACGCTCGGGCTTCCACTCGGTGGCGGCGATCCTGGGCAGCTTGCCGAGGCCGGGGTTGTAGCCGGTGTCGGCCAGGCCGAGCGGCCCGGTCACGCGGGCCCGCACGAGCTCGTCGAGCGGCGCCCCACCGGCGAGCTCGGCGATCCGCCCCACGGTGACCATGCCGACGTCGGTGTAGAGGTACGGCCCGCCGACCGCACCGGTCACCGGCGTGCCGACCATGGCGGCCATGCGCGCGGCCGGGCCGGCGTCCGGCAGTTCGAGGTCGATGCGGCGGGTGGCCTGCAGCCCGGCGGTGTGGGTGAGCAGCCGGCGCAGCGTGACGCGCGGATCCTTGCCGGGCAGCCACCGCGCCACCGGCTCGTCCAGCCGTGCCGGCCCGTCCTCGGTCAGCGACAGCACGGCCGCCGTGGTGAACAGCTTGCTGATCGAGGCCAGGTCGAAGATCGAGTCACGCTGGGCCGCCGGCCGTTCGGGAGCGAGGGTGAACTCCAGGTCGGTGTAGCGGACCAGCTCGCCCGCGACCGAGGAGGCGGCCACGACGCCGTCGACGGCGATGAGCGCCACGGCCGCCGAGGCGGTGCCGGGAACCGCTTCTGCCAGGATCGCGTCGAGCCGGTCGGACATCAGCTCTGCGCGCCTTCCAGAGCGTCGGCCAGCCGTTCGCCGTGCTCCTCCAGCAGGGTGCGGGCGGCTGCGACGTCGATGCCGTGCCTGATCATCAGGACGGCGACCTTGGCCTGGCCGTCGGCGGCCTCCAGCGTCGTGCGGGCGGTCTCGGCGTCGGCGCCGGTGATGTCGCCGACCATGCGCACGGCCCGCCCGGCCAGCTTGGAGTTCATGGCCGACATCTCGATCATCTGGTTGCCGTAGGTACGGCCCAGCCTGATCATCGAGATCGTGGAGATCATGTTCAGCACCAGCTTCTGGGCGGTGCCCGCCTTGAGCCGGGTCGAGCCGGTCACCACCTCGGGACCGACCACGACCTCGATCCCGTGCTCGGCCGCCGCCGACAGGGGCGCGCCGGTGTTGCACGACAGGCCCACGGTCAGCGCCCCGCGCCCGGTCGCCTCACCGAGCGCGCCGATCACGAAAGGGGCGCGCCCGCTGGCCGAGACGCCGACGACGGAGTCGTCCGCGCCGACCTCCAGCTCCGCGATCGCGGCGGCGCCCGCCCCGGCGTCGTCCTCGGCGCCCTCGATGGACCGGGTCAGCGCGTCGGGTCCACCGGCGATGATGCCCTGGACCAGCGACGGGTCCGTGCCGAACGTGGGCGGGCACTCCGAGGCGTCCAGCACCGCCAGGCGGCCGGAGGTGCCGGCGCCGACGTACAGCAGCCTGCCCCCGGCGGCCATCCGCGCGGCGATCGCGTCGATGGCGGCGGAGATGTCCGGCACGGCGGCGGCGACCGCGGCGGGGACGGACGCGTCGGCCTGGTTCATCAACTCGGCGATCTGCTCGGTCGGCAGCCGGTCAATCTGGCTGTAGCGCGGATCGCTCTGTTCCGTGGACAGCTCCGGATCACTCATGACGCTAATTTCCACCATCTACTTCTCTCTTGTAAATAACTTTCAGACAATGGGTTCATGCAACACGTAAGAACCGGAGCCGAACGGCTGGCCAACGACCCCTCGCTCGTCCCCGGAGAGCGGATCGGCCTCATCACCAACCCGACGGGCGTCCTGCCCGACCTGACCCCTGCCCTGGAGGCGCTGCTGGCGGCCGGAGTGCCGGTCACCGCGCTGTTCGGGCCCGAGCACGGCATGCGCGGCACCGCCCAGGCGGGCTTCAGCGAGAAGGACGCGCTCGACCCCAGGACCGGACTGCCCGTCTACGACACCCACCAGATCTCCGGTGACGAGCTGGACGCCGTCGTGGCCGCCTCGGGGGTGGACACGCTGGTCTTCGACATCGCCGACGTCGGAACCCGCTTCTACACCTACATCTGGACGATGTACGACCTGCTGACCTCCGCCGCCCGGCTGGGCGTGCGCTTCGCCGTCCTCGACCGGCCCAACCCCCTCGGCGGGACCGTCGTCGAGGGCCCCCTGCTCGACCCCGCCTTCGCCAGCTTCGTCGGCCGCTTCCCGCTGCCGATCCGCCACGGCAGGACCGCGGGGGAACTGGCCCTGATGTTCGACCCCGACGTGCTGGTCGTCGAGATGGACGGCTGGACGCGCGCGATGTCCTACGCCGAGACCGGGCTGCCCTGGGTGATGCCGTCGGTCAACATGCCGACCGTCGACACCGCCCTGGTCTACCCCGGGACCGGGCTGTTCGAGGGCACCAACTTCTCCGAGGGCCGCGGGACCACCCGGCCCTTCGAGCTGGTCGGCGCGCCGTACGCGGACGAGCGCTACGCCCGCGAGCTCAACGCCCTCGGCCTGCCCGGCGTGCGCTTCCGCGAGGTGTCCTTCACCCCCACCTTCCAGAAGCACGCCGGCAGCACCGTCTGCGGCGTCCAGCTGCACGTGCACGACCGGCGGGCCTTCCGCCCCGTGCTCACCGGCCTGTCGATGCTCCACCTGGCGCGCACCCTCTACCCCGGCGACTTCGCCTGGTGGGGCCCCAACCTGTTCATGGAGCACCTGTGGGGGTCCGACACGCTCACGCGCTGCCTGGACGACGGCGGCGACCCCCGCGAGCTGTGTCCCGACCCTAGCCTCCCCGATGGCCACCTGCTCTACCCCAGCTCGCGGCGGTAGAGCCAGAAGACGCGTTCGGCTCGCGCGCCCACGGCGCGCGAGTAGAACCGCAGTGGTCCCACCCACCCGATCTGCGCGCAGGCCTGCCCCTCGTCACGCTGGCAGGCCAGCGCGCGGCGCAGCAGCACCCGGCCCACGCCCAGCCCCTGCGCCGCCGGAGCGGTGCCCATCGGGCCGAACCAGCCCGGCCGCCCGCCCCACGCCGCGAACGCCAGGATCTCCCCGTCGCGCTCGGCGTAGACGACGCCGGCGGCCGTCTCGGCCTCCCAGGCCCAGCTGTCGTTCCAGTTGCGGCGGGCGAACTCCACGATCGGCTCGCGGTCGCCGCCGCCGGTGCTCACGCCGACCCGCACACCCCGCGTGGCCAGCAGAGCCAGGTCCTTCTCCACGCACAGGTCCGTGCCGAGGTCGGCGGTCATGTTCCACGCCACGTGGTAGCGCTCGTAGCCCAGCCGCTCGGCCAGCGCCGCCGCGGGCGTGTAGCGCACGTCGATGCCCGGCCAGGCGTAGCACGGCGGGTTGCCGGCGAAGCGCGCCTGCGCCGCGCCCCGCGCGCGCAGCCACTCCTCGGCCGCGCCCACCAGCTCCCGGCCGCGCCCCTTGCCCTGCTCATCCGGATGTACGGCCAGCAGATCGATGTGCCCGAGCGCGGCGTCACGCGTCGACATGGAGGCGAAGACCACCCCGCCACCCTCGACGATCGCCGTCCAGCGCCGGTCGGCCGGCGGCCGCGCCAGCCGCTTGACCAGCGCCGCCCCCTCCGCGGAGTCGTACGTCAGCGCCGCCCGCGCGATCCGCCCCGCCTCCTCCAGGTCGGGCTCGGTCCCGCGCGTTCCCCCCACGGGCCTCACACCCCGCTCATCGGCCGGGCGATCACGTCGCGGCGCTCGGGATAGAAGCAGGCGTGCTCCTGCGGCGCCCCCTCGGTCACCTGGAGCACCGGCCGCTCGGTCTCGCAGCGGTCCTGGCGGAACGGGCACCGGCTGGCGAACAGGCAGCCCTGCGCCTCCTGGCTGCCGTCCAGCGCCTCCACCGGCACGACCGGCTGGGCGCCCGGCTCCTCCAGGCCGTGCAGCACCGGGATGGCCGACAGCAGCGACTGCGTGTACGGGTGCACCGGGTCGGCGATCACGGTGTCCACCGGCCCGCGCTCGACGACCTGGCCGCGGTAGATGACGTACATCTCCCCGTCGTCGCCGATGTAGCGCGAGGTCGCCACGTCGTGGGTGATGAACAGCACGCTGACGCCCAGCCGTTCGCGCAGGTCCTTCAGCAGCGCCAGGATGCCCAGCCGCAGCGACACGTCGATCATGGAGACGGCCTCGTCGGCGACCAGCACCTCCGGGTCCACCGTCAGCGCGCGGGCGATGACCACGCGCTGGCGCATGCCGCCGGACAGCTGGTGCGGGTAGCGCGACAGCACGCTGCCCGGGTCCAGGCCCACCAGCGACAGGACCTCCGCCGCCCGCTCGTCGATCCACTTCTCGTCGCGGCCCGTCTGCTTGGCGCGCAGCTTGAGCGGCGCGTAGAGCGTCTGGTGGATGGTCCGCGTCGGGTTCAGCGCCGAGTACGGGTCCTGGTGGATCATCTGGATGCGCCGGAAGTACGGCTGGCGCTGCTTCGGCTTCAACGACGACATCTCGGTGCCGTTGATGCCGATCTCACCGCCGTCGTAGGTCTCCAGCCCGGCGATGATCCGGCCCAGCGTCGTCTTGCCGCAGCCCGACTCGCCGATGAACGAGACCGCGCCGCCCTTGGGGATCTCGAAGTCCACCCCGCGCAGCGCCTGGACCTCCCGGCCGGCGAGCACACTGCCCCGCTGCTTGAAGGTCTTGGTGATGCCTTTCCCCGTGATCACGCGAGCTCGCCTTCCCTGGATGGCACCTTGACGGCGCTGTCGACGGCGTGACAGGCCACGATCCGCTCGCCGTACGCCTGGGCCGCCGGGTCGACGGTGTCGCAGACGTCCATGCGCAGCGGGCAGCGCTCGCGGAACACGCACCCTTCCTTCGGCACGGTGGCCAGGGTGGGCGGGCGACCGGGCAGCGCCTGGGCCTCGTTGATGTCGCCCACCAGGCGGGGGATGGCCCTGATCAGGCCCCTGGTGTACGGATGTTGCGGGTCGGCCAGGACCTCGCGGGTGGGGCCCTGCTCGACCAGGCGGCCGCCGTACATGACCGCCAGCCGGTCGGCCACCTCGGCCACGACGCCGATGTCGTGGGTGATGACCAGCGTGGTGAGGCCGCGTTCCGCGTGCACCTCGCGCACGATCTTCAGGATGTTCGACTGAGTGATCATGTCGAGCGCGGTCGTGGGCTCGTCGAGCACCACGAGGTGCGCGTTGAGCACCAGCGCCAGCATGATGCCGACGCGCTGGCGCATGCCGCCCGACAGCTCGTGCTGGTGGGAGTCCAGCACCCGCGCGCCGTCCAGGCCCATCCGGCCCAGCAGCTCCCTGGCCTCCCTGACCAGGGCGCGCAGGTCCTCCACGCCGTGGGAACGGCCGAGGTCGAGCAGTTGCTTGCCGACGGTCTTGAGCGGGTTCAGCGAGTTCTGCGCGGCCTGGAAGACGTAGCCGATGTGCCGGCCGCGGGCCTTGCGCAGCTGCTCGCCCCGGAACTCGGCGACGTCGCCGAGCCCGTCGATCTCCACGCTGCCGTGCTGGATGCGGCCGGGCGGCTGGACCGCGTTGAGCAGCGACAGCGCCATCGTGGACTTGCCCGAACCGGACTCGCCCACGATGCCGGTGATGGTGCCCGGCTTCAGCTCCAGACTGACATCGCGCACGGCGGGCAGTTCGCCCGCCGGGGTCTTGTAGACGACCGTCAGGCCGTCGATGCGCACTCCCGGCGCCTGTTTTGCCACCTCTACTCCTCGCGCAGCCGGGGGTTGAAGATCTCGTCCATGGCGTCGACCACGAGCACGATGCCGAGCGTGAGCAGCAGGATCGCCAGCAGCGGGGCCAGCAGATACCCGAGCGCGTACGGCTGGATCATCGCGCCGGCCTGGAAGACCGCCAGGTTGAGCATGACGCCCCAGTTGTCCGACTCATAGGGCAGGACGCCGAGGAAGAACAGGCCGACCTGCGCGTAGACGGCGCCGGTGACCGCGATGAGCATGTTCATGGCGATGTAGGGCGCCATGCTCGGCAGCAGTTCCTTGCCGACGATGTGCGTCGTGGAAAGGCCGAGCCCGCGCGCCGCCTCGATGAAGCCGCGCTCGCGCAGCGACAGCGTCTGCGCCCGTACGGCCCGCGCCACTCCGCCCCAGCCCAGCAGCCCGAGCACCAGTCCCATCTGGAACGGGTTGCCGAACTTCCACACCGTGGCCAGCACCAGCAGCAGCGGCAGGCCGGGGATGGTGAGCTTCATGTCGGTGACCCGCATGAGCACGGTGTCCCAGCGGCCCCGCTTGAAGCCGGAGAACAGGCCGAGACCGGTGCCGACGACGACCGTGATGACCGCGGTCACCGCCGCGCTGAGCAGGACGTAGCGCGAGCCCTTGACGACCAGCGCGACCACGTCGCGGCCCTGCGGATCGGTGCCGAACCAGTGCTCCCAGCTCGGCGGCTGGGTGATGGCGTTGGCGTTGTCGGGCAGGATGTCCGGGTAGAACATCGGCCCGAAGACGCCCATGAACGCGAAGCCCAGGATGATGACGACGCCGACCATGCGGCTGGGCTTGCGCTTCATGACCCGCCACACGCCGTGCCAGAAGTTGCGGCGCATGGTGGCGCTCGTGCTCGTGCTCTCCAGGATGACGCTCATGAGGCCTCCTCTCCGCCGCGCACCCGCGGGTCGATCACGGTGTAGAACAGGTCGGCCACGATGTTGGCCACGATGACCGAGGCGGTGATCAGCAGGAACGCGCCGCCCATGAGCGGGTAGTCGCGCAGGGTGATGCTGTCGATGAGCAGCAGTCCCAGACCCGGGTAGTTGAAGATCTTCTCGATGAAGACGGCGCCGCCGAGCAGCAGGCCGAGCGAGAGCGCCAGGATCGTGAACAGCGGCAGGATCGCGTTGCGGGCGATGTAGCGGAAGACGATCGAGCGCTTCATCCCGCGCAGTTCGGCGGCCAGGATGAAGTCGTCGCCGAGCACCGTCACCACGCTCGACTTCATCGCCAGGATCCAGCCGCCGTAGGCCGACAGGGCGTAGGTGGCGACGGGAAGCACGGCGTGCTGGGCCAGCGAGCCGAGGTAGCCGCTGTTCCAGCCGGGCTCGAACAGGATGTCCACCGGGCTGTCGGGCGGCAGGAGCGGGATCAGCGTCGCGAAGATGACGACCAGCAGCATCGCCAGGATGTACTGCGGGATGCCGTGCAGCAGCGAGCCGGAGATGGCCAGCGCGTCGCCGAGCTTGCCGGTGCGCTTGATCGCCGCGTAGACGCCGAAGACGACGCCGACGAGGAAGCTGAGCAGGGTGCCGATCAGCACCGGAAGAACGGTCCATTTCGCCGCCTCGGCGAGCACGTCGGTGACCGGTTGCCCGGGCCGGGTGATCGAGATGCCGAGGTCGAAGCGGAACAGCCCGCCCATGTAGGCGAGGTACTGGTCCCACATCGAGCCCGAGGGCAGGAAGCCGTACATCACCTTCGTGGCCTGCATCGCCGCCTCGGGCGACATGCCGCCTTCGAGCAGCTTCTCGTAGCGGGCCGCCACCGGGTCGCCCGGGATGTTGTTGACGATGAAAAAGCTGATCGTCGCGACCACGAGGATCATGACGATCCCGCGGGCCAGGTGGCCCGCGAGACGCCGCGCGATAACCGTCATGGGTGCCTTACTGCTTCTTCTTGACCAGACCCTGCTGGATCCAGACACCCGAGGGAAGGACGCCGGTTCCGAGGCGCAAGATCTCGTCGTCGTGGGGCCAGCCGGTGAAGCGGCTGTTGTTGACGAACTGGTTGTTGATGTAGTCCCAGAGCTGGATGACCGGCAGGTCCTGGTTGGCCGCCTGCGCCAGCTGGCTCATGATCGGCTTGGCCTCGTCGGGGCCGACCGAGTTCAGCTTGGCGGTGAGCTCACCGGGGTTGATCTTGCCGCCCTCGACCTCGATCTGCTCGGGGCCGCCCATCCAGTTGCCGCTCTTGCCGGCGGCCGAGTGCTTGATCTTGCCGCCGACGTTGGCCCAGCCGTTCGAGGCGCCGTAGAGGCGCTGGAAGATGTCGTACGGCGCGGGGCCGAGCGCCATCAGCCAGAAGCCGACGTCGTACTTGCCGGCGGCGAGCTCTTCCAGGTAGACCGGGTAGTCAGCCGTGGTCACGACCTCGGCTTCGATGCCGGCCTTGGTGAGCTGGCTCTTGATGTTCTCCTGCGCCGACAGCCAGTCGGAGAACCCGGCCGGCGCGTGCATGGAGACCTTCCACGGCGAGCCGTCGGCCAGCGTCCACTTGCCGTCCTTCTTGGTCAGGCCGGCGGTCTTGAACTCCTCCTCGGCCTTGGCCAGGTCCGTCTTGTACTGCTCCAGCTTGGGCAGCGTCTCGGGGATCCAGGCGGCGGCCGCCTTCTGGTGGATGCCGCTGGTGGTGGCCGCGGGGGTGCCGCCCTCGGGCGAGGCGACCTTGGTGACCTGCTCGCGGTCGATCAGGTAGGCCAGGCCCCTGCGCACGTGCACGTTGTCGTAGGGCTTCTTGCTCTGGTTGAAGGCCATGCTCACGGCGACGGGGGAGTACCCCTTGATGACCTCGCTGCCCGGGGCGGCCTTGATGCGGTTCATCACGTCGGTCGGAGCGGCGACGAACCCGGAGTGGTCGAGCTTGCCCTGGGTCAGGTAGTTCCAGATCTGCTCGTTGCCGGTGAAGTTGAGGATCTTCACCTGGTCCGGCGCGACGTTGGCGACGTTGAAGAAGTTCTTGTTCTTGACCAGCAGCGCCTCGCCGGGGTTGGCCCGCTCCAGCACGAACGGGCCGCCGGCGACGTCCTTCTGCGGTGCGAAGGCGATCACCTGCTGGCCCAGCTTGGTGATGTCCTCGCGGGCCTTCTCGGCCTCGGCGCCGTCACCGCGCGCGGTCTTGATCGTGTCCCAGATGGTGGCGGGGACCGCGGCGCTCCAGATGTGGGCGGGCAGGACCGTGGTGTCCAGCACGCCGCGGGCGAACTTGGGGCTGGGGTTGGAGAGATCCTGTGTGATCTTGACGGTCTTGTCGTCCACCACGGTGACGTCGGCCGCGGCGCCCGCGGCGCCCGGGGTGACGGCGAAGGCCGTGCTGCCCTGCGTGTAGGCGAGGGCGATGGAGAGCTTGACGTCCTCCGCGGTCACCGGCTTGCCGTCCGACCACTTGGCGTTCGGCTGCAGCTTCAAAGTGATCGAGGAGTTGTCCGGCGCGATCTCCCAACTGGCCGCCATGCCCGGCAGCGCCTTGTTGGGGTCGGTCAGGTGGTTGACGACCCAGCCGATCTTCATCGTGGTGTACCCCGGGAAGGCGTTGCCCTTCGGGTTGTACGGGTTCGGCGGCGCGCTCGCGTCGATGCCCGGCCTGTTCACGTCGATCGTGGTGAAGAGCCCGCCACCACCGCCCGAGCCGGACTTGTTGGTGGTGCCGCTGCCGCCGCCGCTACACGCTGTCACGCCGGCCGCAAGGCCCAGCAACGCCACTGCCGCTGCTAGTCGCTTCATTTACCGCTCCGGAGATAGTTCTGGGGTTGTCCGGACCTTATGGGCAGGTGGAGGAGGCGTCAATAATCTCCAGAGGTTGTGAGGTTAATGTAACTTTCCTTCATGGACCCCTTGTGTGGCGCTTGGCGCCATCACCCGATGATAAGGACCGCTGCGCCGTTGACCTGGCCGTTTGCCAGATCCATGAGCGCCAGGGGGGCGTCGTCGAAGCTGTAGGCGGTCGTTTTCACGCTCGGCGGGTGCTGACCGGCCAGGCGCAGGTAGGAGCGTCCGTCCTGCCGCGTGTTGGCGGTCACGCTGCGTAGCACGCGCTCCTGGAAGAGGTGGCGGTCGTAGTTCAGCGCCGGGATGCCGGTCAGGTGGATGCCCGCCACGGCCAGCGTGCCGCCGCGGTCGAGCGCCTCCAGGGCGGGCGGCACGAGGTCGCCGACCGGGGCGAACAGGATCGCCGCGTCCAGCGGCTCCGGCGGCTCGTGCCCGCCGGCCGAGGCCGCGCCCAGTTCCAGGGCGAGCCGCCTGGCCGCGGGCGACCTCGTGACGACGTGGACCGTGTGGCCCAGCGCGATCGCTGCCTGGGCGGTGAGGTGCGCGGAGGCGCCGAAACCGTAGACGCCCAGCCTGCCGCCGGACCCCGGCAGGCCCGCCTTCATCAGGGCGCGGTAGCCGATGATGCCCGCGCACAGCAGCGGCGCCAGCCGTTCGGCCGGGACGTCGCCGGGCAGCGGGTAGACGTAGTCGGCCCTGGCCACCACGTACTCGGCGTACCCGCCGTGCGCGTCCCAGCCGGTGTAGGCCGAGTCCGGGCAGAGGTTCTCATCCCCGCGCAGGCAGTACCGGCACCGGCCGCACGTGCTGCGCAGCCAGGCCACGCCCACCCGGTCGCCGCCGCGCACCCGGCCCACCACCTGATGGCCGGGCGTGACCCGCGGACGGCGCGGCGGCAGGTCGCCCTCGGCCAGATGCAGGTCCGTACGGCAGAGCGCGCACGCCTCCACCTTGACCAGCACCTCACCCGGCCCCGGCACCGGGACCCGGCGTTCCTCCATGACGAGCGGCCGCCCGGGGGTGTCCACCACCCAGGCGCGCATCATCCCTACAGGCGGGGTATCGGATCCCATGGCGTGTCCTCATAGACGGTGAGGATGGGGGAGAGGTCCTGCGGCTCGGCGGACAGGACCAGATCGTCCACCTGGCCGACGGGGCTGACGCCCCAGGAGTTCGTGAGGAAGACCGCGGCGAAACCGGCCAGGTCGGCGGGCTTCAGCGTGCGGACGGTCTGCGGGATGCCGGCCAGGGGCAGCCGCCGTCGCAAGAGCCGCAACGTGATGCCCTCCAGCATCGCCGCCTGCGGCCACACGACACGCGAGCCGTCGAAGCAGCCCAGGTTCGTGATCGTGCCCTCGGAGATCGTCCCGTCGTCGGCGACGAGCAGCGCGTCGTCGAAGCCCTCCGCGGCGGCCCGTCGGCCCAGGTGGATGGAGGGGAACCCGCCGCCGTGCTTGATGTGCGGCAGGAAGCGCTGGTACGCCACCGTCATCAGCCGCTGGGGCGCGGACGGCGCGTCGACCGGGGCCCCGGTCGTCACGATGACGTGCAGGCGGCCGGTCAGCACCACGTTCACCCGGACCGAGGCGTCGTGCAGGTCGCCGCCGAGCGCGGCGGCGATCGACTCGACGACCAGGTCACGGTCGACGGGCAGCCCGTAGAGCTCTTCGGTGGCCTGGTCGAGCCGGTCGAGATGCAGGTCGAGACCACGAACCGCGTGGTTCCTGACCTGCATGGCGGTGAAGTGCCCGCCTCGGGCGGCGATCCCGAGACCCATGTCGGCGCCGGTCGCGGGCCTGCCGTCGACCACCGCACGCTCCTGAGCGATCACCCCTCCACCCTATGACCGCGTCAAGAACCCACCCCACCCAGGAGCCACCAAACCGCCCGGCCGGAGAGCCTGAACCGGCTAAGGCCCGCCCCAGCCGGCCAAGCGGCGACCCGACCGGCCCAAAGGCCCTGGCCGGCCACGTACTGCCCCGACCGGTAAAGAACAGCCCCAGCCGGTCAAGCGGCGGCTTGGCCAGCCAAAGGGGCCGTAGCCGGTCACATGGCGTCGTGGTCGGTCAAGGGGCGACCTTGCCGGTCACGTGGTGGCTTGGCCGGTCAAGGGGGGCCGTGACGGCGGGTGCTCCGTCCGACGTGAGAAGCGACCCCCACGATCGACGCCCGCCCAATGCGGCGGGTGGCGTGGGGGCGGCTTCGCCGTAATGTACGGGAAGGGTTGTCAGAGAGAGGCGAGGCGAGAATGGGCGAGGGCGGCGTAGAGGGCGGCGCCGTCGGGCAGGACGGCGTCGTCGAAGGCGGCCTCGGGTGAGTGGTTGTACGGCGCGCTGGCCGGATCGCGGTCGGCCGGGCAGGCCCCCAGGAAGATGAAGGCGCCGGGCACCTGCTCCAGCACGTACGAGAAGTCCTCCGAGCCCATCACCGGCTGCGGCGTGACGAAGAACCGGCCCGGCCCGAACAACTCCTCGACCGTCTGCCCCGCGAACTCCGCCTCCGAGGCGTTGTTGACCGTCACCGGGTAGCCCATCCCGAACCCGGCCTCCACGGCCATGCCGTTCGCCGCGGCGATGCCCTCGACCACCTCGATCACGCGCCGCTTGACCAGCGCCCGGTTCTCCTTGCTGAAGGTCCGGATGGTGGCCTGGAAGTGCGCGTCGTCCGGGATGACGTTGTCGACCGTGCCCGCGTGGAAGCTGCCCACCGTGATGACGACCGGGTCGAAGACGTCGAACTGCCGCGTCACCAGCGTCTGCAGCGCGGTCACCATCTCGCACGCGGCCGGGATCGGGTCGAGCGCGCGGTGCGGCGAGGAGCCGTGCCCGCCCTTGCCCTTCACCGTGACCAGGAACGTGTCGGCCGCCGCCATGAGCGGCCCCGGGCGGCTGGCGAACAGCGCCGGCGGCAGCATCGCCGACACGACGTGCATGCCGTAGGCGGCCGCGACCCGCCGGCCGGGCGCGTCGAGCACACCCTCGTCGATCATGTACTTGGCGCCCTCGTAGCCCTCCTCGCCGGGCTGGAACATGAACACCACGTCCCCGGCCAGCTCCGTGCGCCGCGCGGCCAGCAGATGGGCGGCCCCGGCGAGCATCGCGGTGTGCAGGTCGTGGCCGCAGGCGTGCATCTGGCCGTCGTTCTGCGAGATGTAGGGCAGGTCGTTGCGCTCGGCGACGGGCAGCGCGTCCATGTCGCCGCGCAGCAGTACGGCGGGGCCGGGCCGCCCCCCGCGCAGCACGGCGGTGACGGAGCTCAGCGACGAACCGGTCGTGATCTCCAGGGGCAGGCCGTCGAGCGCGGCCAGGACCTTCTCCTGCGTACGTGGCAGGGTGAGGCCGATCTCGGGCGTGGTGTGCAGCGAGTGGCGGAGCCGGACGAGCTCGTCCCGCATGTCCTGGGCGGATTCCGTGAACGACGACATGCCGTCATTCTTCACATCCCTGTTGCCATGTTGACAAGCGGGGCTCGCTACGATTGTCCTCGTGACTGAGCGTAAGCGCATCGACTCCTGGTTGTCCGACATGGATGGCGTTCTCGTGCACGAGGGGCTGCCGGTGCCGGGGGCCGATGAGTTCATCAAGCGGCTGGCGGAATCCGGCAAGCCCTTCCGGGTGCTCACGAACAACTCGATCTACACCCCGCGCGACCTCTCCGTACGGCTGCGCGCCGCCGGCCTCGACGTGCCGCCCGAGTCGATCTGGACCTCGGCCCTGGCCACGGCCCAGTTCCTTCAGGACCAGCGCCCCGGCGGCTCCGCGTACGTCGTCGGCGAGGCGGGGCTGACCACCGCGCTGCACGAGGCCGGTTACGTCCTGACCGACCTCGACCCCGACTACGTGGTGCTCGGCGAGACCCGCACCTACAGCTTCACCCAGATCACCCGCGCCATCCGCCTCATCGAGGCCGGCGCCCGCTTCATCGCCACCAACCCCGATCCGGTCGGTCCCACGAACGAGGGTTCGCTGCCGGCCACCGGCGCGGTCGCCGCGCTGATCACCAAGGCGACCGGCGTCGAGCCGTACTTCGTGGGCAAGCCCAATCCGGGCATGATGCGCAGCGCGCTCAACGCGATCGAGGGTCACAGCGAGAACACCGCGATGATCGGCGACCGGATGGACACCGACATCGTCGCCGGCATGGAGGCGGGCCTCTTCACGATCCTCGTCCTGACCGGCGTGATCCAGCGCGACCAGGTGGACCGCTATCCGTACCGGCCGTCGCTGGTCGTGGAGTCGGTCGCCGATCTCATCGACCTAATCTGACGCTCCCTGTCAGGTATGACCGCGAGGCTGGACGACATGACCCGCATCTACCTGGAAAGCGGCCTGAAGAGGGTTTTCGCCTGCTCGCTGGAGTGGCCCGGCTGGTGCCGTATCGGCAGGTCGGAGGAGCAGGCGATCGAGAACCTCATGCACTACGCGCCCCGCTACGCCGTCGTGGCCGGAGAGGCCGCGCTCGCCTTCGAGCCGGGCGAGCCCGAGGTCGTCGAGCGGCTCAAGGGCGGCGCGACCACCGACTTCGGGGCGCCGGAGAAGGAGCCGGAGGCCGACCGCGCGGCGGTCGGAGCAGACGCGGCCGCCCGTGACGTCGCGCTCATGCGCGCGGCCTGGCGGTTGTTCGACGAGACGGCGGCGATCTCGCCGGAGGAACTGCGCAAGGGGCCGCGCGGCGGGGGCCGCGACCGGACGAAGATGGTCGATCACGTCACCGAGGCCGAGCGCAACTACGCCCGCCAGTCCGGTGTGCGCCACCCGCCCTACAAGTCGGCGGCCGACCGCGACGCGATGCGCGACGAACTCGCCGCCGTGCTGTCCCGGCCGTGGCCGGGCAGCTGGGAGCACAAGTGGACGCCGCGTTACGTCGTGCGCCGCGTCACGTGGCACGTCCTCGACCATCTGTGGGAAATGGAGGACCGCTCGGCCTGATCCTTGTGGGTTTCGCACACAAAAGTCGGTTTTGCCCATCGGGTAGCCTAACCTACGGTGCCGTAACTTCAAGGAGACGATCTTTATGGCGATGACTCAGACGGAACTGCTGCACGCGCTGGAGCCCGTGGTCGCGGGCGAGCTCGACCGCCATCTCAAGGTGGCCAAAGAGTGGTTCCCGCACGAGTACGTTCCCTGGAGTCAGGGCCGCGACTTCGACGGCATCTACCAGGGCGAGGCCTGGCAGGACAGCGACTCCAAGATCCCCGAGTCGGCTCGGGTGTCGCTGATCGTGAACCTCCTCACCGAGGACAACCTCCCCAGCTACCACCACGAGATCGCCACCACGTTCGGCCGCGACGGCGCGTGGGGCACCTGGGTGCACCGCTGGACCGCCGAGGAGGACAAGCACGGCACCGCGATCCGCGACTACCTCACGGTCACCCGCGCCGTCGACCCGGTGGCGCTGGAGCGGGCCCGGATGATCCACATGGAGCAGGGCTTCCAGACCGAGTACGGCACCATGCTCCAGCAGCTGGCCTACGTCTCCTTCCAGGAGCTGGCCACCCGCATCTCCCACCGCAACACCGGCAGGGCCACCGGCGACGAGGGCTGCGAACGGCTGCTGGCCAGGATCGCCGCCGACGAGAACCTGCACATGCTCTTCTATCGCAACCTGCTCAAGGCCGCCTTCGAGCTGGACCCCAACCAGACCATGCGCGCCGTCACCGACGTGGTCACCACCTTCCAGATGCCCGGCTCCGGCATCCAGGGCTTCGCCCGCAAGGCGATGATCATCGCGAACGAGGGCATCTACGACCTGCGCCTGCACCTGGACGACGTGCTCATGCCGGTGCTGCGCCAGTGGGCCGTCTTCGACCAGACCGGGCTGGACGCCGAGGGTGAGAAGGCCCGCGAGGAGCTGGCCGGGTTCCTGGAGAAGACCGAGGTCACGGCCGCACGGTTCGTCGCCCGCAGGGAAGAGCGCAGGGCCAGGGCCGCCAACATGGGATGATCTCCCCCATGGACGTCCAGACCTCCTTTTTCTTCTCGTTCGCCGTCCTGGTCATGGTCTTGATCGTGGCCAGGCTGGCGCAGCGACTGCTGGGCGTCCATCTCGGCGGGTTCCGGGTGTTCCTGGCCGCGGCGATCGGCTTCGGGTTGTCGGGGCCGATCTTCGCGCCGATCATCGGTGGGTTCCAGAACCTTCAGCCGGGGGAGGACCCGGGCTTCGGCGCCGTCTGGGTCATGATCATGCTCGGCATGCTGGCCGTGCTGATCCCGATGGTGATCCTGGTGATGGCCGAGGCGCTGGTGCCGCCCGGCTCCATCCCCGGCCCCATCGAGGTGGTCAAGGGACTGCGCGGCCGGATCTCCCGGGGCCGCCGCTACTCCCAGATCACCCGCATCGCGATCAGGCACGGCCTCGGCCCCTACCTGCGCGGCCGGGGCGAGAGCCTGCACGACCGCTCCGGCAAGGTACGGCTGGCCCGTTCGCTGCGCGAGGCCCTCGACGACGGCGGCGTCACCTTCGTCAAACTCGGCCAGGTGCTCTCCACCAGGCGCGACCTGCTTCCGCCCGAGTTCGTCGACGAGCTCGGGCGGCTGCAGGACCAGGTGGCGCCGCTGCCGTGGGAACGCGTCGAGCCGGTGCTCGCCGCCGAGCTCGGCGGGCCGGTCGACCAGGTGTTCGCCGCCTTCGACCGGGTCCCGCTCGCCGCCGCCTCCATCGCCCAGGCCTACACCGCCCGCCTGCACACGGGCGAGGAGGTCGTGGTCAAGGTCCAGCGGCCCGGCATCGGCACCGTCGTGGCCAAGGACCTCGACATCGTGCGCAGGCTGGCCGTCACCCTGGAGTCCCGCACGAAGTGGGGCCGTTCTCTAGGCATGCGCGACCTGGCCGAGGGGTTCGCGGTCGCGATCCGCGAGGAGCTCGACTTCCGCATCGAGGCGGCCAACATGGCCGCGGTCGCCGCCACCCCGAGCGACCAGGTCACCTACCCGGTGCCGTACCCGCGCATGTGCACCGACCGGGTGCTGGTCATGCAGCGGCTGAACGGCAAGCCGCTGGCGGGCGTACCGGGGGAGAGCGCGCGGCTGGCCCGTGACCTGCTCGACACGCTGCTGCGCCAGATCCTGCTGGAGGGCGTCTTCCACGCCGACCCGCACCCCGGCAACATCATGGTCCTGGACGACGGCAGCCTCGGCCTGCTCGACTTCGGCTCGGTCGGCCGCCTGGACGCCTCCGTCCGCGCCGCCCTGCAACGCTTCCTGATGGCGCTCAACCGGCAGGACCCGCTCGGCGTGACCGACGCCCTGCTGGAGGTCGTCCCGCGCCCCGAGGACATCGACGAGGCCGGGCTGGAGCGCGCGCTCGGCCAGTTCATGGCCCGCCACCTCGGGCCCGGCATGGACAGCGCCGCCATGTTCACCGACCTGTTCAGGATCGTCTCCGAGTACGGGCTGTCGATCCCGCCGGAGGTCGCCGCCGTCTTCCGCGCGCTGGCCACACTCGAAGGCACGCTGGTACGGCTGGCGCCCGGCTTCAACCTCATCACCGAGGCCCGCGCCTTCGCCGGCCGCTACCTCGCCGAGCAGTTGTCCGGCACCACCCTGAAGGAGGCCGTGGTCCAGGAGGCGGCGGCGCTGCTGCCGATGGTGCGCCGCCTGCCGCGCCGGATCGAGCGCATCGCCAGCGCGGCCGAGCACGGGCGGTTCTCGGTCAACGTCCGGTTGTTCGCCGACGAGCGTGACCGGCGCTATCTCACCGGGCTGCTGCACCAGATCCTGCTGACCGTGCTGGGGGCCACCGCGGGGATCATGGCGGTGTTCCTGCTGGGGACCGAGGGCGGGCCGGTGTCGGTGGCGGCCCTGAACCTCGGCCTGTTCGATCTGCTGGGCTACAACCTGCTGGTCATCGCGGCGATCCTGGTGCTGCGGGTGCTCGTGCTGATCTTCAGGCGCAAGGAGGACGTTCCGTCGTGACGGGACGCTCCGTCGTGACGGGACGTCGCGCTGGGGCACCGTCGTGATCGGGTGCCGGGTGGACGGCTCGGTGGTGATCGGGTGTCGAGAGGAAGGCCAAAGATGATGATTTATCCGCCCAAACCGCAGGCGGGGGACAAGGTGGCCGTGCTCTCGCCCTCGGCCGGGTTGCCGGGGATCCTGCCGCTGCCGTTCGAGGCGGGGGTGCGGGTGCTGCGTGAGGAGTTCGGGCTGGTGCCGGTGGAGTTCCCGGCCACGCGGGTCATGGGGGCGAGCGCGCGCGATCGGGCCGCCGACGTCAACGCCGCCTTCGCCGACCCGTCGATCAAGGCCATCATCGCCAGCATCGGCGGCGACGACCAGATCACGGTCACGCCGTACCTCGACGACGCGGTCATCCGGGCCAGCCCCAAGCCGTTCTTCGGCTACAGCGACAACACCAACCTGCTGCTCCACCTGTGGAACCTCGGCATCGTCGCCTACCACGGCGGGTCGGTCATGTGCCAGTTCGGACGGTGCGGCGGCATGCACCCGGCCAGCGCCGAGTCGCTGCGCGCCGCCCTGTTCACCTCCGGCCCCTACAAGCTGCCGGAGTCCTTCGAGTTCAGCGACCTGGACAAGCCGTGGGACGACCCGGCCTCCTTCGACGCGCCACCGCCGGCGCGCCCGTGCGACGGCTGGCGCTGGCACCGCCCGGACCGGGTCGTCGAGGGCGCCACCTGGGGCGGGAACCTGGAGATCCTGTCCTGGCTCCTGATGGCGGATCGCGGCATCCGGGACGCGTCGGCGTACGAGGGCATGGTTCTGATCGTCGAGACCAGCGAGGAACTGCCCTCCTCCGACGAGGTCTTCCGCATCCTCCGCAACATGGGCGAACGCGGACTTCTCGCGAAATTTCCGGCCATCTTGATCGGCCGCGCCAAGGCCTGGTCCTTCAGCCGCCCCCTGACTCCGGAAGAGCAGGTCACCTACGCCGGCGACCAGCGGGAGGCGGTCCTGAAGGTCCTGGCCCGCTACGCCCCGGACACGATGGCGGTCTTCGACGTCGACTTCGGCCACACCGATCCCCAGGTGGTCATCCCGTACGGCGGCCAGATCCGCGTGGACGGCCCCGCCCGCGCCATCACCGTCACCTACTGACCACCCCGCCCCGCTTTCCCCCGGCCCCGGAGGTTCCGGCCGGGCCGTGGAAAATTCGTGAGGAATCTTGGGCCCGGCATGTCGAGAACGCCGCTTCGGCTTCTACGTCCCGGATGAGAACACAACCTCACAACAGGAGGAAGTCAGATGGAGACTCTCATCGGCGGCGGCGCGTTCTTCGAGGGCGCGCGCTGGCACGAGGGGCGGCTGTGGGTGTCGGACTTCTGGCGGCGCCACGTCCTGGCGGTCTCGATGGACGGCACCGCGGAAGTGGTGGCCGAGGTCCCGGGGTCACCGTCCGGGCTGGGCCGGCTGCCCGACGGAAGCCTGCTGGTCGCCTCGATGATGGACCGCAAGGTGCTCAGGATCGCCGACGGTAGGACGAGCGTGCACGCCGATCTGTCCGCACTGACCGAACTGCCGGTGAACGACCTGGTCACGGACCCGTCCGGCCGCGCCTACGCGGGGGCGTGCGATTTCGGCGGGGCGCCGACCGCCCTGTACCGGGTGGACCCGGACGGCGGCGTGCACGAGGCGGCCGCCGGCATGGCCTTCCCGAACGGCCCGGCCATCACCCCGGACGGCCGCACCCTCATCATCGCCGAGTCCTACGCCAACCGGTTGACCGCCTTCGACCTCGCCCCCGACGGCGCCCTGGTGAACCGCCGCGTCTGGGCGGACCTGGGCTCCGCCAACCCCGACGGCATCGCGCTGGACAGCGAGGGCGCGGTCTGGGTGGCCGACGCGGGCGGCAACCGGGCGATCCGGGTGCGGGAGGGCGGCGAGATCGTCCAGGAGATCAGCACCGGGGACGTGGGCGTCTTCGCCTGCGCCCTCGGCGGCCCGGACGGCCACACCCTCTTTCTGTGCACCGCCCCCACCTACGACCCGGAGGAGGCCGCCCGCATCCTGAAAGCCGAGATCCGCACCATCCGGGTGGCCGTCCCCGCCTGACCCCCGCCGGAAGGCCCGCGCACAGGGCGCGGGTGGTGATGGCTCGGGGGTCGTTAATCGGGTACGGCAGGCGCGCCGCCGTACCCGCTAGACGTCGCGGCGCAGGCGCTTCACGTCGGAGCGGGCCTTCTTGGAGGCCAGGCGGCGCTCGACCGAGCCCCGGGTGGGCTTGGTCGCGCGGCGGCGCTTGGGCGGCGGTGCGATGGCCTCGCGCAGCCGCTGGGCCAGGCGCTGGACGGCGGCCTCACGGTTGCGCAGCTGGGAGCGGTACTCCGAGGCGGCGATGGTGATCAGCGGCCCGCCCAGCCGGGCCAGCGCGCGCTCCTTCAGGGCGGGCGGCAGCGCGGTCGTGGCGGAGACGTCGAAGAGGAGTTCCACGCGGCTGTCGGTGGTGTTCACGCCCTGGCCGCCCGGCCCCGACGAGCGGGAGAAACGCCAGACGAGCTCGGCGTCCGGGATGACGACCGAGTCGTTGACGACCAGCGGGGCGGGCATGGGAGATCTCCTTTGGTGAGTGCTCCTCTACGGTATCTGCCCGGTATGTGCGGCCAGCAACGGATTTTCCGGATGTGCCGAACAGGGCGCGCGTGTGACTATGAGGGGAACGCTCTGCGGGAGAGGCGGATTCCATGGACGACCTTGCCGTGCGCATAGGCCTGACGGTGGTGCTGGCCGTGATCTCGGCGACGGCGTTCCTGCTCCTGCGCTGCCAGGGCAAGGGCCGGCCTTTCGGACCGGAGGGACGCTGGCTGGCGGTGTCCATCATCCTGCTGACCGGGCTGGTCTCGGCGGGGGTCGCCCTCCTGTTCGGCGCGATGCTCAACGACAACCTCGCCACCCTGCTCGGCGCGGTGGCGCCCAGCGGGTTATGGCTCAGCCAGGTACGCGCCCACGAGGAGGGCCGCCGCTCGCTGGCGAAGGAGGCGGCGACGTTCTGGCTGGTCTCGCTGCTGGCCAGACTCGACCAGGCGATGGCCGAGGACCAGCGCGCCTGGTGCGAGCGACGGATCGACGACGAGTGGAGCGTGTACGAGCTCAGCATGGCCGCCAACCGCTACCACGAGCGCATCGGCGAACGCCTGACCCCCGACGAACGGCGCCGCGAACGCATCCACGCCCGCCTGGACGCCATCGACAGAAAACTCGACGTGGCCGCCCTGATCGAGGACGGCGCCCCGCGCTCCAAGGTCGTCACCGCCCTGGGCGGCTCCCGCCACACCCGCCTGGCCCGCTACGACCGCTACCTCAACGACCTGACCCGCCTGCGCGGCATCCTGCGCCACGACGCGGAGAGCGAACTGCTGCGCCTGCTGTCGTCGGCCTATCGCAGCGGTTACCGTTCGCTACCCCTCTACACTCCGCCCTCACGTCTTGCCGCCGCCGGGCCCGTGCGCCCGCATCCCTAGCGGGAACCGGCTGCCGCGCGGGAGCCTGAGGTGACACCATGGCCGCATCTCCCAGAGGAGGCGGGATGGATCCGGTCACCTTGGTTGTGACGGCGCTGGCCGCGGGCGCGGCGCTGGGGCTGAAGGACACCGCGTCGGCGGCGGTCAAGGACGCGTACGAGGCGTTGAAGGGGCTGGCCAAACGGCGGCTCGACGGCCGTCCCGACGGTGAGCTGGCGCTGGATCGCCACGAACAGGCACCCGACACCTGGCGCAATCCCCTGCTGGCCGAGCTGGCCGCCGCCGGCGCCGAGGGCGACGGCGAACTGGTCACGGCGGCGCGGGCGCTGATGGAACTGGCCGACGCCGCGGGGTCGCGGGCGGGCAAGTACACGGTCGACGTGCGCGGCGCCCAAGGCGTGCAGGTGGGTGACAACAACCAGCAGGCCAACGTGTTCCACGCCCCGCCCGGCCGGTGACGGGTGGACGCGCGCGCCGCCCAGGGCGTCCAGATCGGCGACGGGAACCAGCAGTTCAACACGTTCATGATGGCGCCGGGGGCCGCGGACGCGCCGCCGTTCACGGCGCCCGGCCTGCCGCGCCACTTCGTGCCACGGCCCAGGGAGCTCGAAGGCGTCGTCGGGCGCCTGCTCGGCGGGGCCGTCGTGGTCGTGCACGGCGGCGGCGGGTTCGGCAAGTCGACGCTGGCGGCCGCCGCCTGCCACGACGACCGCGTCCGCGCCGCCTTCCGCGACGGCATCCTGTGGCTGCGCTTCGGCCAGGCCACCACACGCGAGGGCGCGGTCGCGCTGCTGCACGACCAGATCCGGCTCCTGGCCCCGCACACCCACGCGGCCAACGACCTCGGCGCCGCCTCCGCCCAGCTTCGCTCCCTGCTCGCCGGCCGCGCCGTCCTGCTCGTGCTGGACGACGTCTGGTCCGCGGGCCTGCTGCCGTACTTCCTCTTCACCGATACGCCCTGCCTGGTCACCACGCGGCTGGACGCGGTCCTGGGCAGGGCGGGCGGCCGGCCGGTGCCCGTCGGGGAGCTCACCGCGGAGCAGGCCGCCGAGCTCCTCATGAGGTGGCAGCCGGAGCCGCCGGACGCCGTGGCCGCCGCCCTGCTGACCGCCCTGGCCGGGCGGCTGGGGGAGTGGCCGCTCATGCTCGAACTCGTCGGCGCAGAACTGCGCTCGCTCGTGGCGGCCGGCCGTACGACGGCAGAGGCGGTGGCGCACGTGGAGCGTCGCCTCGCGCTCGACGTCGGCTACCTCGACCGCCACAGCGACGAGGACCGCAACGCGGCGATCTCGTCGTCGCTGGACGCGAGCGTGTCGCTGCTCAGGCCGGAGCACCGGGCCCGCTTCGCCGAGCTCGCCGTCTTCCCGGCGGGCGCGGACGTCCCGTTCGGCACGATCTGGCGGCTGTGGCGGGCGACGGCGGGCTACGACGCGCTGGCCGCCGAGGACGCGGTGGAGGAGATGTACCGGCTGGCCCTGTTCACCCGCTACGACGTCAGGCGCCGCCTGCTGCGGCTGCACGACGTCGTCCAGCGGCTGATCGTGGGCAGGGCCGGCGACCTGGACCTCCTGCACCGCCGCCTCCTGGAGTCGTGGGGCGACCCGCGCCACCCGCCCGACGCGTACGCCTGGACCTTCCTCATCCACCACCTGCACCAGCTCGGCAAGGACGAGGAGATCAGGCGGCTGCTGTCCGACTTCGACTGGGTGTACCGCAGGCTCCAGGCGACACCGGCGGCCGGGCTCATCGCCGACTTCGCCGAGCGCTGCCCGGATCGCGACGGCGAGTTCGTCACCGCCGCGCTGCGCATGGCGGGGCCGGCGCTGTCGGACCCGGCGCAGCTGGCCGCCCAGCTCGTGGGACGGCTCGCCGGCGTGCCGCCGGGCCTGCCGATGGTCGAGCGGCTGCTGGAGGAGGCCCGCCGCTACGAGTCCGCGCCGTCGCTGCTGCCCGAGCGGGTTCACCTCCTGCCCGCCGACCGCGGCGTGCACACCAGGGTGCACGTGGGCTCGCCGATCCTGTCCGCGGCGCTCAGCGAGGACGGCGCGTACCTGCTGACCGGGCAGAACGACGGCACGATCGGCGTCTGGGACTGGCGCCGCCACGAGCGCGTCTCCGTCCTGGACTGCGGGGTCGGGCAGCCGTGGTCGCTGGCCGTCCAGGGTGAGCTGGTGGCCGTCGGCGGCGCCCACGGCTCGCGGTCCGAGCAGGCGCCGCGGGCGCCCGTCCAGGTCTGGAACTGGCGCACCGGTGAGCACGTCCGCGACCTCGGCGGTGATCTTCCGGACGTCGGCGAGGGCTACTGCACGCACGTGTGCGGGACGCTGGCCGCCGTCACGAACGGGGAGATGAACAACCGGATCGAGCTCCTGGACTGGATCCGGCACACGCGCCTGACGCTCGACGCCGACACCGGATCCACCGGCAACAGTCCCGACGAGGTCTTCCTGGCTCCGCCGTACCTGCTGCACCACTCCAGGTCGTCGCGCCACACCCACGTCTACGACCTGCGCCGGCAGGAGTGGCTCGGGGGCACGAACGGGCAGGTCGGCATCCGCACGATCCCGTTCGTGGTGGGCGAGGCGGTGTGCCTGGCGGCGCGCTGGACGGACGTGCCCGACGTGCCGGGGCTGCTCTTCCGGCGGAGGGCGGAGGCCGCGCGGCAGGGCGGTCAGCCGCGGTCGGCCGACGCGGTGTGCGACATCTGGGGCTATGCGGCGACGGTGTCGGCGGTCGCCCGCGACGGGGCCCGCACGCTCGTCGGCGGCCACGTCGTGGACGTCTACGACCGGCTCGACCAGCCCCCCGTCGGCTGTCTCGAAGGCCACTCCGAGCTCATCACGAGCATCCACCCGGCGGGCGACGCGCTGCTCACGACCTCTCACGACGGCACGATCAGGATCTGGGACCGGCGGCGCCCGCAGGCGCCGCCCGCGGGCGGGCGCTTCCATCAGCCCCCGATCTCGGCGCTCGAAAGGGAAGGCGAGTCCGTCTTCGCCGGGACGCTGTCGGGCACGATCGAGGAGTGGGACTGGCGCACGGCCACGCTGCGCGCGAGCGCCTCGGCCGGTACGGCGGTGCGCGTCCTCGCCGCCAACGACCGGTGGCTCGTCCACAGCACCTTCGACCATCCGAAGCGCAGCGAGTTCACCGTCCGCGACCGGCGCCGGTGGACCGATCCGGCGGCGTCGGCGCCCGTGCGCGCCGGCGGGTCGGCGCGCGCGGCCATCCTGGAGGCGCACCAGGCCGTGGTGGGCGCGCGGCTGTGCGGCGACTCCTGCGCCGTGGTCGTGCGGCCCTACTACACCCCGGACAACTCCCTCGGCGGCGGTCCGTTCACCGGCAACTGGATCTGCGTGGCCGACCTGGCCACCGACACGGTCGAACTCGTCGTGGGCGAGTGGGTCTCCGCCGTCGACCTGTCCGCCGACCTGGTCGTCGCGGGCACGGCCGGGGGCGAGGTCAACCTCTGGACCAGGAGCGGCGCCCCCGTGTGGAAGTTCCCCGCGCACGAGGGCCTCGTGCTCGACCTGCGCGTCTGCGGGGAGTGGCTGTTCACCTGCGGCGTCGACCGCATGGTCAGGAGCTGGCAGCTGCGCACGGGTATCGCGCGACGCGCGTTCGGCCCCTTCGCGGGCCCGGTGACCGGGCTGCACGTGCGCGGCCGGCTGCTGGTCACGGCGGCAGAGGACCAGTGCGTCACGGTCTTCGACCGCTACGACGGGCGCGAGCTGGCCCGCTTCGACGACGACGTCGCGGTGACCAGGGCGGTGGCGCTGGGGGATGACCTGGCCACGTTCGCGGCCGGCGGGATGTCGGGCTTCCTGCACGTGCTGCGGGCCAACGGGCCGCTGCGCGCGGTGTTCGGGGCGAGCCCCGGAACGGGTGCCTAGGTGTGCCGGTCCTCGGCGTCGGAGAGGGTGAAGTCGAGGCGGGCGCCGAGGGCCGTGACGACGGCGCCGAGCGTGCGCAGGGTGAGGTTCTCGTCGCCCGAGAGGATCTGGCTGACGCGGCCCGCCGACACGCCCATGGAGGCGGCCAGGTCAGCGCGAGTGATCTTGTGTTCGCGCATGTACCAGGTGATCTCGTCCACGACTTCCTGCGCGAACGGCGACGTTTCCTCGCGTCTGCTGGCCATCTCCGGCTCACTCTCTGCTGACTGACTCCACTTTAGCTCTACCTAAACCTTTAGGCAAGCCTAAAGGTGGTCAATCCAACTGCAAGTCGGATATGCCACGATCTTGCCGACATCAACGGGGCCAAGTGGGGAGGCGCTGTGACGGCGATCGTCGGCGTGCACGGGATCGGCAAGTACAAGTACTACCTGGAGGCCGGCAACGACGTCGCCCGCGCGGCGACGGCGATGCGCGCCAAGTGGGACCGCTACCTCCACGCGTCGCTCGGGGGCGAGACGCGCGCGTACTTCGCCGAGGTCGCCTACTTCGCGCATCTGCTCAACGACCCGCGCCCGCCCGGAGTTCGCGAGGCCGAGGCGATGCGGGTGCGCGAGCAGATGGTGCTGGCCGCCTGGGCCAAGGAGCTCGGCGTCGGCGAGCACCTCACCGGGGCGCTCAAGACGTTCGCCGGCTGGCTCCTGGACCGGCTCGACGGGCGGGCGGCGGCCTTCGCCAAGCTGTTCTGCCCCGAGGTGGCCACCTACCTGGCCGACGCGGGCCGCCGCGAGGAGGTCCGCGGGCTGGTGGCCGCGTCGCTGCGCCGCCACCGCCCGAAGGTGGTGATCGCCCACTCGCTCGGCAGCGTGGTCACCTACGAGACGCTCTGGGCCAACCCGGACATCGAGGTGGACCTGCTCATCACGCTCGGCAGCCCGCTCGGCATGCGCAACGTGATCTTCGAGAAGCTGCTGCCCGCCCCGATCGACGGCCGCGGCGAGCGACCCCGCGGCGTCGGGCGCTGGGTGAACATCGCCGACAAGGACGACATCGCCGCCATCCCTCCCGAGCTGCGCGAGAGCTTCGCCGGCGTCGACGAGGAGCAGCTGGTCAACCTCGACTGGATCGACTTCCACACCGCGGGCAAGTACCTCGGATGCGGCGCGCTCAACCCGTACCTGCGACCCTATCTGGCATGACCTGGATAGTTTTCGACTACGGCGAAGTCCTTTCCCTGCCGCAGCCCGCGGCCGACGTCGCGGCCATGGTGCGCGCCGCGGGCGCCGAGCCCGCCGCGTTCGAGCGCGGGTACTGGGCGCACCGGCTGGAATTCGACCGGGGCGCGCTGAGCGATGAGCAGTACTGGTCGAAGGTGCTCGGGCGCGAGGTCCCGCGCGGGGAGGTGTCGCGGCTGGTCGCGCTCGACGTGGTCAGCTGGACACACCCGCACGACGGTACGGTGGCCGTCCTGCGCGAACTCCTCGACCGGGGCCAGGACGTGGCGCTGCTGTCCAATGCCCCGGTCTCCATGGCCGACGGCGTGGACCGGCTGCCGTGGATCGCCGGGATCGGCCCCCGCTTCTACAGTGGCCGCCTCGGCCTGGTGAAACCCGACCGGGAGATCTTCGAGCTGATGGCCCGCGAGCTGGACGCCCCACCGCGGGAGATCGTCTTCATCGACGACCGGCAGCTGAACGTGGCGGGCGCCGCGCGGGCGGGCCTGACCGGCCTGCACTTCCGCGATCCCGAGACCCTGCGGCAGGAGCTCGGCGCGCTGCTGAGCTGACACCCGGCCGCCTTCTGGATCCCCAATAAATGTGGGCGGTTTGTCGGGGTTGGTGATCTATGGTGACCGGCATGGACGTGGAGAGCCTGCTCGGTGAGGCGTACGGCATGCCGTACGGCGAGGCCAGGACCGTCGTGACCGAGCGCGCGCTGCGTGCGGCGCAGGCGGCCCGTGACCCCGGGCTGGTGGTGCTGACCCGCTTCGAACTCACCGCCGCCTACCAGCTCGGCGGCGAGCCGGCCAAGTCGTTCGCGGTCTTCTCGCGCAACCTGGCCGACTACGACCGCGACCCCTCGCTGTTCGGCGAGCGCCGGCTGTGGCGGCTGCTGTGGCAGTACAAGTGGATCGTCGGCAGCCTGCGCAGGTTCCCGGAGATCCCGCTGCGCCGCGCCCTGGACGGCCTGGACGACATGGAGCGGCGCTACCGCGAGGCCGGCGAGGGCCTGCAGGCCGTGTACGCCCGCCGCTGCCACGTCGCCCAGCACCTCGGCGACCGGGCCGCCGCCGAGGAGTGGTTCCACCGGTGGCGTACCGCGCCGCGCGACGAGCTGTCCGACTGCGCCGCCTGCGACGTGCGCGGGGTGATCGCCTACCTGTCCTGGACGGGCCGGGACGAGGAGGCCATCGTGGCGGCGGCGCCGGTCCTGTCCGGGGCCATGACGTGCAGCTCCCAGCCGCAGGGCATCCTGGAGGCGCTGCTGCTGCCGTACGTGCGCACGGGCCGGCTGGAGGAGGCCGCATCGGCGCACCGGCGGGCGTACCGGATCGTTCAGGGGCGGCTGTCCGACCTCGACGACATGGGCACGCACCTGCGGTTCCTGGCCCTGACCGGCAACGAGAGCCGCGGCCTTGAGATCCTCCAGCGCGAGCTGCACCTGCTGGAGCGGCCGCCCTCGCCCAGCGCCGCCCGCGCCTTCATGACCGGGGCGGCCGTGCTGCTGCGCCGCCTGGAAGAGCTCGGGCACGGCGGCACACCGGTACGGCGCGGCGGCGCCGACGTCCCGGTCGCCGGGCTGCGGGCCGAGATGGAGGCGGGCGCACGCGGCGTCGCGGCGGCCTTCGACGCCCGCAACGGCACCGGCGAACACATGCGCGACCTGGAGGAGGTGCTGGCGGCGGCGCCGTACCTCACGCGATTGGTGCTCGCGCCCGCGGCCGGGGAGAGCGACCCCGCCAGGCTGCTCGCCCGCGCGGGAAGGCTGCGCGGCGACGGCGAGGATGCCGAGGCGGCGGCGCTGTTCGAGCGCGCGGCGAGCCTGTACCGGCGGGCGGGCGACCGGGCGGGGGAGGCGCGGGCCATGCTCGCCTACGCCAAGTCCGTGTACTACGCCGCCGACGAGGAGGAGGAGATCCGCGCCGCCTACGCGCGGGCCCGCCCCGTCGTCGAGGCGGCGCAGGAGGAGTCGCCGCAGGATCTCGCCGAACTGGCCTACGACGAGGCGGTCGCGCTCGACTGGCTGGAGCTCCACGAGGACGCCCTGCGCGCCTGCCGCGAGGCCGTCGCCCGCTACACCGCGCTGGGAATCACCCACGACGGGGCGATTTCCCTGCTTGAGGTGCTTGAGCATGACTGACGCTGTTCATCTGCCCTTGACTCCAGGGTCACGACCGGGTCAGCGGAGCCGGACATATCTGGAATCGTGGACCGCAGATCCTTCCTCGCAGCGGCAGCCGCCACCCTCGTGCTCCCCGCCCCCGTCACCTCCTCCTCCCGGACCCTCGCCCGCGACCCCTTCACGCTCGGGGTCGCCTCGGGAGATCCCTCGGCCGACGGCTTCGTGCTCTGGACCCGCCTCGCGCTCGACCCGCTCGGCGCCAACGGGCGCGGCGCCATGCCCTCCCGCGACGTCGAGGTGGACTGGCAGCTGTCCGCCGACGAGCGCTTCGGCACCATCCTCCGATCCGGTACGGCCACCGCCCGCTGGAAGGACGCCCACAGCGTCCACGTGGAGCTGGACGGCCTGGAGCCGGGCAGGGAGTACTTCTACCGCTTCCGCGCCGAAGGCCGCCTCTCGCCCACCGGCCGCACCAGGACGGCCCCGTCCGGCGCCACCCAGCCGCTGGCCTTCGCCGTGGCCGCCTGCGCCCACTACGAGCACGGCTTCTACACCGCCTACCGCCGCCTGGCCGAGCAGGAGCCCGACCTGGTGCTCTTCCTGGGCGACTACCTCTACGAGTACGGCCCCTCGGGCTACACCGCCCTGGCCGGCCGGGTGCGTACGCACACGCCGGGCAAGTGCGCCACGCTGGCCGACTACCGGCTGCGGCACGCCCAGTACAAGAGCGACGCCGACCTGCAGCGCGCCCACGCCGTCGCGCCCTGGCTGGTCTCCTTCGACGACCACGAACTGGAGAACAACTGGGCCGGCCCCGTCTCCAGCACCGGCGCCCCCGCCTTCGCCCACCGGCGCGCCAGTGCCTTCCGCGCCTACTACGAGAACATGCCGTTGCGCCGGGCCAGCCTGCAGGGCGCCGTCCTGCGGGTCAACCGCCGCGTCTCCTGGGGCACGCTGGCCCGCTTCCACCTGCTCGACACCCGCCAGTTCCGCGACGACCAGGCCTGCCTGGACGGCGTGCGGGCCGGGTGTGACGAGCGCCTGTCCGAGCGGCGCACGCTGCTGGGCGGCGACCAGTGGCGCTGGCTGTCGGACGGCCTGCGCGCCTCCACGACCCAGTGGAACCTGCTCGGCCAGCAGATCCTCATGATGCAGCGCGACTACAAGCGCGGCCCCGGCCGGGAGGTCAACCTCGACGCCTGGGACGGCTACGCCGCCGAGCGCGCCCGCCTGCTGGAACTGATGTCCACCACGTCCAACCCGGTCGTCCTGACCGGCGACGCCCACATGCACCACGCCGCGTCGCTGAAGCTGAACTTCGACGACCCCGACAGCCCGGTCATCGCGCCCGAGCTGGTCGCCTCCTCGATCGCCAGCGACGGCGACGGCTACCGCGACAAGGTGTGGATCGAGGAGGGGCTGGCGGAGAACCCGCACATCTCCTACATCGACCAGCGGCGCGGCTACATCATGGCCCGCCTGACCTCCACGGAGCTGTCGGCGGAGTTCCGCACGCTGGAGTACATCTCCCGCAGGGGCGCCCCGGCCAGGACCACCCACCGCGTCACGGTCCCGACCTCCGCGCCCTGACCTCTGACGGAGCCGGCCGGGTCAGCCGAAGGCGTAGCCGTACAGGCCGGAGCCGGCGCCCAGCTTGGTGGCCTTGTTCGCCCGCAGGCCCGGGTGCGCCCCCGGGCGGCGGGCGCCGGGCAGCAGGGTCAGGACGCCGTCGCCGGGGGCCGCCACCACCAGGCCGTAGATCGGGCGGGAACGGCCCAGCAGCCTGTAGCGCGGGGTCGAGGCCAGAGCGGTCATCGCGGCGCCGAAGTCGCGGCCCTTGCCCTTGATCAGCAGGTCGCCGTGGCGGGTGAGGCCGCCGGAGCGGGTTCCGGCCAGCACCTGGACCGCGCGCTCGCCGGGCACGCCGATGGCCAGTTCCGCGTCGCCGTCGCCGTTGAAGTCGCCCGCGGCCAGCGACGCGCCGAAGCGGTCGTAGTAGCGGGGCTCGCCGTTCAGGACCCGCTGCGTCCACGCCTCGCTGCGCGTGGTCCGCAGCCCCGAGCGCGAGCCGTAGATCACGTGGACCATCCCGTCGCCGTAGTCCATGGCGCGCTGGTTGGCGCTCAGCCCCTCGCCGGGCGCGCCGATCGCCAGGTCCGCGCGGCCGTCGGCGTTGAAGTCGCCGGTGGTCAGCGAGGCGCCGAACGCGTCCCACTTCTCCGAGGAACCCTTGATGCCGCGGCTGTCCTGGGTGATCTGGACCGCGTGCCGGCGTACCGGGTCGAGGACCGTGGCCGAGCCCTGCCCGTCCGTGGTCACGCTGTCGGCGGGCGCGCCCACGACGAGCTCGGCGCGGCCGTCGCCGTCGAAGTCGCCGGTGGTCAGCGCCGCGCCCCACTGGTCGGTGACGCGCCCCTGCTGGCCGACCCAGCGGGTCTGCTGGGTGATCTGGTACGGCTTGCGCTTCTTGAGGAAGTGCACGACCACACCGCCTCCCGCCCCGAGGCCGGGGGCGCCGACGGCCAGCTCGTCGTCGCCGTCGCCGTCGAGATCGCCGGCGGCCAGCGCGGCGCCGTACCTGTCGCCACGCGGCCTGCCCAGGGCCAGCTGCCGCCAGGCGACCAGGCCGCGCGGGCCGCCGCGGTACACCTGCACGACCCCGTCGCCGTCGGCGCCCGGCCGGGCCGTACCGGTGAACTCCTCCGACACCCCGACCGCGAGGTCGGCGCAGCGGTCGCCGTCGAAGTCGCCCACGGCCAGCGCGGAGCCGAAGGAGTCGCCGGTCTCCGCGCCGTCCTGGCGCAGCGTCGCCTTGCGGCCGGAGCCGTAGAGGACGTTCACGGATCCGGCCCTGGAGCCGGTGTACGGCGCCGCCACCGCGAGGTCGGCGCGGCCGTCGTCGTCGAAGTCGGCGAGCCGCCCGCCGCACCCGGCGGAGGCGCCCGCGGAGGCGGGGGAGAGCAGGGGCACGACCAGGCAGGCGGCCAGCAAAGCGTTCATGTCTCCAGTCATGTCCGCACCGGCCGAACCCGGCATGAACACGGCAGGAACGTGCCACGATAGGCGGGTGAGCATCGACCTCGCGGATCTGGACTTCTGGCGCAGACCCCTCAAAGAACGGCACGAAGCCTTCGCCCGGCTCCGCCAGCTCGACCGGCCGGTGTTCTTCCCGGAGAAGAAGATCCCCTTCTTACGCTCCGGCGCCGGCTTCCACGCCCTGGTCCGCCACGCCGACGTCGTGGAGGCCAGCCGCAACGCCAAGGTGTTCTCCAGCGAGCCCGCGGTCACGAACCCGGAGCCGCCCGGCTGGGTCAAGCACGTGTTCGGCGAGTCCATGGTCAACCTGGACGATCCCCGGCACGCCCGGCTGCGCCGTATCGTCACCCGCTCCTTCAGCCCCCGCATGCTGGGCAACCTCCAGAACGACATCGACGCCGCCTGTACGCGCATCGTCGACGACGTCGTGGCCCAGGGCCCCGGCGACTTCGTCGGCCAGGTGGCGGCCCGCCTGCCCATCCACGTCATCTGCGACATGATGGGCATCCCGCAGCAGTACCGGGCCAAGGTCCACGAGCACGTCGACGTCTCCACCGCCTACACCGGCGTGCGCCCGAGCCTGCTGCGCAGCGTCGCGCTGGCCGGGCAGAACATGCTGGCCCTGCTCTCCCTGCAGCGCCTGGTCATCAAGCTCGGCCACGAGCGCCAGCGCGAGCCCACGGGCGACCTGGTCTCGCTGCTCGTCAACGCCAACCCCGACGGCGAGCGGCTGACCGACAAGGAGCTCGGTTCGTTCTTCGCCCTGTTGCTGGTCGCCGGCAACGAGACCGCCCGCAACACGATGGCCCACGGCATCAAGCTTCTCACCGACCACCCCGCCCAGCGCGAGCTGCTGCTCGGCGACTTCGACGCCCACATCGGCGGCGCGATCGAGGAGATGGTCCGGCACGTCTCGCCGATCATCCAGTTCCGCCGCACGGTGACGGAGGACTACGAGCTGCGCGGCCTGCACCTGAAGAAGGGCGACAAGGTGGTGCTCTTCTACGGCTCCGCCAACCGCGACGAGAGCGTCTTCCCCGACCCGGACGCCTTCGACATCACCCGCGACACCAAGCCGCACGTGGGCTTCGGCGGCCCGGGGCCGCACTTCTGCCTCGGCGCCAACCTGGCCAGGCAGGAGATGCGCTCCATGTTCCGCGAGCTGTTCACCCGGCTGCCGGAGATCAGGACGGTGGGCGAGCCCGAGCTCCTGCTGTCGAACTTCGACAACAGCGTCCGCACGCAGCGCTTCACAAGCTAACAATTCGGCTTATGTCACCTCCGGGAACTAGGGTGACTCGGCGTGGAGAACGCCTTTCAAGTTGACCTGCGCGGTGTCGTCGATCTCCTGAGCCGGCACCTGTATTCCAGCCCGCGCGTCTACGTGCGCGAGCTGCTGCAGAACGCCGCCGACGCGATCACGGCCCGCCGTACCGGTGACCCCGACGCCCCCGCGGCGGTGACGATCGAGGTCGGCGACGGCCGGATCGAGGTCAGCGACAGCGGCGTCGGGCTCACCGAGGACGAGGTGCACCTCCTGCTGGCCACCATCGGCCGCTCCTCCAAGCGCGACGAGCTCGGCTTCGCCCGCCACGAGTTCCTCGGCCAGTTCGGCATCGGGCTGCTGTCCGGCTTCCTCGTGGCCGACGAGATCCGCGTGGAGACCCGGTCCGTCACCGGCGCGCCCACGGTCGTGTGGACCGGCCGCTCCGACGGCCGCTACAGCGTCGAAGCCGCTCAGGCCGAACGCGCCGAGCCGGGCACCACCGTCACCCTGGCCGTGCGCGCCGACGCCGCCGACTGGGTCACCGAGCGCACCGTCACCGAACTGGCCGAGCTCTACGGCTCGCTGCTGCCGATCGACGTCACCGTCAACGGCCGCCCCACCACCGTCGGCGGCCCGCCCTGGCAGGCCCGCCACGAAGGACCGGAAGACCGGCGCGCCGCCCTCATCGCCTACGGGCGCGACCTGTTCGGCTTCACCCCGTTCGACGTGCTCGACCTGAACGTCCCGGAAGCCGGGCTGAGCGGCGCCGCGTTCATCCTGCCCAGCCAGGCCAACCCCGCCGTCAAGGGCGCCCACCGCGTCTACCTCAAGCGCATGCTCCTCACCGAGCACGCCGAAGGGCTGCTGCCCGGCTGGGCGTTCTTCGCCCGCTGCGTCGTCGACGCCGGCGAACTGCGCCCCACCGCCTCCCGCGAGGCGCTCTACGAGGACGACCTGCTGGAGCACGTACGCGAGCAGCTCGGCGCCCAGCTGCGCGCCTGGCTGGTACGGCTGGCCGAGACCAACCCGGACGGCCTGCGCGCCTTCCTGCGCCTGCACCACCTCGGCGTCAAGGCCCTGGCCCTGCACGACGACGACATGCTCCGCCTGGTCGACCGCTGGCTCGAGTACGAGACCAGCTCAGGACCCATGACCCTCGCCCAGTTCCGCGCCCTGCACCCGCGCGGCCGCTACACCGCGAGCGTCGACGAGTTCCGCCAGCTCGCCGGCGTCTCCGGCGCCCAGGGCGTCGGACTGCTCAACGGCGGCTACGTCTACGACGGCGACATCCTGCGCGGCCTGTCCCGCATCGACCCCGAGGCCCGCCTCGAACCGCTCGACCCCGCCGAGCTGGCCACCCAGCTCGCCCCGGTCGACCCGGCCGCCGAGCTGGCCGCCCGCCCCTTCCTCAACGCCGCCGCCCGCGCGCTCGACCCGCTGGGCTGCGAGGTCGTGCTGCGCGACTTCGACCCCGCCTCGCTGTCGGCCCTGTACCTGACCAGCCGCGCCGCCGAGCACCACGCCCAGCTGCGCGAGGCCAAGGACGCCAGCGACGAGCTGTGGGCCGACGTGCTCGGCGCGATGGAGCGCTCGCTGGCCGCCGACCGGCCCCGTCTCGTGCTCAACCACCGCAACCCGCTCGTCCGCAAGGTGCTGTCGCTCAGCGACATGAACCTCGCCGGAACCGCCGTCGAAGCCCTCTACGGCATGGCGCTCCTGCACGGCCACCACCCGCTGCGCCCGGCCGACAGCGCCGCACTCAACCGCTCCTTCCTCGGACTCCTTGATTGGGCCACTTCGTGATCGACATCGACGACCTCATCGACGAAGCCTCCGACCTGCCCTACGGCGAGGCCAGGACCCTGCTCCTGGAGCAGGCGCTGCGCCACGCCGAGTCGGGCGGCGACCGCGAACAGATCCTCGCGGTGCGGATGGAGCTCACCGAGGCCTACCAGTTCGGCTCGGAACCGGCCAAGTCGTTCGCCACCTTCTCCCGCTGCGTGGCCGACTTCGACGCCGACCCCGAACTGTTCGACGACTGGCAGACGCACACGCTGCTGTGGCAGTACAAGTGGATCGTCGACTCCATGCGCGACTTCCCGCAGGTCCCGCTCGGCCGCGCGCACGACGCGCTGGCCGAGATGGAGCGCCGCTACCGCGAGGCGGGCGCCGGGCTGCACGCCGTGCACGCCCAGCGCTGCATGGTCGCCGGGCACGTCGGCGACCGGGCCGCCGCCGAGGAGCACTTCCACCACTGGACCATCACGCCGCGCGACGAGATGTCCGACTGCGAGGGCTGCGACCCCGACGGCAAGATCATGCATCTGGCCGCGCTCGGCCGCGACGAGGAAGCGGTCGCGCTCGCCGCCCCGGTCGTCGCCGGGCACCTGACCTGCGAGAACCAGCCGCAGAGCATCCTCAGCTGCCTCCTGCTGCCCTACGTCAGGACGGGCCGGTACGCCGAAGCCGCCCAGGCCCACCTCAAGGCGTACCGGCTGATCCAGGCCCTTCCCCACTACACCAGCAACCTCGACCTCCACCTGGAGTTCCTGGCCCGCACCGGCAACGAGAACCGCGGGCTCGAGATCCTGCAGCGCGAGCTGCCGCGGCTGGAGGAGCGGGCCTCGCCGCACACGCTCATGAGCTTCCTGGGCGCGGCCGGGCTGCTGCTGCGCCGCCTGGAGGAGCTCGGCCACGGCGACCTCGCCGTCGCCGTGGGCGGCGCCGAGACGTCCGTCGCCGCGCTGCGGGCCGAGGTGACCGGGCGGGCGCGCGAGCTCGCCGCCGCCTTCGACACCCGCAACGGCACCCGGGAGCAGAGCGCCAGGATCGAGGCCTGTCTGACGGCGGAACCGCTGGTCGACCACCTTCCCCTGGTGCCCCACGCGCGCCGGGTCACCCTGTCCGGTACGGCGCCGCGCGAGGGCGAGGGCGAGGCGCCCGCGGCGGAGACCCTCCCCTCGATCAAGGTGCCCGGCGGCGACCAGGCCGTGGCCGAGCTCACCCGGCTGGCCCAGGAGCACGCCGAGGCCGGACGCCGCCAGGAGGCTCTCGACCTGCTCGCCGGCACGCGCGACGGCTCACTGCTGTTCCTGCGCGCCCGCCTGGAAGAGCCCGTCACGGCCGCCCGCACCCTGCGGGCCGCCCGCGTGGCCCTGCGCGCCGAAGGCGACCTCGCCCTGCTGGCCACCGCCGCCCTGACCCACGGCGAACTCCTGCGCCACCTGGCCACGACCCCCCAGGACGCCGAGCTGGACACCACCCCGGACGAGCTGCCGGAGGAGCCGGGCTCGCTGGAGGAACTGCTGGCCGCCTACGGCGAGGCCGCCGCGGTGAGCAGGGACCCGGAGCAGAGGGCCGTCGCCCACGCGGTACGCGGCGAGGTGCTGGTCGCGGTCGATCGGCCCGAGGAGGCGGCCGAGGACCTGATCGAGGCGGTGGCCCTGTTCACCGCGCTGGGCGGCACCGCCAACGCCGCGCTGGCCCGCGTCGACCTGGCCGCCGCGTACCTGTCCACGGACCGGGTGGTCGAGGCCGCCATCGCCGCGGAGGAGGCGCTCGGCCTCCTGGAACCCGGCGACTACGACAACCGCGTCAACGCCCAGTGGACCAGGGCGCACGCCCGCCGCATGCTCGGCGAACGGGAGGCGGCGCTGGCCGACTTCACCGAGCTGGCCGGGCTCTACGCCGAGCCGATCCGCGCCGCCCGCGCCTGGGAGGCCGCCGGCATGCTGCTGGGCGAGCTCGACCGGGACGAGGAGTCGTCCGGCGCGTTCTCCCAGGCCGTCCAGAACTACGTGGACGCCGGCGCCCGCGAGGAGGCCGGCACCGCGATGCGCAAGCAGCTGTCCGCCCTGTACTGGGCCGACCAGGCCAAGGCCGCGCTGGAGGCGGTGGCGCCGGTCAGGGACTTCCTGCGTACGCTCGACGGCGAGCAGGCGGCGTTCGAGCTGGCGGCGCTCGACTACGACGAGGCCAGGATGCTGCTCTCGCTCGACCGCCACGCGGAGGCGGCGATCCGCGCCCGCGAGGCGGTCGCCGCCTTCACCGCCCTCGAGCTGGCCGACCTCGCGGAAGCCGCCGCCGACCTCCTCGAGCACCTCGAACAGCCGGATCAGGACTGAACGCTCTCGTCCTCCTCGTCGGGGGCGAGCACGTTCCGCCGGATCGTGACCACGGTGATCAGCGCGGCCACCAGCATCATCCCCGCGCTGATCAGCATCGCCGTCTCGAAGCCCGCGTCGAACACCGCGGGCTTCTTGAAGGCGTCGCCCACCAGCCCCACCACCGGCGGGATGGCGGCCACGGCGAACAGGCTGCCGGTCCTGGCCACCGCGTTGTTGACGCCGCTGGCCGTACCGGCGTAGCGCTCCTCCGCGCTGGCCAGGACGGTGGCGGTGAGCGGGGCGACCACCGCGGACAGGCCCAGGCCGAAGAGCGTGACCGACGGCATGACCTGCAGCCAGTACGAGGAGCCTTCGCCGATCGTGCCCATCCAGAGGAACGCCGCACCGGCCACCAGGATGCCGATCGTCATGGGCCAGCGCGGCCCGGCCCGCTTGGCCAGCTCGCCCGCCCGTGACGACAGCAGCAGCATGAGGATCGTCACCGGCAGCATGGCCGAGCCCGCCGCGATCGGGCCGAACCCGGACACCACCTGCAACTGCACCACCAGCAGGAAGAAGACGACGCCCATGGCCGCGTACACGATGAACGTGACCACGTTGATCGCGGTGAACACGTGGTCGCGGAAGATCCCGACCGGTACGAGCGCGTCGGGCGAACGCCGTACCTGCACCCAGACGAACGCGGCGCCCAGCAGGAGTCCGGCGATGAGCGGGACGGGGGTGCCCGTCTCGATGAGGCCGTAGGTGATGCCGGCCAGCGCGAGCGCGGCGAGCGCGGCGCCGAGCACGTCGAAGCGGCCCGTGGCCTGCTCGTCGCGCGTCTCGGGCACGTGCCTGATCGTCACCCACACCACGAGCGCGGCGAACGGCAGGTTGATGAGGAACGCCCACCGCCAGCCGGCCGACTGCACCAGCCAGCCGCCGAGCAGCGGGCCGATCGCGCTGGCCACGCCGCCGAGCCCGGACCAGGCGCCCACCGCGCGCGGACGTTCGCCGCGCACGAACGACGCCTGGATGATCGCCAGGGAGCCCGGTGTGAGCAACGCGCCGCCGATGCCCTGCAGGGCGCGGGCGGCGATGAGCATTTCGATGTTCTGCGCCGCCCCGCACAACGCGGAGGCGATCGCGAACCAGACGGTTCCGATGAGGAAGACCTTGCGCCTGCCGTAGCGGTCGCCGAGCGAGCCGCCGAGCAGGATGAGACCGGCCAGCGTGAGCGTGTAGGCGTTCACCGTCCACTGCAGCCCGGCCATTCCGGCCTTCAACTCCTCGCCCAGAGCCGGCAGCGCGACGTTGACCACGGTGCTGTCGAGCATGGCAAGTCCCGAGCCCAGCACGGTCGCCGCGAGGATCCACCGCCCCTGCGCGGATTTAAGAGTGATGTGGCCGTTGTCCATGGGGCAATCCTGTCACCGGGCTCCGCGAACGTTCGGCCGCCCCCGGGTTCCGCGTCAGCCCTGGCCGAGCGCGCGCAGGACGAAGCCGGAGACCAGCTTCTCCGCCTCCTCCGGCGTCAGCGTGCCGCTGATCAGGGGAACCCGCTCGGCCCCGATCACCGCGAGGATCATCCGCGCGGTCGCCTCCACGTCGGTGACCTGGAAGGCCCCGCTCTCCAGGATCTCGACGAGCACCCGCTGCATCGGCGCCACGTGCTCGGCCAGCTGCTGGTAGGCGTCGGGGCCGAGGGTGGCGCTCAGGTCGGCGGCGCCGGGATGCGGGTGCGCCAGCAGCCCGGCCAGCTGCAGGCGGATGAACGCGCGCAGCCGGTCGGCGGGGGAGGCGTCCGCGGGCAGGTCACGCTCGTAGCTGTCGAGAAAGTACTGGGTGACCCGCTCGGTGAAGGCCAGCAGCAGCGCGGCCTTGTCCGGGTAGTAGTTGTAGAGCACCGTGCGGGTGATGCCGGCCTCGCCGGCGACGTCGGTCATCGAGATGGCGTCGATCCCCTGCACGCGCGACAGCCGCGAGACCGCCTGCAGGATGCGGTCCTGCGTCTGGGCGCGGTGCTCACCTATGGTCGCGGCGCTGATCCGGGGCATAACCTCATGTTAGGCGTACGGCGCCGCCTAAGCCGCTGCCTTGACCGTGTGAAGGAGTTCGGCCAGCACCTCGGTGTTGAGCTGGTAGGCCAGTTTGACCTCGCGGATCACCCGCCGCTGCTCGCGATCGTCGAGGTCGAGCGCGTCGAGGCGGGTCCGGTACTCGTTCTTGAACCGGGGCAGGCTGCCCACCTGGTCGAAGATGTAGAAGTCGACGCCGCCGCCCTTGGCGTAGCCGTAGATCTTCTGCAGCTCCATGCGGATGAACTGGCCGCCGGACAGGTCGCCCATGTACCGGGTGTAGTGGTGGGCGATGTAGCCGCAGGGCCAGTCGGCGACCTGGTTGATCCTGGCCACGAGGGTGCGGGTGGCCTTGGAGGGGGCGATCCGGTCGCGCCAGGCGGGGCCGTAGACGGTGTGGAGGTCGCGCTCCAGGGCTTCCTGGCGGTAGAGCTCGGGGAAGACGAAGCGGCCGGCGACCGGGTCCCCCGCCAGGGCCTTGGACGCGCCGTCGAGGGCCAGGTAGGCGAAGTAGTGCTGGGCGATCATCTCGCCGTACTCCTCCGCGCTCAGGCGGCCGCCCATGAGCTCCTTGAGGTAGCTCTCGTCCTCGGCCGACTCGTGGTCGGCCCAGGTGGCGGTCTTCAGGATCTCGGAGAACGACGTCACGGCTCACCCCGTACTGGACTGGTGTTTCACGACACAGTGTCACAAAGCGTGGGGCGGCCGTCAAGCTGACACGATGTCATCAACCTTTGGGGAACCCTGTTCGGAACGCGTAGCCGCGAAGATCACTCCTGAGCGTGGAGGAGGGCGCGTGGGTCCCGCGTGTGCTTGCCGGGGGTTCGGGGGAGCGTCTCGTGTGCGGGCGGTGGTTACTGGGGTGGGCGGGTGTAGCGGTGTTTGGTTCCGGGTGGGAAGTAAGTCGGGTCGGCGGTTTCGCGTAGGCGGATTATGGGGGTTTGGTGGGGTTGGGGGACGTAGGCGGTGAACTCGCTGTTCAGGCGGTTCAGCTGGGTGCGGATCGAGGTGGCGGCCAATCTGGACAGGGAGGGGGTGGGTGGGGTGCCGGGGGAGAGTTCTATGGTGATGATCAAGTGGCGGTTTCTCGTCTTGTCCTCTTCCACTTCCATCACGAATTTTCCGGTGACCGAGCCGGCGATCTCCGGTTGTTCCAGGCCGATGGCGACGTTCTCCGGGTAGATGTTGGCGCCGTAATACGACACGGTGAAGTGGCTGCGGCCGAACACGTACGCGAACGGGTGCTCAGGGCCTCGGGCCGACGGAGCGAGGCCGTGGGACCGGGCGAAGGCGAGCATGCCGGCGTACGGGATGAGGCCGCCTTCGTCGGCGATGTGGTAGCGGATCAGCGGGATGCCGTTGTCGCCGGTGAACACCAGCGTGCCCGCGTGCTCCTCGAAGTAGCGCACGGACGGGTCGTACTGGACCAGCGTGGGCAGCCGGGACTCCCCGAACAGGCGCCTGGCCAGGTCGGGACGGCCTGACAGGAAGCGGCGCAGTTCGATGGAGAGCGGGGTCTCGTTGCCGAGGACGCCCGCGTCGGCGGTGCCGTACAGGCTGGCGGTGGAGGTGACGGGGTCGGCGATGCCGGCGCGCTCGCACACCAGCGTGCGCCACTCCTCGCTGAAGACCTCGCCCGCGGTGACCAGCTTGAGGTGGTACGCGGGCCAGCCGGACCCGGCGTCGATCACGTCCTTCAGGAACGGCGGGTAGCCGAGCAGGACGATCTGGTCGAAGTGCGGCGCCAGCGGCGGGATCACCCGCAGGATCTCGCGTTTGTCGCTGCCGGGCGCGATCGTGGTGACGCGGTGGCCGCGCTCGGCCAGGTGGCGCACGCAGTTGAGCGTGAACAGCCCGCCCACCCAGGTGCCGAGGGCGAAGCAGACGACGGCGAGCGTACGGCGGGAGCGGGTCTCGAAGGCGTCGAACACCTCCTCGAAGCGGTCGGCGATGACCCGCTCGTCGGCGGCGGAGCGGGGCCAGAAGGACGGTTCGCCGGTCGAGCCGGAGGAGACGGCGATCATGTCGCCGATCACGCCGCCCCTGCACAGGTCGGGCAGGGGGTAGCGGCGCGTGTAGGTGTCCTTGGTGGTCAGCGGGAGGTCGTGGAACGGCGTGGCGCGGGGGTCGGCGCCGTGCGCGGCGAGGAAGGCGCGGTAGGCGGGCACGCTGTCCGCCACGTCGTGGAAGAGCTGGACCGGATCCACGGTGCGACTGTACGCCACGCCGGACTTGCGGCGCAGCCGTCACAGAAAAACGAAAGTTTTCATCGAAGGATTGCAAGCGCGGAAATGCCCCGGTAACGTCCCGGGCAATCCTCGCGAACCCCCCACAGGAGAGACCGCCCATGGACCGTCGTCGTTTCCTCCAGCTCAGCGCCCTGACCGCCGGAGGCACCCTGCTCAGCGCCTGCGGCGGAGGTGGCGCCCAACCGGTCAAGGCGGGTCCCACCGGCACCGCCGCGACCGGCGAGATCACCGTGTGGAGCTGGCAGGGGCCGGCGGCGATGATGAAGGAGCTGGTCCCGGCCTTCACCAAGCGGTTCCCCGGCGTCAAGGTCGACGTCCAGGACATCGGCAACCCGGCCATCTGGGACAAGATCACGACCGGGCTGGCCGCCGGTGGGCAGGGGCTGGGCGACGTGCTGCACATCGGCGTCGACTACCTGCCCGCCTATATCGAGAAATTTCCGGATGGCCTCGCCGACCTCGTCCCCCTCGGCGCCGACAGGCACAAAGGCGGCTTCGCCCAGGGCATGTGGGAGACCGTCAGCCGCGACGGCAAGGTCTACGCCCTGCCCTGGGAGGCCAACTCCGCCGGCTTCTACTACCGCGCCGACCTGTTCGAGAAGGCCGGCGTCGATGTCGAGGCCGTCCAGACCTGGGACGAGATGATCGAGGCCGGGATCACGCTCAAGGAGAAGACCGGCGTCCAGCTCCTCGGCATCGACAAGGCCGCCACCCAGGCCGACTCCGCCAACCTCTTCCAGGCGCTCATGCAGCTCCAGGACGCCTTCTACTTCGACATGCGGGGCAACATCACCCTCGACTCGCCCGCCGGGGTCACCGCGCTGACCATCATCAAGAAGCTCAACGACGCCGGCCTGGTCGCCGACTACGGCGGCGGCTGGGAGGCGATGATCGGCTCGATCAAGAAGGGCGGCGTGGCCGTGCAGCCGATGCCCACCTGGTTCGGCGGCATCATCGAGGAGACCGTCCCGGCCGAGAAGGGCAAGTGGAAGGTACGGCTCCCGCCCGCCGTCACCCGGGGCGGCAAGACCTCGGCCGTCGTCAACTCCACCCACCTGGCCGTCACCGGCACCAGCAAGCACCGCGAGGCGGCGTTCGCCTTCGCCGAGTTCGTCCTGACCCGCCCGGAGAACCAGGTCGCGATCTACAAGGGCAAGGGCATCGCGCCCGCGCTCATGTCCGCCTACGAGGACCCGGCCTTCCACCAGGCTTCGCCGTTCTTCAGCGGCCAGAAGAAGGGCGAGATCTTCCTCGACTCGCTCAAGCAGCCCTCCTACGTCACCAACTACTCCGCCGACTACCCGCGCGCGCTCAAGGCCGTCACCGACGCGCAGACGAAGGTGCTGCTCAAGGGCGCCGACCCGGCCGCGGTTCTCAAGGAGGCGGCCGACCTGATCGCCGGCCAGACCGGCCGCAAGGTGCTGCGGTGACGGCGAGCGCCCTCAGGTCGCCGATGCGGCTGGCGCCGTACCTGTTCGTGCTGCCCGCCGTCGCGCTGTTCGCGATCTTCAAGCTGTATCCGATCGCCTGGTCGTTCGTGCTCAGCCTGTTCAGGACCGACGGGGCGCTGCAGACGTTCGCCGGCGCCGCCAACTACGAACGCCTGGCCGGCGACCCGCTGTTCTGGACGGCGCTGCGCAACACCGCGCTCATCATGGTCGTGCAGGTGCCGCTGATGCTGGGGATCGCGATCGCGCTGGCGGTGGCGTTCAACTCGCCACTGCTGAAGCTGAAGGCGTTCTTCCGGCTGGGCTTCTTCCTGCCGATGGTGACCGGGCTGGTGGCGTACGGCATCCTGTTCGGGGTCCTGCTCAATCCGCAGGGCGGGCTGGTCAACTGGTTCCTCGGGCTGTTCGGCGTCCCGGAAATCCCCTGGCTCACCGACACCCTGTGGGCGCGCGTCGCCGTCGGCCTCGCGCTGACCTGGCACTACACCGGCTACAACGCGGTCATCTACCTGGCCAGACTGCAGGCGCTGCCCCAGGACCACTACGACGCGGCCTCGGTCGACGGCGCGGGCGCCTGGCGCCGGTTCTGGCACGTGACGCTGCCGGGACTGCGGCCGGTGCTGCTGCTCACGGTGGTCATGTCGACGATCGGCACGCTGCAGCTGTTCGACGAGCCGTACGTGCTGACCGGTGGCGGCCCCGACAACGCCACCCTGACGCTCGGCATGTACCTCTACATGAACGGCTTCCGCTACTTCGACTTCGGCTACGCCTCGGCCATCGCCTACGCGCTGGCGGTCATCATCGCGATCCTCGGCATCGTGCAGTTCAAGTTCCTGGGTGAAAAATCGTGAAAAAGGTGATGCTGACCTCGACACTGCTCATCACCGTCACCGTCGTCCTGGTGCCGTTCTACTGGCTGGCCATCGCCGGCACCCACAGCACCGGCGACATCTTCGGCAGCCCGCCACCCCTGCTCCCCGGCGGCCACCTCCTGGACAACCTCGCCAACCTCGAAGAGGGCATCGGCTTCAGCAGGACCGTGCTCAACTCCCTGCTGATCTCGCTGATCTACACGATCCTGTCCGGCGCCGTCTGCACCCTGGCCGGGTACGGCTTCGCCAAGTACTCCTTCAAGGGCAGGGAACTCCTGTTCGGCCTGCTCATGCTCGGCCTGGTCATCCCGAGCCAGGTGACGCTGGTGCCGTTGTTCAAGATGATGCTGGCTCTCGACTGGCTCAACACCTACCAGGCCATCGTCCTGCCGAACCTGGCGCTGCCGTTCGGGATCTTCCTGATGCGCCAGAGCATGTCCGCGCTGCCGGACGAGCTCCTGGCGGCCGGTCGCGCCGACGGCTGCGGCGAACTGCGGCTGTTCGTCCGCATCGTCCTGCCACCGATGCGCCCGGCGCTGGCCGCCCTGGGCATCTACCTGTTCCTCTACCAGTGGAACGACTTCGTCTGGCCCCTCATCGCGCTCCGCACCAAGGACGCCTACACCATCCCGCTGGCCATCGCCTCCCTGCAGGGCGCCACGGAGACCGACTACGGCCAGATCCTCGCCGGAACGGCCGTCGCCGCCCTCCCGATGGCCGTGCTGTTCCTGTTGCTGCAACGACACTTCGTGTCCGGACTTCTCGCTGGAGCTGTGAAAGAGTGAGCGTCACGACGGCGGAGCTGATGCCCGCGCCCACCGCCCACCTGCTCGATGACGTACGGCTGGCGGTGCTGCCCGCCTCCGCGCGCCGGGAGCTGAAGCGGCTGCCCGGCGGCGCCGCGGTGCTGGAGATCCACTCCGGGCAGGAGATGGAGATCCGGCTGTCGGTGGCGCTCGGGGACGCGGTGGGGTTCTGGCACCCCGACTGCCGCTGGAGCCGGACGATCGTGGCCGACTGGGCGGGGCGGGCCGACATCTCGCTGGTCAAGGGGGCCGCGGCCGGATGCCTCTATGACAGTTCCGGACGGACGATGCTGGCCTTCGCCGCCGCCGATCCGGTGCCCGAATGTTCGATGCGGTTCGGGGTGTCGGAGGAGAACAAGGCGTTCGTGGTGCATCTGCGGGCGCCCGCCGGGACCTACCGGCTCTACCTCGCGCCCCGGTCGGACAGCGTCGCGGTGGCGATGCGGCTGCTGCGGGCCGAGCTGGGACGAGGGCCGGCGCCGGTGCCCGCTGCGGCTCGCGAGCCGGTCTATTCCACCTGGTACGGCTTCAGCCAGGCCGTCGAGCAGGAGGCCGTCGAGCAGGAGGCCCGGCTGGCGGCGGATCTGGGTTGCGGTGTGGTCATCGTGGACGACGGCTGGCAGGAGAAGGGGAACGGGCGCGGCTATCCGGGCGTCGGCGACTGGCAACCCGATATCACGAAATTTCCGGATCTTAAGGGTCATGTCGCTCGCGTGCGGGCGCTCGGCCTCAAGTACCTGCTCTGGGTAGCGCCCCTCCTGCTCGGGGCCGAGGCGGACCGCTTCGACGCGCTCGCCCAGTACGCCCCCGCCTCCGGCGGCCCGCCCGGCGCCCGTGTGCTCGACCCCCGCCACCCCGAGGTGCGGGCGCATGTCGTGGACACGTGCGCCCGCCTGGTCCACGACTACGGCCTCGACGGGCTGAAGATCGACTTCCTGGACGACGCCATGGTCTACGCCGGCGAGCCCACCCACGGCGACGTCGCCGACGTGGGCGAGGCCATGCGCCTCCTGCTGACCGAGGTGCGGGCGGCGCTGGCGCCCGAGGCGCTGATCGAGCTGCGCCAGCCGTACGTGGGGCCGGGCATGGCGGGCTTCGGAAACATGCTGCGCGCCGACGACTGCCCCGCCGACGCCGTGGCCAACCGGGTCCGCACGATCGACATCGGGCTGCTGGCCGTGCGCGGGGCCGTTCACTCCGACATGCTCATGTGGGATCCGGCGGCGCCGCCCGCGAGCGCCGCCAGGCAGCTGATCGGGGCGCTGCACGCCGTACCGCAGATCTCCGCGCGTCTGGCCGGCCTCGGCGCGGAGCAGCGCGAGATGCTGCGCTTCTGGCTCGCGCAGTGGCGGCGGCTGCGGCCGCTGCTGCTCGACGGCGAGGTCGAGCCGGGCCGCCCGGACGAGCTCTACCCCGTCGTGCGGGCCGGGCGCGGCGACGCGTGCGTCGTCACCGTCACGGCCGAGCGGGTGGCGGCCCTGGACACCGCCCGGCACCGTAAGATCACCTTGGTCAACGGTACGGCGGCGCCGCGCCTCGTCGTCGAGGTCGCCGGGCCGGGAGGGGTGTTCGCCACCGTGGTCCACGACGCCGCCGGCCGTATCATCGAACGGGCGCGGCGCCGGCTGGAGCCAGGCCTGAGCGTGCTGTCCGTGCCGCCCTCCGGGCTGGCGATTCTGGAGGGGACCCCGTGAAGATCGGCATCACCGAGCTGGCCGCCCGCGCGGGCGTGAGTGAGGCCACGGTCAGCCGGGTCATCAACCGGCGCTCCGGGGTCGCCGCCAAGACGCGCGAGGCCGTCGAGCGCGCCATGAACGAGCTCGGCTACGAACGCTCCACCCGCGGCCAGATCGTCGCGGTGATCACGCCGTGGCTGTCGAACCCGTTCTTCTCCGAGGCCAGCGAGCTGATCGAGGCGGCGCTGGCGCCCCACGGGCTCAAGGGCGTGCTCTGCCCGGCGCTGCCCGGCGGCATACAGGAGCGCGAGTTCGTCACGTCGCTGGCCGACCACGGCGTCGCGGCGGTGGTGTTCCTGTCGGCCAGCAACACCGTCGAGGGCGCCGACCCCGAGACCTTCAACGTGCTGGCGGCGCGCCGCATCCCGTTCGTCGGCGTCAACGGCGGATTCGAGGGCCACGACGCGCCCGTCTACTCCACCGACGACTTCCAGTCGGCCGAGCTGGCCGTCGACCACCTGTGGGCGCTGGGACACCGCGCGATCGGCATCGCCTCGGGCCCGGTCGGCAACCAGCCCGCCGACCGGCGGGTCAAGGGCTTCCGCGCGGCGCTGGCCAGGCGCGGCGCGGCCGAGACCGAGCGGTGGATCGTCCGGCAGCACTACACCATCGAGGGCGGCCAGTCCGCCGCGCTGAGCCTGCTCAAGCAGGGCGTGACCGCGATCGTCGCGGCCAGTGACTTCATGGCGCTCGGCGTGATCCGCGGAGCCCGCCGCGAGGGCCTGTCGGTGCCCGCCGACCTGTCCGTGGTCGGGCACGACGGTTCCATGATCATGGAGTTCGCCGACCCGCCGCTGACCACCGTCCGCCAGCCGGTGGACCGGCTGGCCAAGGAGGTCGCCCGGGGCGTGGTCGCGCTGGTGAGCGGCCGCGAGGTGCCCACGGGCGAGCTGCTGTTCAACCCCGAGCTGGTCGTGCGCGGCTCCACGGCCGCGCCCCGCGCCTGACCTCTTTCGTCCCGGCTCCTTCCTTCCGTAGTACCGCACGATTCATCCGATCATCGGGAGACCCCATGAAACGCGTCGTGTTAACCTCCGCCCTCCTCGCCGCCGCTCTCGTCACCCCCGCCGAGGCCGCCTCCGCCGCGGCGCCGCTCGTCATCGTCAACCCCGGCTTCGAGAAGGGCCCCGAGGGCTGGACGTTCACCGCCGGCTCCGGCGTCGCCACCAACAACCCCCACGGCGGCGCGCGGCTCATCTACCTCGACTCCGGCCCCGGCAAGAGCGTCAGCCAGTCGATCACGGTGTCGGCCGCGGGCCGCTACTCGATCTCCGCGTGGATCGCCACCGGCGGCGCGGACGGCACGTTCTCCGCCAAGGTCAACGGCGCCGAGGCGGCGAGCGTCACGTTGCCCGCCCGCGGCGTCTACAGCCGCTACACCCTGTCGCGCCTGAGCCTGAACGCCGGCGACACCCTGGAGATCGTGTTCGGGTCCGGCTCCGGCTGGGTCAACGCCGACGACCTCATGATCTCCCCGGCCGCCCCCGCCGACCCGCGGGTGAGCTCGGGCAACCCCAAGGTCGTCGCGATGTTCGACTGGGCCAAGGCCAAGGCCGCCGGGTGGGTTCACCAGGACGGCGTCGTCGGTCCCATCAACATCGGGGCCACCAACCCGGTCGACCCGGGCGAAGCCCCGTACACCCCGACCTACTGGGGCGGATACGCCCACCGCACCGCGTACTACTCGCGTGACTTCGCCCACCAGCTCGCCGGCGCGCACATCCTGGGCTTCGACGCGGAGAACAAGAACATGCTGCGCTCGTTCGCCGCCAGCGCGACGCCGGAGCACAAGTTCTATCCGGTGTGGGCGATCAACTTCGACGCCAGGACCTGGCACACGATCGACTACAAGTCGCCGACGAACTTCGTGCGCGAGGTGCCGGCCACGTTCGAGCTGGTGGAGAAGGCCAACCAGGCCTTCCGCTGGACCGGCGACCGCGCCTACCTCGACGACCCGGTCTTCTGGGACTACTACCGCAACGCCACCACCGGCTTCGTCGAGCAGCACGACGGCGCCAAGCCGAACGGCGTCGCCGAGGGCACCGGCAGGGGCATCTTCCAGGGCGTGGCCAGCTACAACGAGGTCAGCCGCGAGCCGCTGGCCGAGGCCGGCGACGGCATCGGCGCCCAGTACCAGGCCTACCGGGCGCTGGCCGACATGGCCCTGGACAAGCGCGAGGTGCGCCTGTCGATGGAGACCGGGGCCCGCGCCCGCGACCTCAAGCGCTACTTCAACCAGACGTGGAGCGTGAAGCCCGGCACGGATGAGTTCGTCCGCGCGTACACGATCGACGGCGCCCCGCTGACCGGCTTCGGCAAGGAGAACAGCTGGTTCATGCCGATGAAGGGCATCATCGACGCCGGCCCGCGCAACGACGCCTACCTCGACTTCGTCGACGCGCAGGCCTCGGGCCCCGACCGGCCGGCCAACATCGAGGCGATCACCTACCTGCCCGACACCTTCTTCCGCCACAACCGCAACGACACCGCCTGGAAGTGGATGCAGCACGTCTACGACCAGCGCGACGCCCGCCACGTCAGCAACCGCCAGGGCCTCAACGGGGACTATCCGGAGGTTCCGTTCACCCTGGTCAGCCAGACCGTCGAGGGCCTGATGGGCGTCCAGCCCGACGCCCCGAGGCGCACGGTCGCCACCCAGTCGCGCCTGCCCGGCGACATTCCCTGGCTGCGCGTGGACGCCGTACCGGTCGGCGGCGGCACCGTGGACGTCCGCCACGACGGCCGGACGTCGACCACCTTCACCAACCGCACCGGTGGGCTCACGTTCTGGGAGGCCCGCTTCCCGGCCGGGCACCGCTGGCTGACGGTCGCCGGACACCGCGTGCCGGGCGTCCAGAAGACGATCGACGGCGTCCGCCACACCGTCGCGGTCCTGCCCGTCCGCGACGGCCGGACGGTCACGGTCTCGGTCGCGAGCTGACGCCCCGGGAAGCCGTCGTCAGTCTCCCGGGCGGACGAGGCCGCTCTCGTAGGCGTAGACGATGGCCTGGGCGCGGTCGCGCAGGCCGAGTTTGGTCAGCACACGGCCCACGTGTGTCTTGACCGTCTGCTCCGACAGGACCAGCTTGGCGGCGACCTCCTGGTTGGACAGGCCGCGCGAGACCAGGACGAGGACCTCGGTCTCGCGCTCGGTCAGCCGGCCCAGGCGGCGGGTCGACGGGGCGCGCGGGCCGCCGAGGCGGGCGAACTCGCGGATGAGGCGCCGGGTTACCGCGGGGGCCAGGAGGGCGTCGCCGCCGGCGACCACACGGACGGCCTCGGCGAGCTGGACGGCCGAGGCGTCCTTCAGCAGGAAGCCGCTGGCACCGGAGCGCAGGGCCTCGTAGACGTAGTCGTCCAGATCAAAGGTGGTCAGGATCAGGATTCTGGCCGAAATATCCTCGCGTTGAGCGATGATTCGGGTTGCTTCGAGGCCGTCCATCACCGGCATGCGCACGTCCATCAGGATCACGTCGGGCCGCAGCTCCGCCGCCCGCTCGACCGCCTGCGCGCCGTCGGCCGCCTCGCCCACCACCTCGATGTCGCTCTGGGCGCCGAGGAAGACGGTGAAGCCGGTGCGTACCATGCCCTGGTCGTCGGCGATCATGACCTTGATCACGCCGCCTCCAGGGGCAGCCGGGCGACGACCTCGAAGCCGTCGGCGATCGGCCCCGCCTCCAGCGTGCCGCCGAGCAGCACCGCCCGTTCCCGCATGCCCACGAGCCCGTGCCCGGCCCCGGCCGAGGATTCGGCGGGCCTGGCGCCGGGGCCGTTGGCGACCCGTACGACCAGTTCGTCCCGCTCCCGCGCGACCTCCAGGGAGACGGTCGCCCCCGGCGCGTGCCGCATGACGTTGCTCAGCGACTCCTGCACGATCCTGTACGCCGACAGCCCCACGGCCTGCGGCACCTCCTCCACCTGCGGCGATCTTCTGAACAGCACGGCCAGCCCGGCCGCCCGCGCGTTGGCCACGAGCGCGTCGATCCGCTCCAGGTCCGGCTGCGGCGTGGTCTCCTTGCGCCCGTCGGCGTCGCGCAGCACGCCGAGCACCTGCCGGAGCTGGGCGATCGCGTCCAGCGACAGCGAGCGGATCACCGCCAGCCCCTCCTCCAACTGCCTGGCGTCCCCGGCCGCCTTGAGCGGCACCGCCTCGGCCTGAATGGCGATCACCGACATGTGGTGCGCGACCACGTCGTGCAGCTCGCGCGCGATGCGCGCCCTTTCCTCCAGAACGGCCTGCGCCCCCTCGGCCACCACCTTGAGCTGCGACTCCTCGGCCAGCCTGGCCGAGGCCCCGCGCCGGGCCCGCACGTTGTAGCCGAGCACCAGCGGCACCGCGAACACGGCCCCGGCCATGGGCAGCACGTTGGTGTTGACCACCCCGACGAAGGCCATCGAGACGACCCAGACGGCGATGGACACGCCCTCGGTGTTGCGTGAGGCCACGGTGTACAGGACCAGCACGTACGTCAGGACCAGCGGCCACGTGTAGGAGATGCCCTGAGGGGGAAACCCGTCGATCGTCCGGTCGACGAACACGTACGCCGGCAGCGTCACCAGCGCCGCCCGCCACGCGCCCAGCGGCCAGCGGTCACGCAGGGCCACGGGCAGGGAGAGCGCCAGGAAGGCCATCTGGAGCACCAGCGGCGAGGGCGCCTCCACCTTCTGCGCGTCCAGCCGGTCCCACAGGTCGGAGCCGGCCACGCCGTACAGGTAGAGGGCGAGGGCCAGCTCGGCCAGCCGTACCCCGTCGAGGGTGGTGAAGGGGGTCAGCCAGCGCGGCGCGGGGACGCGCGTGCGGCGGGTCGTGAAGGGAGGCGGCTCGGCTTTGCCCGTGAACAGTGCGAACTTCAGCGGCCGCACCAGGGCGGATATCACCTGAACGACCCTATGGCCGGTGCCGGGTAGCCCGCGTCACTCTCAAGGGCTACTTACATGATTACGATCGCCGTGAGCGAACATCGGCAAGCTTGGGAACATTCAGAGGCTCCGATGAATTGAGTCGGTATAACTCAACCCTTGGGAGTTCGCATGAGTGAGAAGCTGATCCTCCCGGTGCTGCCGCTGGACGACGAGGTCGTCCTGCCCGGAATGGTGGTGCCGCTCGACCTGTCCGACTCCGAGGTGCGTGCTGCGATAGACGCGGCCCAGGCATCCGGTGGCAACAAGCCACGGGTGCTTCTCGTTCCCCGGATCGACGGCAGATATGGCGCGATCGGTGTGCAGGCCGTGGTGGAGCAGGTCGGACGACTGCCGGGCGGTGAGCCGGCGGCGGTCGTACGCGGAGTGAACCGCGTGCGCGTGGGCACCGGCACCACCGGGCCCGGCGCGGCCCTGTGGGTCGAGGCCGACAGCGTCGACCGCGTGGAGCCCGGCGAGCACGCGCATGAGCTGGCCCGCGAGTACAAGGCGCTGGCCACGACCATCTTGCAGAAGCGCGGCGCGTGGCAGGTGGTCGACCAGGTCAACCAGATCGACGACCCCTCCGTGCTGGCCGACAGCTCCGGCTACACGCCGTGGCTGACCACCGCGCAGAAGGTCGAGCTGCTGGAGGCGCCCGACCCGGCCGACCGGCTGGCGAAACTGGTCGACTGGTCACGCGAGCACCTCGCCGAACTCGACGTCGCCGAGACGATCCGCAAGGACGTCCAGGAGGGCATGGAGAAGCAGCAACGCGAGTTCCTGCTCCGCCAGCAGCTCTCCGCCGTCCAGAAGGAGCTCAGGGAGCTCAAGGGCGACTCGGCCGAGAGCGAGGAAGAGGACTACCGCGTCCGCGTCGAGGCCGCCGACCTGCCCGAGAAGGTGCGCGAGGCCGCGCTCAAGGAGGTCGACAAGCTGGAGCGGACCTCCGACCAGTCGCCCGAGACCGGCTGGATCCGCACGTGGCTCGACACCGTCCTCGACATCCCCTGGAACACCAGGACCGACGACACCTACGACATCAACGGCGCCCGTGAGGTGCTGGACTCCGACCACACCGGCCTCGACGACGTCAAGGACCGCATCATCGAGCACCTGGCCGTGCGCAAGCGCCGCCAGGACAAGGGCCTCGGCGTGGTGGGCGGCCGCCGCAGCGGAGCCGTCCTCGCCCTCGCCGGTCCTCCCGGAGTCGGCAAGACCTCGCTCGGCGAGTCCGTCGCGCGCTCGATGGGCCGCAAGTTCGTCCGCGTCGCCCTCGGCGGCGTGCGCGACGAGGCCGAGATCCGCGGCCACCGGCGCACCTACGTGGGCGCGCTGCCCGGCCGCATCGTCCGCGCGATCAGGGAGGCGGGCTCGATGAACCCCGTCGTCCTGCTCGACGAGGTCGACAAGGTCGGCGCCGACTACCGGGGCGACCCGACCGCGGCGCTGCTCGAAGTGCTCGACCCGGCTCAGAACCACACCTTCCGCGACCACTACCTCGAGGTCGAGCTCGACCTGTCGGACGTGCTCTTCCTGGCCACGGCCAACGTCCTGGAGGCCATCCCCGGGCCGCTGCTCGACCGCATGGAGGTCGTCACCCTCGACGGCTACACCGAGGACGAGAAGTTCGCCATCGCCCGCGACCACCTGCTGCCCAAGCAGCTCAAGCAGGCCGGTTTCGAGGCCGCGGAGATCTCCTTCGAGGAGGGCGCGCTGCGCCGCCTGGCCACCGAGTACACCCGCGAGGCGGGCGTGCGCTCCCTGGAGCGCGCGGTCGGCCGGGTGATCCGCAAGATCGCGGCGAAGGACGAGGTCCCCGTCACCGTCAGCGCCGAGGCGCTCGTCGACTACCTCGGCCGCCCGCGGTTCGTGCCCGAGTCGTCGCTGCCGGAGTCCAAGCAGCGCACGTCGGTGCCCGGCGTGGCCACCGGCCTGGCGGTCACCGGAGCGGGCGGCGACGTCCTCTACGTCGAGGCGTCGCTGGCCGACCCCGAGACCGGCGACACCGGGCTCACGCTCACCGGCCAGCTCGGCGACGTGATGAAGGAGTCGGCCAGGATCGCCCTGTCCTACCTCCGCAGCCACGGCGCGGAGCTGGAGCTGCCGGTCACCGCGCTGAAGGACCGGTCGGTGCACGTGCACTTCCCGGCCGGCGCCGTCCCCAAGGACGGTCCGTCGGCGGGCGTCACGCTCACCACCGCCCTGGCCTCGCTGCTGTCCGGCCGCCTCGTCCGCAACGACGTCGCGATGACCGGCGAGATCTCGCTCACCGGGCGGGTCCTGCCGATCGGCGGCGTCAAGCAGAAGCTGCTCGCGGCGCACCGGGCGGGCATCACCACGGTGCTCATCCCGGCCCGCAACGAGCCCGACCTGGACGATCTGCCCCAGGAGATCCGCGACGAGCTGACCATCCACGCGGTCGGCGACGTGCGCGAGGTCCTGGACATCGCCCTCGCCCCGGCCAAGGTCGCCGCCTCCGCGGCCGCCTGACGCCTCCCGCGCCTGCCCCGCCGTACCAGCTGGATCTGGTACGGCGGGGCAGCTTGGCGTTCCACGCCCGTGAGGCAGCTCACAACCGGCCGGGGGAATAGGGCACGGTAAAGAGGTCGTTGGCACCAGCGTGAACGAGGCATACGCGAAAGACATGAGCGCCATGGGCGACGTCATGTGTCGTGGCATGCGCCGAATGCGCGCGATGGCCTGTCAGGCCCGCTGAGCGACCCGCCCGCCCGTTCTCGCCGAAGGTACCTCCTCATGATCGCACCACCCAGCTACGTGCTGCGCAGGCTCAGCCACCTGCCCTTCCACCCCGGCACGCGCTAGCCCTTCCCCCTCACCAGCCTGTTCCAGCTCGAGTTCGTCTCAGCGGCCCGCCCACGCGTGGTCGCCATCCGTGATGGGGAAATTTCGTGATCCAGGCTTCCGGCCTGCGCAAGCAGTACGGGGACACCGCCGCGCTCGACGGCGTCGACCTGCACGTGCGCAAGGGCGAGATCTTCGGCGTGCTCGGCCAGAGCGGCGCCGGCAAGAGCACGCTGCTGCGCTGCGTCAACCTCCTCGAACGCCCCGACGCCGGCACCGTCACCGTCGACGGCCAGGACCTGACCCGGCTCGGCGACCGCGAGCTCAACCAGGCCCGCCAGCGCATCGGCATGATCCACCAGCACTTCGCCCTGCTGTCGTCGCGGACCGTCGCGGGCAACGTGGCGTTCCCGCTGGAGGTCATGGGCGTGCCCCGGGCCGAACGCGAACGCCGCGTCGCCGAACTCCTCGACCTCGTCGGGCTCGGCGGCCGCGGCGCAGACCGCCCGAGGCAGCTGTCCGGCGGCCAGAAGCAGCGGGTCGGCATCGCCAGAGCCCTGGCCGGCAACCCGGCCGTGCTGCTGTCCGACGAAGCCACCTCCGCCCTGGACCCCGCCACCACCGACTCCATCCTGGGGCTCCTGAAGCGCCTCAACACGGAACTCGGCCTCACCATCCTGCTGATCACCCACGAGATGAACGTCGTCAAGGCGGTCTGCGACTCGGTGGCCATCATGGCCGGCGGCCGCATCGAGGAATCCGGCACCATCGCCGGCCTCATCCGCACCCCGGGCTCGCGCCTGACGCGCGAGATCTTCCCCCTGCCCGCACCGTCACCGGGCGACATCACCCTCACCTTCACCGGCCACGCCGACGAGCCGGTGATCTCGGAGGTCGTCCGCAAGTTCGACGCCGACATCAACGTGCTGGGCGGCGCCATCGAAGACCTCGCCGGGTCCCGCGTGGGCCGCCTGCGCGTCACCCTCTCCGGCGACCCGGCCGCGCTTTCGTACCTGCGCGACAAGGGCCTGCTGGTGGAGGTGGCCTCGTGATCTTCCCGCTCTCCCCTGCCGCGCGTCCGTTGCGACGACTCGCCGTTCGCCCGCTGCCCGTCCGTGCGGGCGCCGCTCTTCCGCTACGGCGGGGCCAGGTGGGCGCCGCCCGCCGCCGTGGGCTCGCGCCGATCATCCGAGCGCCGCGCACGTCGGACGTGGCCCGCGCCGCCACGACGCGTACGTGGCCCGCCACCGTGCCCCTGTCACCCGCCGCACCTGCTGCGCCGCCCACCCCCGACCACCACCCCGCCGTCTCGGCGCAGGGAACCGGGCCGGGGCGGGTGCGTGGTGCGCTGGGCTTTCAGGTCGGTGGGGCGGGAGCTGCTTCGGTGGCTGAAGGGTGGGGGGTTCTGTGAGCTGGGATGAGATTGTTCCGCTGCTCTGGGAAGGCGCCGGGCAGACGGCGGCCATGGTGGGGCTGGCCACTCTGTTCACCGTGGTGCTCGGGCTGCCGCTCGGCGTCTCGCTGGTCGTGTTCGATCGGGGTGGGCTGCGGCCGGTTCCGGCGCTCAAGGCGGTGCTCGGGGCGGTCGTCAACGTCGGGCGGTCGCTGCCGTTCATCGTGCTGATGATCGCGATCATCCCGTTCACCCGCCTGGTCGTCGGGACGACGATCGGCACCATCGCCGTGGTCGTGCCGTTGACCGTGGGCGCGGTGCCGTTCTTCGCGCGGCTCGTGGAGACGGCGCTGCGGGAGGTCGGCGGGGATGTGGTCCAGGCGGCCCAGGCGATGGGCGCCGGCCGTACCGCGATCGTGCGGAAGGTTCTGCTGCCGGAGGCGCTGCCCGGGATCGTCGCGGGGATCACCGTCACCGTGGTCGCGCTGGTCGGGTACTCGGCCATGGCGGGGACCGTCGGCGGCGGCGGGCTTGGGGACCTGGCCGTCCGTTATGGGTATCTGAGGTTCGAGGGGCAGGTCATGGTCGCCACGGTCGTGGTGCTCATCGTGCTCGTGCAGCTGATCCAGAGCCTCGGGGACCTCGTCGCGCGGCGCATGTCGCACAAGTAGTTCTTTTCACATCAAAAGGAAGATCAATATGAAGATTCGCGCTTTCGTGGGTGTCGCTGCCCTGTCGTTGTTGCTCGCCGCATGCGGTACGTCGCAGTCCGCCACCAGTTCGGCCAAGCCGGCCGCCGAGTCGGCCGACACGGTGCTCAAGGTGGGCGCCAGCCCGGTGCCGCACGCGGAGATCCTCACCTTCGTCAAGGACAACCTGGCCAAGCAGGCCGGGCTGAACCTCGAGGTGGTCGAGTTCACCGACTACGTGCAGCCGAACGTGCAGCTCAACGAGGGCCAGCTGGGTGCCAACTTCTTCCAGCACAAGCCGTACCTGGACGACTTCAACAAGTCCAAGGGCACCAAGCTCAGCTTCGTCACCCCGGTCCACCTGGAGCCGCTGGGCCTGTACTCGAAGAAGATCACCAACGTCGCCGCGCTGGCGAACGAGGCGACCGTCGCGGTGCCGAACGACGCCACGAACCTCGGCCGCGCGCTCAAGCTGCTGGCCGACAACGGCCTGATCACGCTGAAGGAGGGCGTCGGCACCGCCGCCACCGAGCGCGACGTCACCGGCAACCCGAAGAAGCTGACCTTCAAGCCGCTGGAGGCGCCGCTGCTGCCCCGCTCGCTAGAGGACGTCGACGCGGCGGTCATCAACGGCAACTACGCCATCGAGGCGGGCCTGAAGCCGGCCTCGCAGGCGCTGGTGCTGGAGAAGACCGAGGGCAACCCGTACGTCAACGGCCTGGTCGTGCAGGAAGGCCACGAAAAGGACGCGGGCGTCGTGACCCTGGGCAAGCTGCTGCAGGACCCGAAGGTCAAGGAGTTCATCAGGAGCAAGTACGCGGGCGCGGTCATCCCGGCCGAGTGACGCGGAAAATAAAGATCCCCCTCCCCGGTGATTTCCGGAGGGGGATCTTTATTGTTTGTCAAAGATCGGGAAAAGAGCCTTATCAAGTAATTTGAAAGTGTTCGGCAATCCCCGCGACGTACCAATGACGAGTCAGCACAACCTCTCCCGAGGAGGACCTCGAAGTGCGATTCGTCTCACGAATCCTGATCGGCGTCGCGGCGGCCACCATGGCCGCCGTCGCCGCCCCGGCCGTCGCCGGCGCGACGACCGCCACCACCACGGCCACCACCACCGCTTCGCCCTACTACGAGGCGGACTGGGGGCCCTACTTCTCCAGCGACCACAAGTCCAGGGCCGAGGGTCACGTCAGCGTCGACAAGAAGCCCTACAAGTTCTGGTACTGGAAGACCTTCCACGTCAAGAAGCAGATCTGCTGGAAGGACAAGCACGGCGACAAGCACTGCAAGTGGGTCGTGGAGAAGGTCAAGAAGAAGGTGTGGAAGTGGAAGCACCACTACTTCTACACAGTCGACAGCAAGCTCACCAACACCAAGTGGTGGGGCGGCAAGAAGTGCGCGTGGGAGACGTTCAAGGTCGTCGGCTTCGACGGCTCGACCTCCTTCAAGAACTTCAGGAACTGCACCAAGAACCCGAAGCACTACTCGTTCTCCGGTAAGAACGCCGCGCACATCTACGTGGACGTGAGCCGGGGCGGTTTCTTCGGGCCGAAGAGCCACCACTCGGGCTGGCAGCCCGTGTACCACTTCTCCTGATCCCCGCGGTTGGGCGGCGAAGCCGCGATCTCTCCCCGTCGAGATCGCGGCTTCGCCGTACCTGGAGGAAATTTTGGGGTGGGACATGCGCGAATGCGGCCATGGATAAAAGGTGCGCATTCTGATCGCGATATTGATGGTGATGCCGGGGCAGGCGGGGGACGGGCGGGTCGTCTACCGGCGGGAGGCCGGTCTCGTGGCCGGTGGCTTCGTACGGGCGGGCGCCTGGGAGGTGGCCCGCTGGACCGGGCCGATGCGGCGGATCGGGTTCGCCGCCACCGAGATCGTGCCGTCGTGGACCGCCGCGACTCCGCCGGGCAGCTGGGTCAGGGTGGAGCTGCGGGTGCCCGGATCGGGGTGGTACGTGATGGGCCGCTGGTCCTATGACGGCGTGCGGACCACCGTGAAAGGGCAGGCCGACGCCCAGGGGCGGGTCGCCGCCGACGTGTTCAAGGCGGGGCGGGCGGTGACCGCCTACCGGCTGCGCGTGTCGCTGTATCGGCGGCCGGGCTCCGCCGCGCTGCCGGAGATCCGAACGCTGGGCGCGGTGGCCTCGCGCGCGGGCGGCACGCGAGCCCGCGGCGGGCGGGCCTGGGGGCGGGAGCTCGCGGTGCCGCGCAAGTCGCAGCTCGCGCACGCCGGCCACGGCGGCGCGGCGTGGTGCGGCCCGACCGCAACCGCGATGGTGCTGGCCTACTGGAAGAAGGGGCCGCGGCCGGAAGAGATGTCCTGGGTGCCGCGTTCCGACCCGGACCCGGCGGTCGACCACGCGGCCAGGCACACCTTCGACAAGGCCTACGGCGGCACCGGCAACTGGGCCTTCAACACCGCATATGCCGGAAGTTTCGGACTCGACGCGTCGGTGGCCAGGATGCGCTCGCTGGCCGAGGTCGAAGACCTGGTCGCGGCGGGGGTTCCGGTCGTGACCTCGCTGGCCTTCACCCGCGAGGAGCTCGGGTACGCCTCCGCCGGCCACCTCATGGTCGTCACCGGCTTCACCCGCGACGGCGACGTCATCGCCAACGACCCGGCGGCGCGTGGCGTGCGGGCGATCTACCCGCGCAAGGCCTTCGAACGAGCCTGGCAACGTTCCAGTACGGGCACCGTCTACGTCATCAGGCCCTTCCGGCCCGACGCTTAACCGAATATCGTTCGGTTCATGTATCCGGGAGCCATCGCAGCAGTCACCCCCGACAAGCCCGCTGTGATCATGGCGGGCTCCGGGGAGGTCCTCACCTACCGCCGGCTGGACGAGGAGTCGAACCGGCTGGCCCACCTGTTCCGCTCCGCCGGGCTGCGGCCGGGCGACCACATCGCGTTCATGCTGCCCAACCATCCGCTCTTCCTGGCCGTGGCCTGGGCCGCACACCGATCCGGCCTGTACTACACCGCGGTCAGCTCCCGGCTGCAGGCCGGCGAACTGGCCTACATCGTGGACAACTGCGAGGCCCAGGTCTTCATCACCAGCGCCGAACTGGCCGACGTGGCGCGGGCCGTGACCGGCGTACGGCTGCGCCTCATGCTGGACGGCGTGGCCGACGGCTTCGACTCCTACGAGCAGGCGGTGGCCGCGCAGCCGGTCACGCCGATCGAGGACGAGTCGCAGGGCGCCGACATGCTCTACTCCTCGGGCACCACCGGCAGGCCGAAGGGCGTCAAGCCCAAGCTGTCGCACGCGGCGCTGGACGAGCCGGGGGCGTTGTTCAACCTGGTGTCGTTCCTGTTCGCGCCGGAGCGGGACAGCGTCTACCTCTCGCCCGCGCCGCTCTACCACGCCGCGCCGCTGCGCTACTGCATGACCTTCCAGCGGCTGGGCGCGACGGTGGTGGTGATGGAGAAGTTCGACCCGGTCCGCTACCTAGAACTTGTTGAGAAGTATCACGTCACGCACTCGCAGCTCGTGCCCACCATGTTCATCAAAATGCTCAAACTTCCCGAAGAAGAGCGGACAAAGCACGATATTTCCAGTCTTAAGTTCGCGATCCACGCGGCCGCCCCCTGCCCCGTCCCCGTCAAGGAGCAGATGATCGACTGGTGGGGCCCGATCGTCCACGAGTACTACGCGGGCACCGAGGGCAACGGCTTCCTCTACGCCGGCCCCCAGGACTGGCTCGCGCACAAGGGCACCGTCGGCCGGTCCCTGCTGGGCAAGGTGCACATCCTCGACGAGGAGGGCAACGACCTGCCGCCCGGCGAGCACGGCACGATCTACTTCTCCGACGGCCTCACCTTCGAGTACCACGGCGATCCCGGCAAGACGCGCGCCGCCCAGGACCCGGGGGGCCGCGGCTGGACCACCCTCGGCGACATCGGCTACCTGGACGAGGAGGGCTTCCTCTATCTCACCGACCGCCGCTCCTACATGATCATCTCCGGCGGCGTGAACATCTACCCCCAGGAGTCGGAGAACGTCCTGGCCCTCCATCCCAAGGTGGCCGACGTGGCGGTCTTCGGCGTACCGGATGAGGAGATGGGCGAGCAGGTCAAGGCCGTGGTGCAACCCGCCGACATGAGCGAGGCGGGACCCGCGCTGGAGGCCGAGCTCATCGCGTACTGCAGAGAGCGGCTGGCGCACTTCAAGTGCCCCAAATCCGTGGACTTCCGGGAGGAGTTGCCCCGCCATCCCACCGGCAAGCTCTACAAGCGGTTGCTCCGTGACGAGTACTGGCCGAAGCCGGCCTGAGAATCGCATGAGAATCTCACCGCCCCGGACTCATCCGACCAGGGCGGATAAGGCCCGCGTCAGCCCGTTCAGAAGCCTCTGATCACCGGCTTAAGCTGCCTTAACAGCGACATTGGCACCCTTGAGGCATCGGGACTTGAGGAGATGACGATGGACGCGAACGAGCCTCGCGAGCAGGGCTGGACCCAGTTCGGCGCCAAGCCGCCGGCCGCCGGGGGCTTCCCCAGCCAGGACACGGCGATCCTGGCGCCGCCCCCGCCGCCGCCCGCGGCCAAGAAGCAGGGCTTCACCGGGGGACAGAAGGCGATCGCCGGCCTGGCGCTGGCGGCCATGGCGATCGGCGGCGGCGTCGCGGGGGCGGCCATCACGAGCGCCTTCCAGACGCCGCAGATCGTCCAGTCGGCGCCGAGCCCGGCCTTCAAGCCGGCCTCCAACCAGATGACGATCAGCGAGGTGGCGACCAAGGTACAGCCGTCCGTCGTCATGATCCAGGGCCAGAACGCCGGCGGATCCGGCGTCGTGCTCTCCGAGGACGGCCTCATCCTCACCAACAACCACGTCGTGGCCGCCAACGGCAAGGGCAGCCAGTTGTCGGTCAAGTTCAGTGACGGCAAGACCGCCAAGGCCACCGTCGTCGGCACCGACCCGTCCACGGACCTGGCCGTCATCAAGGCCGAGGGCGTCTCCGGGCTGACCAAGGCCGAGCTCGGCGACAGCGACCAGCTGAAGGTCGGCGACGCCGTCCTGGCGATCGGCAGCCCGCTCGGCCTGGAGGGGACGGTCACCTCCGGCATCGTCAGCGCGCTCGACCGCACGCTCAACGTCGGCGGTGAGCAGGAGCAGCAGGTTCCGCCCGGCTGGGGCCGCGGCGGTCAGGACTCCGCCCCGCCCACCAGCATCGGCGGCGCCATCCAGACCGACGCCTCGATCAACTCCGGTAACTCGGGCGGCGCGCTCGTCAACGCCGCCGGCCAGGTGGTGGGCATCAACACCGCGATCGCCACGAACGGCAGCAACGGCAGCATCGGCCTGGGCTTCGCCATCCCGGTGAACACCGCCAAGCAGGTGGCCGACCAGCTCGCCGCCACGGGAACCGTGAAGCACGCCTTCCTCGGGGTGAGCGTGACCGACGCCAGCGGAGACGTGCCCGGGGCGCTGGTCCGCCAGATCACCGAGAACAGCCCCGCCGCCAAGGCCGGCCTGAAGCAGGGCGACCTCATCACGCGAATCGGCGACAAGCCGGTCGATGGTGGGGATACGGTGGTCGGACAGGTCAGAGGTTTCAAACCAGGCCAACAGGTCAAGATCATATACATGAGGGACGGGAAGCAGAGCGAAGTGACCGTTACCCTCGAAGAGAAGAAATAGGACCCCCTCACGGACGGGTGCGCCGTCGAGATCGCTGCGGACTCGGCGGCGCACCCCCGTTCGTACCCCTGGGCGGGCGGCTAGGCGAAGCGGCGTCCCTCGTCGCGGCGGTAGGCCCAGGCGGCCAGCGCGGCCGTCGCGACGATCCAGCCGGCCAGCGTCACCAGGGCGGTCACGTTCGGGGACATGCCCGTGACGGTCCACCACATGAGCTCGCCGGCGCCCCTGCTGGGCAGGAACAGCGACAGCGTCCGGACGAACGACGGCATGATCTCCAGCGGCAGCATGAGCCCGCCCAGGATGGCCAGCGGGAAGAACGCCACCTGCGACACCGCGATCGCCCCCTTCGACGGCATCATGTAGCCGATGAACAGGCCCAGCAGCATGAACGGGATCGTCGCGACGACCAGCGCGCCCAGGGCGAGCGCCAGCCGCACCGGGGTGATCCGCGCCGAGGTGAAGGCGGCGGCGATGATCAGGACGGGGATCACCGAGATGAACATGGAGATCACCGTCGTCACGATCCGGCCGGCGAAGGCGGGCACCGGACCGGCGGGCAGCGTGCGCAGGTAGGGGTTCCAGGGTTGCTCGCGATCCTGTGACACCGAGACGGCCAGTGAGATCAGCGCGGCGGAGATGGCGCCGAAGAGCATCATGGAGCCCGTGGACCGCGTGGCGGCGACCGGGTCGTCGCCCGCGAACGGCACCACGAACGCCAGCATCGTCGCGGCGGGGAAGAAGGAACTGGCCACGAGGCCGATCGGCACCCGCAGCTGCTCGATCATCAGGTAGCGGGTGTGAGCCAGGATCAAGCTGGACATGCGCACTCCTCAGGCGGTGACGGGCTCGGGGGCGGTCAGGTGGAGGAACGCCTCCTCCAGGGAAGTCGGCCGGATCTCCAGGCCGGTGAACGGCGTCCCGCCGCGGACCAGCGTCACCACCAGGTGGTCGGCGTCGGCGGTCATCAGGTGGGTGCGCTCGCCGTCCCGCTCGCTGGACAGCACGCCGGGCAGGTCCGGCAGGGCGGCGGCGGTCAGCGAGACGCGCTGCACGCCGACCATGTCCCGCACGGCGCGGACGGTGTCGTCGGCCAGCACGTGGCCCTGGGCCACGACGATGACCCGCTGGGCCAGCGCCTCGATCTCCTCCAGGTAGTGGCTGGTCAGCAGCACGGTGCCGCCGTCCTCGTGGAAGGCGCGGATGCCGTCCCAGAGGGTGCGCCTGGCCTCGACGTCCAGGCCGGTGGTCGGCTCGTCGAGGAAGACCAGCCGCGGGTCGCCGGCGAAGGCGAGGGCCACGGCCAGGCGGCGCTTCTGCCCGCCGGACAGCCCGCCGATCTGGCGCCGGTCCAGGTCGGACAGGCCGAAGCGCTCCAGGACCTCGCCCTTGGGACGGGCCTTCGGGTAGTGGCTGGTGACGAAGCCGACGACCTCGCCCACGCGCAGCGCCTCCGGCAGGCCGGTCTCCTGCGGGGTGACGCCGATGCCGCGCCGTACCAGAGGGTCGAAGGGGGAGCCGCCGAGCAGCTCGACCGTGCCGGAGGTGGGGCGGCGCAGGCCGACGAACAGGTTGATGAGGGTGGACTTGCCGGCGCCGTTGGGGCCGAGCAGGCCGACGAGCTCGCCGGCGCGGATCTCCAGCGAGACGCGGTCGAGGGCGAGCACGCCGCCGTAGCGCCGGGTGACGTCGATGGTTCGCGCGAGAACGCTCATGGGGTGCCTCCAGCGGTGTCGAGCAGGGCGCGGATCGCTTTGGTGTACTCGTCGAAGGCCGCCCTGCCGCGCTTGGTCAGCGCGACGTAGGTGACGGGGGTGCGGCCCTTGTGCGTTTTGGTGATCTCCACGTAGCCGGCCTCTTCGAGCTTGGACAGGTGAACGGACAGGTTGCCGGCGGTCATGCCGAGCACGTCCTTCAGGCCGGGGAAGGCGAGCCGGTCACCGCCGGGCAGCGTGTTGAGCGTCGCCACCACCCTGAGCCTGGCCTGGGCGTGGATGACGGGGTCGAGCTCGTCGTTCACCGCTGCCTCCGCAGCCACAGGCCGGTGGTGACGGCGCCGCCACCTCCGAGGACCGCCAGGAGCAGGTAGATCCAGCCGCCGCCCAGCACGGTGCCGACCACGTCGACCACCGTGACCCAGACGCCCAGCAGGAACTGCGGCCACAGCCGGTAGATCGCGCCGCCGGCCATGTAGAGCAGGCCGGCGACCAGCATGAACAGAGAGGTATAGAACGGCCCGATCGTGTCTTCCTGAAGATGCGGGACGAAGCGTGCGGCGATGACGCCCATGGCGTTGAAGCCTACGAACCAGGCCAGCCCGTACATCGCGCCACGGGTCTCGGACTCGCCCTTGATGTGGCCGCCGGAGCGGAGCAGGGCGATGATCATGAGGACGAAGGCGATGATCTGGGTGCCCCAGAGCACGGCCAGACCCACCTGCCAGGTGATCGGCAGCAGCCCGTTGCCGTCGCCCTGGAGGCCCTGGCCGAGGAAGAGCGTGCCGAAGCCGATGAACCAGGACACCCCCCAGGGCACGTACATGAGCAGTGGGTCCGGGAGGAACCGGCGCATCGCCGCGGTCTGCTGCTGCTCGATGAGCCGGAGCATCTCCTCCGGGCTCGGGGTGGCCTCGTGGTCTGTCATCGCCAAACTCCTCGATAGCTCAAACTGGTTTGAACTATAAACCAAAGGGGTTTGCGATGTAAACCTGTCGGCCGGGGGATCAGCGCCGGGTGAGGGCCTCCGACTGCCAGAGGTCGCGGTAGTAGCCGGGGACGGCGACCAGGTCGTCGTGGCGGCCGCGCTGGATCGCCCGGCCGTGCTCCATGACGATGATCTCGTCCACCTGCTCCAAGCCCTTGAGGCGGTGAGTGACCAGCAGCGTCGTGCGCTCGTGGGTGACGTCCAGCAGGTCGGCCATCAGGGCGTCGGCCGTCTCCTCGTCCAGCGCCTCGGCGGGCTCGTCGAGGAGCAGCACCTGCGGGTCGTACAGGAGCGCGCGGGCCAGAGACAGGCGCTGCAGCTGACCGCCGGAGACCGTCCTGCCGTCCTCGCCGAGCTCGGCGTCCCAGCCGGTCCTGCTCACCCACTGCTCAAGCCGGGCATCGCGTACGGCACGCGCCAGATCGTCGTCCGTCGCGTCGGGACCGGCCAGCCGGAGGTTGTCGCGCAACGTGGTCTGGAAGATGTACGGATCCTGGGTGAGGCCGGTCATCAGCGTTCTCACCTGGCCGGAGTCGAGCTCCGCCGTGTCGACGCCGTTGACGCGGACACTGCCGGACTCCGGCTCCAGCAGGCGCATGAGGGCCGCCAGGACCGTGCTCTTGCCCGCGCCGCTCGGGCCCACCAGGGCCACACGCCTGCCGGGTTCGAGCGTGAACGAGATGCCGTCCACGGCCGCGGGCGCGCCGGGCGCGTGCCGTACGACGAGGTCGTCGACCGCGACCGTCACCGGCCCCTCGGGCAGCGCGGACGGAACCGGCGGCTCGGCGACGGCCGGGGAAGCCGAGCGCACCTCGCGCAGGCGGCGCAGCGCGGACGTGATACCCGCCATGCGCTCGCCCGCCGCGGCCAGCGGCAGCACCGGCTCGAACGACACCAGCGCGGTCAGCGCGAGCACCGCCGTCGCCACCGTGTCCGCGCCCGCCGCCCGGGCGGCCAGGACGATCCCGGCCACCGTCAGGCCCTGTACCAGCGTGCCCACGCCGAGCGAGGCCGCGTGCACACGGGACTGGCGGCGTTCCAGAGCGGCCAGTTCCGCGTCGGCCTCCATGGCCTTGGCCAGGGCGCGCTCACCGGCCCCGTACGCGGCCAGGTCGGCCGAGCCGTGCACCAGGTCGGCGACCCGCTCGGCCAGCGTGGCCCTGGCCGGGGCCAGGCGGGCCGACCAGCGGCGGGCGGCGGCGGCCGTGCCGGCGGGCAGCAGCACGCCCGCCACCACCAGGCCCGCCAGCAGAACCAGCGCGGCGAACGGCGCCAGCGTCAGCGCGATCACGACCGCCGCCGCGCCGGTGATCAGCGCGGCCGTCGCGGGCAGCAGGACGCGCACCAGCAGGTCCTGGACCGCCTCGGTGTCGTCGACCATGCGGCTGAGCAGGTCCGCTCCGCCGTGCCTGGGCTGCTGGGGCGCGATGAGCGAGCCGTAGAGCCGTTCGCGGGTCTCGGCCTGGGCGCGCAGGGCGACGTCGTGGCCGGTCAGGCGTTCGGCGTAGCGGAAGACGCCGCGGCTGGTGGCGAAGGCGCGGGTGGCCACGATCGCCACGCTCAGCGCGGCCAATTCCGGCTGCTCGGCGGCCCGCGTGATCAGCCACGCGGCGGCGGCGATCAGCCCGAGCCCGGCCAGATCGGCCGCGGCCCCGGCCAGCACGGCCCAGACGATCCGCAGGCCCATGCGCCGCTTCACCGGATCTCCCTCACGTCGTCGCCGGAGCCCGCCACGGTGGTGGCGTCCCGGCGGGTGTCGGACACGACCCGGCCGGCGTGGATGCGGATCACCCGGTCGGCCAGGTCGATCATCGCGGGGCGGTGGGCGACGATGACCGCGGTGCGCCCTTCGGCCAGGGCGGCGGTGGCCTCCACGACGGCGGCCTCGCTGCGGCCGTCGAGGCGGGCCGTGGGCTCGTCCAGGAGCAGGACCGTCGCGCCGGGCAGGCAGAACGCCCTGGCCAGGGCGATGCGCTGGCGCTGGCCCGCCGAGAAGTTGGCGCCTCGCTCGCCCACCAGGGTGTCGTACCCGTCGGGCAGGGCCTCGACGAAGGCGTCGGCGTGGGCGGCCTTGGCGGCCCGCCGTACCTCGGGAAGGGTGGCGCCGGGGGCGCCGAGGCGGATGTTGTCGGCGACGGAGGCCGCGAACAGGTGCGGGCGCTGCGGCACGAACGCCAGCTCGTCGGGGGTGTCCGGCGGGCGCCCGCCGACCAGCACCCGCCCGGAGGCGGGGGAGACGAAGCCGAGCAGCAGGTGCAGCAGCGTGCTCTTGCCGCCGCCGCTCTCGCCGACCAGCGCGACCCGCTCGCCGGGCGCGATCACCAGCGAGACGTCCTCCAGCGCCGCGACCTCGCGGCCGGGGTAGCGGACGGTGACGTTCTCCAGCCGGATCTCCGGCGGCCCCTCACCGCGCTCCGTGCGGGCGGGCGCGGGCGTGGGCCCGACCTCTTCCTCCAGTACGGCGAAGGCCGCGTCGGCCGCCGCCACACCCTCCATCGAGGCGTGGAAGCGGGTGCCCATCATCCGCAGCGGCAGGTACGCCTCGGGCGCCAGCAGCAGGACGAGCAGCGCGGTGGTGAGGTCGAGGTTGCCGCCCAGCAGCCGGAGCCCGATCGGCACCGCCACGAGCGCCAGCGACAACGACGCGCACAGCTCCAGCACCAGCGACGACAGGAACGCCACCCGCAGTGTGCGCATCGTGGCGCCCCGGTGCGCGTCGGCGACCTGCTCGATGACGGTGGCCTGGTAGCGGGCCCGGCCGAAGGCGCGCAGCGTGGGCAGCCCGCGCACGACATCGAGGAAGTGCCCGCCGAGCCTGGCCAGCGCGTGGAACTGCCGCTCGGTGGTCGCCTTGGTGTGCATGCCGACCAGCGCGCCGAAGATGGGGATGAGCGGCAGCGTGACCAGCACGATGACCGCGCTGGCCAGGTCCGCGGCGAACAACCGGATGAGCACCGCCAGCGGCACCACCCCGGCGACCGCCATGGCGGGAAGGTAGCCGGTCAGGTACGGGTCGAGCCGGTCGAGCCCGCGCCCGGCCAGCGTGACGAGCTCACCGGAGCGGTGGCCGGCCAGGCGCGCGGGTCCCATCTCCCGCAGCCGGCCGAGCAGCCGCTCGCGCAGCGCCGACTTCACCCCGGTCGCGGTACGGCCGGCGAACACGCCCTGGCTCCACCCGAGCAGCGCCCGCAACCCGACGGTCAGCGCCAGCACGCCCAGCGCCGCCAGCGTGAACCTGCCGGACAGCACCCCGGCCAGAAGCTCGGCCTGGACGAGCACGAGCAGTCCCGCCAGCGTGGCGGCGGCCAGGGTGACGGCCAGATGCCTGCGCACCGACTGCTCGGCCCGCATGAGCCGCAGGAGATCTTTGTGCACGAGTCCTCAGAAGAACGACGGAGTACGGATGGCGCCCCGGAAGGTCCGCCAGACCCATACTTGCGCGCCGACCATGACGGGCGCGAACGGCAACACCATGAAACTGAGCACATTCAGGCTGGAACCGGCCGCCGATGAGGCCATGAGGAAGCCGGCCGACCCGATGAGCAGGGCGATCACGGGCGCCGCCGCGGCCAGTCCGGTGAGCAGGAGCCGCCCGGCCTTCCCGCCCTCGCGCCAGTTCAGGAACGCCCGCCCGTGCATCGCGAACAGCACGGCCAGCAGCGCCCCGAGCCCGAGTCCGAGCGGGTGCAGCAACGAGGCGGTGAACCCGGTGGCCGCGGCGTACAGCGCCACACCCCACCCGGCCGACAGCCCGAGCGAGCCCAGCGTGATCATGAGGTCCCAGAACGAGCGCCACGCGGCCCCGTCCATGCGGCGGCGGAACCACAGCCCCGCGTCGCGCAGCACCCACGACAGCAGCATCGCCACGACGATCGGGTAGAGCCCGAACAGGACGGGCCCCTCCAGCATCGGGTAGACCCCGAACAGCGCCCCGGCCACCGCGACCAGCCACACCTCGTTGGCCAGCACGTACGGCGCCATGGCGGCCACCATCCGGTCCCTGCGCTCCTGGGGGCGGCCCAGCATCAGCAGGCCGACGCCCAGGTCGAAGCCCTCCAGGGCGAAGTAGCCGGCCAGCAGCACGGCGAAGATGACGAACCAGATCAGTTCCATGTGAAGGCTCCTAGAGGCTCATCGCCGGCTGGCGTTCCTCGGCGGGGGCGCCGAGGGCGAGGTCGGCGGGGCCGCGCCGTACCACGCGGACGATGAGGACGTAGTCGACGACGGCCAGCAGGCCGAGCACGCCGACGAACCCGATCAGAGAGGCGGTGATCATCCCGGACGTGAGCCCGGGGGACATGGCGTCGGCGACGGAGAGCTTCTCCCAGATCATCCACGGCTGGCGGCCGATCTCCCTGGCCATCCAGCCGAGGATGGACGCGACGAACGGCAGCGGCGTCATGATGATGATGATCAGGTGGGTCCAGCGCCACTTGGGCAGCCAGTGGATCAGCGGCAGCATCACCAGCACCACCATGAACCAGAGCAGATGCCCCAGCTCCATCATGAAGCCGAGCCCGACGGCGGCCGCGGTGTTGTTCTCGAACTTGCCGGTGTCGATGACCCCGAACTGCGCGTACCCGGCGCCGAGCGCGAGCGTGCTGCCGATCGCGGCGGTCGCCACCCCCATGCGCAGCGACCTGGTGAAGAACTCCCCCTCGTGGGTGCGGCGCCTGAGCTGGTACGCGCCGGCGCCCGCGAAGACCATGCCGCCGGTGAACAGCGCCGCCCCGATGATGTGCGGGAAGGCCAGGACCAGTGAGGGGTTGGTCAGCAGCGCCCCGAAGTCGACCAGTTCCATGTGGTCGCCCTTGACGACGGAGCCGACCGGGTTCTGCAAAAAGGAGTTGGCGACCATGATGTAGAACGCGCTGGCGTAGGCGGTGAGCGTGACGATCCAGATGCAGGCCAGGTGGAGTTTCTTGGGCAGCCGGTGCCACCCGAAGATCCACAGCCCGAGAAACGTCGACTCCAGGAAGAACGCCACCAGCGTCTCCATGGCCAGCGGCGCCCCGAAGACGTCGCCGGCGTAGTGTGACAGCCCGCTCCACGAGAGTCCGAACTGGAACTCCATCACCAGTCCGGTCACGATGCCCAGGGCGTAGTTGATCACGTAGATCTGGCCCCAGAAGCGGGTCATTCCCTCATAAAGCCGCTTGCCCGACAGCACCCAGCGCGTGTTGAGGATGGCCACCAGCGGGGCCAGTCCCAGCGTGAGCACCACGAACAGGAAGTGCAGGCTGCCCGTCAGCGCGAACTGCGTGCGCGCCAGATCCAGTGCCTCCATGGACTCCGTCCCCGTCGTTGTTGTGTCTGCCTACATATAGAGAGCCTACATGTAGACTGTCTATATGACGAACGGGAACCTAGGATTGTCGCCATGAACCCGGACGCGCTCCGCGGCCATCTGGACGCCCTGCTGCTCTCCGTGCTGGAGCACGAGCCACTCCACGGCTACGCGATCATCGAAGCCCTGCAGGAACGCAGCGGCGGCGCGCTCAGCGTGCCGACGGGCACGGTCTATCCGGCGTTGCGCAAGCTGGAGCGCGTGGGCTATCTCGCCAGCGAATGGGCGACAGTCGGCGGCCGCAAACGCCGCACCTACCGGCTCACCGGCTCCGGCAGGCGGCAGCTCGAAGGCGAGCGATCCGCCTGGCGGGAGTTCACCGCCACGATCAGTGGTGTGCTACGGCCGTCCTCGTGATCCGCAGGCACCGCACCGCGCAGTACAACTGCACACCGGCCAGCACGTAGCTCGCCACCGTCACCATGACGCCCGGGGGATAGGCCGTGAAGCCGATCGGCCCCTTCACCCCGATCGTCAGGATCATGCCCAGGATCGTGGTGAGCGCCAGCATGGCCAGCACCAGCCCGCCCAGCGAGCGGGTCACCAGCCGCGCCTTGGGCAGCAGCCGCGCGCCGCGCCCGAGAGCCAGCAGCGACAGCCCGCCGCTCACGCCCACCGCGACCTGCACCAGGTCCAGCGCCAGAGAGATCGCGCCGAACCAGGCCGGCTTCTGCGCCCAGATGGACGGATCGAGCGGAAACACCTGCCAGATCATCGACCAGGCCAGCGCCGTCAGCGGCACGCTCACGAACAGCAGCCCGCCCAGCCTGCGCCCCGCGCACGCCGTCAGCTCGCTCTGGTACCCGGGCGCGATCTCCTCGACACTCCCGAACTCCTGAACGGCCAGCCGCTCGGCCTCCTCGCGCGCCAGCCCGTCCGCCTCGTAGGCGTCGGCCGTGTCGACCAGGCTGTCGCGGGCCTCGACGACCATGTCGCGCCTGGGTCCCGTCGGCCCGTACAGGGCCCGGCCCAGATCGGCCACGTAGTCGTCGATGAGCATGCCTCGATTCTACGGACGACGGCCTCGGGGACTCATCAGGGATTCCCCCGATATTGATGCGTAGGATATTTCCTACGTATAGTGGGCGACATGGAAATCTCCACTGTGACCATTCCCGTCTCCGACCAGGAGACGGCCCTGGCCTTCTACACCGGCCCCCTCGGCATGGGGATCAGGACCGACAACCCGTTCCCGATGGGCCGCTGGCTCACCGTCGCGCCCGAGGGCGGCGCGACGACGTTGCTGCTCGCCTCGTGGTTCCCCGAGATGGCCCCGGTCGGCGGCCTCATCCTGACCGCGCCCGACCTCGACGACCTGGCCGCACGCCTGAGGTCGGCGGGAACCGCCGCCGACGGCCCCTCCGACGAGCCCTGGGGACGCCGGCTGCTCTTCCAGGACCCGTTCGGCAACGGCTACGTCGTCAGCCAGGGCTGATGTCCTCCGACGCCCTGTTCGCGGCGCTGGCCAGTCCCGCGCGGCGGCGGCTGCTGGAGCTCCTGCTGCGCGAGGGGGACCAGCCGGCCGGGCGGCTGGCCGAACGGTTCGAGATGAGCCGCCCCAGTGTGTCCGAGCACCTGAAGGTCCTCAGGGACGCCGGCCTGGTGGCCGAGGCCCGCCAGGGACGCGAGCGCCATTACCGGCTGGAGGCCGAGCCGCTGATGCGGCTGCGCGACTGGCTCAGCCCGTACGAGCGGTTCTGGCGGGAGAGGCTGGCCGCCCTCGGCACGGTCCTCGACGAGATGCCCGAGACGATGGATGAGCAGGATGATGACTGACGACCTGACCGCGATTCGCGTCGACCACTTCTACGCCCACCCGCCCGCCAAGGTCTGGCGCGCCCTCACCGACCCCGAGCTGATGGCCAGGTGGCTGATGCCCAACAGCTTCCGGCTGGAGATCGGCCACGAGTTCACCTTCACCACCGAGCCACGCCCGAACGTGGGCTTCGACGGCATCGTGTACTGCCGGGTGCTGGAGATCGAGCCGCGGAAGCTCCTCAAGATCAGCTGGAGCGACCGCAAGAAGGCCGACTGGACGGTGAGCTGGCGCCTGGAGGGCGAGGGCCGGGGGACGCGGGTCTTCCTCGACCACGAGGGCTTCGACCCGGACGACCCGGCCCAGCAGTTCAGCCGCAAGATCATGGGCGGCGGCTGGCGCACCCACCATTTCGCCAAGATCGCCGAACTCCTCGCCACCCTGCCCTGACCCACTCCCGGCCCTTGGACCACGCCGGCTCGCCGACCGGAGGCCGGTGGGCGGCCGTGCACGTCGCGCCGGTCTCCGGCGCGGGTCTTCTCGCCCACCCGGCGCTCCAAGCGTGGGGGCGGCCATGGCTGGAGAGCCCCGGCCGCCTCCGCCGCGTCTCAAGGGCCGGTGTCACCGGGCGATGGCCGCACCGTCCGCCCGGGATGTGAGAAGGACCTCGCCGTCGACGAAGGGCGAGGTCCGGAGGGTCAAGCCGTCAGGTCTGGTCGGCCTTCTTGAGCTCCTCGGCCAGCTCCGACCGGATGGAGTCCATGTCCAGCGCCCGTACCTGTCCGATCAGGTCCTCCAGGGCCGGGGCCGGAAGGGCGCCGGGCTGGGCGTAAACGACGATGCCGTCGCGGATGGCCATGATCGTCGGGATCGAGGTGATCTCGAAGCCCTGGGCCAGCGCCTGCTGAGCCTCGGTGTCGATCTTGCCGAAGGTGATGTCGTCGTGCTTCGTAGACGCCTTCTCGAAGATCGGCCCGAAGGTACGGCAAGGCCCGCACCACGCAGCCCAGAAGTCGAGCAGGACGATCCCCTTGTCGGCGATGTCGTTGAAGTTCTTCTCTGTTACTTCGATAGTCGCCACAAGTGGCTCCTCGTATCGTCGTTGAAGTTGCAACGGTGTCAACCACTCACCGCTTTCCAGCATTCCATGTCCCGCCGGGCCCGCACACCAGGCTCCGGCGGGACACGCGATGCCGGTGCCTCGGACCGCTCGGCCTCGCCGTAGTGAGCTGAGGTCGCCGCCGCTCACGGGCAGCCGGTACGGCGCCGGCCGTGGGGCGGGTGCGGATCGCCGGCCGGGTTGAAACGCGGATGACCAGCGCTTCAAGGGCCCGTGGCGTCGTATATGTCCGCATGAAGGTGGATAGAGCATTGATACGGCGAACCTTGACCGGCGCCGTGCCCGGGTATGACCACTGCATGGACTGGGTCACCTGCGCGCATTCCGGCGCCTGCACAGGCTTCGCACACCAGCCTCACGGCACCTGCCTGCTCCACACCACGCCCGAGGCGCGCGCGGAGGTGCTCCGCACCTTAACCCCCGGCCGCCTCGTGGACCTCCGCGGCACCACCATCGACGCCGAACTCCTGGACCAGGTCCTGGAGGCCACCGAACGCAGACCCGGCAGAACCCGCCTCGACCGCGCCCACTTCACCTGCGAGACGCGCTTCGCCGGAGTCGCCTTCCTCGGCGACGTCTCGCTCGACGGAGCGAGGTTCGACCGCCTGGCGTCCTTCTTCGGCGCGCGTTTCGAAGGCAACGTCTCTCTGGCCGGCGCCCGCTTCGCCCGCGAACTGTCCTTCCACGGCGTCAGGGTCCGCGGCCACCTGTCGCTGGACAGGGCCGTCCTGGCCCGCGACGCCCTGTTCAGCCAGACCGCCTGCGGCCGCGGCCTGTCCTGCGAGCGAACCCGGTTCGACGGGTTCGCCACCTTCGACGCCGCGACGGTCGGCGACGGCGCCAGTTTCCGCGGCGCCCGCTTCGGCCGCACGCTGTCCTTCCGCAAGGTCGTCGGCCCGGCCGCCTTCGACGCCGCCCACTTCCTGGGCAACGTCTACGTCTCGGTCACCGGCCGCCTCTCGGCCGCCCACGCGCACGCCGAGTCGGGACTCGACCTGTGCGTCACCGGCTCGGGCGCGGACCTGCGCCACGCCGAGATCACCGGCCCGCTGCTGCTGCGCCTCACCGACGCCCAGGCCGACCTGGAATCGGCCGTCCTGCACCACCCGTCCGCCATCTCCGGCCGAGGCCGCGCCGCCCTCACGTCCCTTCGCGAGGTGAACGCCCCCGCGCTGAATCTGACCGGCCTGGACCTGTCCACCTGCCGCTTCGCCGGCTACGGCGACCCGGCGGGCCTGCGCCTGAAGGACTGCGCCTTCGCGTTCACACCCAGCGGCGTCCGCTTCGGGCTGCGGTGGCCGCCGATGCGCTGGTTCTCCCGCCGCCGCTCGCTGGCCGACGAACACCTGTTAAGAGGCTGGACCGCCCCCGGCGAGACCGCCGCCAGCGCGGAACGCCTCGCCGTCCTCTACACCGGCCTGCAGGCAGGCCTGGACGACGAGTCCATAGCCAGCGACTTCGCCTTCGGCGCCATGGAAATGCGCCGCAAGGCCGGGGCGTCACGGCGATGGTGGCTGGCCCTGTCGTGGCTGCTGTGCGGCTACGGCCTGCGGATGGGCAGAGCGGCACTGTGGCTGGTCATCCTCATGGCCATCACGGCCGGCGTCTTCTGGACCTCCACCAGCCAGGCCACTCGCCGCCCCGTCCCCACCCAGCCCGACCCCTCCATCCACCTTCCCTGACACCCCGCCCCCGGGCCGGATCGCGCGTGGCGCCGGTCACGAGCGGAGTTGTCGCGGCGAGCGGCCCGTGAGCCCTCACGACCATCGCTCGACAGAGGGAAAGGAAGTACGGCGGGGCGGGCGAGCCGGCCCCGCCGTAACGGAAAGGCGCTTGAAACAGATGCGTCGCTAGACCGAGCGGTAGAGCTCGGCGACGCGGAAGGCCAGGTCCAGGGACTGGGAGCGGTTGAGCCTCGGGTCGCAGGCGGTTTCGTAGCGGAGGGCGAGGTCGTCCTCGGCGATCTCCTGGCCGCCGCCCACGCACTCCGTCACGTCGTCGCCCGTGAACTCGATGTGGATGCCGCCCGGGTGCGTGCCGAGCGCGCGGTGCACCTCGAAGAAGCCGGCCACCTCGTCCAGCACGGCGTCCAGGCGGCGCGTCTTGTGGCCGCTCGGCGCCTCGAACGTGTTGCCGTGCATCGGGTCGCAGATCCACGCCACCTGCGCGCCCGACGCGGTGACCTCCTTGACCAGCGGCGGCAGCAGTTCGCGGATCTTCGGCGCGCCCATGCGGGTGATGAACGTCAGGCGGCCGGGCTCGTTGGCGGGGTTGAGCTTCTCGATCAGCGTGAGCGCCTCGTCGGCCGTCGTCGTGGGGCCGAGTTTGACGCCGATCGGGTTGCGGATGCGGGAGAAGAACTCCACGTGCGCGCCGTCGAGCTGACGGGTGCGCTCGCCGATCCACACCATATGAGCGGAGACGTCGTACGGCAGGCCGGTGCGTGAGTCGATGCGGGTGAGCGCCTGGTCGTAGTCGAGGATCAGGGCCTCGTGGGAGGAGTAGAACTCCACGGTGTGGAACTCCTCCGGGTCGGCCCCGCAGGCCCGCATGAACGCGAGCGCCTGGTCGATCTCCCTGGCCAGCTGCTCGTAGCGGCGCCCGGCGGGCGACTCGAGCACGAAATCCTGGTTCCAGGCGTGCACCTGGCGCAGATCGGCGTAGCCGCCCTTGGTGAAGGCGCGGGCGAGGTTGAGCGTGACCGCCGAGGAGTGGTACGCCTTCAGCAGCCGCCACGGGTCGGGCACCCGGGACGCCTCGGTGAAGTCGAACCCGTTGACCATGTCGCCCCGGTAGGCGGGCAGGGTGACGCCGTCGCGGGTCTCGGTGCCCTTGGAGCGCGGCTTGGCGAACTGCCCGGCGACCCGGCCGATCTTCACGACGGGCACCTTGGCCGCGTAGGTGAGGACGATGGCCATCTGCAGCAGCGTCTTGAGCTTGTTGCGCACGTTGTCGGCGGTGGCGCCGGCGAACGTCTCGGCGCAGTCGCCGCCCTGCAGCACGAACGCCTGGCCGCGGGCCACGTCGGCCAGCTGAGCCTTGAGCTGGTCGCACTCGCCGGCGAACACCAGGGGGGGAAGAGAACGCAGCTCGTCCACGACCTTGCCGAGCTCGGCGGGGTCGGGCCAGTCAGGCTGCTGGGCGGCGGGAAGCGCCCGCCAGGAATCGAGGTTGCTCAGTGCGCTCACGACAAACGAGGGTATTCCACTCCGCCTTCCTCTCCGACCCCGGATTCCGCATTCTGAGAACGTGTTCTCACCTGGCGGCCCATCAAACCCGGTAAACCGGTCATATCACTTGGATGACATGCTTCCCGCGGACCCCGCCCGCCTCCAGCGCCCGGTGCGCCTTCGCGATGCCGGACAGCGGGTGGATCGTGTCCACGACCGGCCGGAGCGCCCCGGACTCCGTCAGCCGGGTCAGCTCGGCGAACAGTTCGTGGGTGGGGGCGCCGCTGAAGGCCCGCACGCGGTGCCTGCCGTACACGGTGGACGCGAGGATGTAGCCGATCGAGGCGGCCACGTGCGCGGCGTCGAACGCGATCGCCACCATACGGCCCCGCGGCGTCAGCAGGCGGCGCCACGCGGGCAGGTCTCTGCCCACGGTGTCGAGGACCACGTCGAACGGGCCGAGGCCGGCCGGGCCGGTCGTCGCGTAGTCGTAGGCCTCGTCGGCGCCGAGGTCGCGGACGAGGTCCAGGTTCGCGGCCCCGGCGAGTGCGGTGACGTGGGCGCCGTAGGCGCGGCCGAGCTGGACGGCGAGGCTGCCGACGCCGCCCGCGCCGCCGCGCACCAGGAGGCGCTCGCCGGGGGCGAGGCGGGCCTTGTCGCGCAATGCGGTGATCGCGGTCGTGCCCACGGGCAGGGCCGCGGCCTGGACCAGGTCGAGCCCGGCGGGGGCGAAGGCGAGCTGCCGGGGCCGCACCACCACATACTCGGCGGCGCTGCCGAAGCCCTGGGACCTGGCCATGGAGCCCCAGACCCGGTCGCCGGGCTTCAGGCCCGACCTCGGTGAGCCGAGGCCGGCGACCTCGCCGGCGAAGTCGATCCCGGTGCGCTTGGGCCAGCCCGGTCCGGCGAGCGCGGTGACCGGCCGTACCTTTCCGGCCCGGCCCAGGAGTTCGCCGCCGTTCACGGTGGTGGCGTGGACGCGTACCAGGACCTCTCCGGGGCCCGGGACGGGCTTGGGCAGCGTGCCCTCGTACAGCACTTCAGGGGGGCCATAGCGGTCGTAAAGGGCCGCGCGCATCTCACTCATGCCGTCACGCTAGCCCGCTAAACGGAGAGGCCACTCCATTTGAGCTAATGTGAGAAGCATGTCTGCGGAATCCTCTCGGATGGAGCTGCGCGCGGACGCGCGTCACAACCGGCGGCGCATCCTCGAAGCGGCCGGCGACCTGTTCGCCGCGCGGGGCCTCGACGTGCCCATGGCCGCGATCGCGCGGCGCGCGGGCGTCGGCGTGGCCACGCTCTACCGGCGCTTCCCCACCCGCGAGGCCCTGATGGCGGAGGTGTTCCGCGAGCATCTCGGCGCCTGCGTGGGGACGATCGACGAGGCCCTGGAGGACCCCGACCCCTGGCACGGGTTCCGCACGTTCATCGAGACGCTGTGCGCGATGAACGCCGTCGACCGCGGCCTCGCGGCCGCCTTCCTGAGCGAGTTCCCCGGCGCGGTCGACTTCGGGCGCGAGCGTGAGCGGGCCGAGCGGGGCTTCGCCGAGCTGGTACGGCGGGCCAAGGCGTCGGGCCGGCTGCGGGCCGAGTTCGAGCGCAGCGACCTCTCGCTCATCCTCATGGCCACCGACGGCATCACCGCGGCCTCCGCCGAGACCGCGGTGGCAGCCGCCCGCCGCCTGGCCGCCCTGATGCTGCGCTCCTTCCACACCGGACCGGCCGCGCCCCTGCCGCCGCCCGCTCCGCTCGCCCTCTACCACCTGCCCGTGCCGGACTAGGCGCGGATCAGGGCTTTCGTGCGCACGTGCTCGGGCCGGACGCCGAAGCCCACGAACCGCCGCAGCGCCGCGCCCAGGATCGGGACGCCGGTCACGTTGGCAGGGATGCGGGGTGGTTTCCGCCGGTTCTCCAGGGCGACGCTGATGACGCGGTCCTGGAACAGGCGCTGCGCGGCCTGCGTGACCTTCGCCGGGAACAACCGCCGACGCTGCACCAGGTGAAGCGCAGACTCCGGGATCGGCGCCCCCGAGCGCAGCGACCCGGCCAGCAGGTTGGCCGTGGCCACCGCGTCCTGGACGGCCAGGTTGATGCCGACGCCGAACACCGGCGACATCGCGTGCGCCGCGTCCCCGACGCACAGGAAACCGGGCAGGTGCCAGCGTTCCAGCCGGTTGACCGCCACGGTCAGCATGCTGAGGTCGTCGTAGCTCTGGACGAGGTCCACCCGGTCGGCGAGGAACGGCAGCAGCCGCCGTACCGGATCCCTGAAGGCGTCGATGCCCTGGGCGCGCAGCCGGTCGAAGCCGCCCTTGGGGATCACGTAGGCCATCTGCCAGTAGCTCTCCCGGTTGATGGCGACCATGAGCTTGCCGGCCGCCAGGCGCAGGAACGTGTGGTCGGTGTCGCCGGCCTCCCGCGGCATGCGGAACCACAGCACGTCCATGGGCGCCCCGAACTCCTCCGGCACGAGCCCCGCCGCCGCGCGCAGCGTGGAGCGCCGGCCGTCGGCGGCTACCGTGAGCGCGGCCCTGATCTCGTGCTCGCCCGAGGCGTCCCGGTAGCGCAGGCCGCGCACGACGCCGTCCTCGCGGATCAGGCCGGTCGCCCCGGCGTTCATGAGCAGCCGGAACGACGGGTACTCCTTGGCCGCCCCGACGATCAGGTCCAGGAAGTCCCACTGCGGGACCATCGCGATGTAGTTGTACGGCGTGCGCAGCTCCCTGAGGCTGGCCACAGGCCGGGGGCCGTCGTCGGTCAGCGCGTGGACCTGGTACGTCTTGCGGTGGGGCAGGTTGAGGAAGTCGTCGATGAGCCCGAGTTCGTCGAGCACCATCATGGTGGAGGGGTGGATCGTGTCACCCCGGAAGTCCCTGAGGAAGTCGGCGTGCTTCTCCAGCAGCGTCACCTCGACGCCGGACCTGGCGAGCTGCAGGGCGAGCATGGCGCCCGCTGGACCGCCTCCTGCGATTACACAGCTCATAATTCATCACCCAATGAAATTGTCGCACGACACGGGAAAAGCGCAAGGCCCGGCATCCGGCGGGCCCGAGGGGCCGAAGTACAGACGTGAGCGTCACGACCGCCCCGCCACGGCCGCGACGCGCACCCCGTTCGCGGCGCTCACCGCGCGACGGGCCGTACCGGCTGGGAGCGACCCCATGAACGAAGACCTCCACGCCCTGTCCGGCGCCTACGCCGTGCACGCCCTGCCCGAGCTGGAAGGGGAGTTGTTCGAACGGCACCTGGTCCGGTGCGTGGCCTGCCAGGGCGAGGTGCGCCGCCTGCGTGAGACGGCCGCCCGCCTCGCGCTCCCCGCGGCCGTCCCGCCGCCCGCCGCGCTGCGCCGCCGCGTGCTCGCCTCCGCCGCCCAGGTACGGCAGGCCCACGCCCCCGCCACCATCTACCCCTGGCCGCTGGCCGAATCGGGAGCCACCGTCTGGTACCCCAGGACGGAGCCGACGGGCACCCTCCCGTTCGGGACCGGCGCTCCAGGACCCGACCGGCCCGGCCCCCAGCGGACCGGCGCCACGGGGGCCGGGTCCTCACCGGCGCCGGACACGCCAGGCGTACGGCCGGAAGCGGGCGGCCCGGGGCAGGAAACGGGCGGCCCGCGCCCCGGAAGGCACGGCCGGGCGGGGCCCAGGGGACCCGGCCGGATGGGGTCCGGGGGGTCCGGCCGGGCGGGGTCCGGGGGGTCCGGCCGGCTGGGGGCCGGGTGGCGGGGGCGGGTGGCGGCGGGGCTGGCGGCCGTGTCCGCGGCGGCGGCCGTCGCCCTCGGGGTCCTCGCGGTTCAGGGCCAGCAGAGATTGGAGACGGTGATCGCCGGCCGGCAGGAGGCGCTCGACCGGCAGAAGGACCTGCTGGACGTCATGGCAGCCCCGGACGCCCGGGTCCTTCGGCGGCCGGTCACCGCCGGGGGCGAGGCCACCATCGTGGTCTCCAGGGAGCGGGGCAGGATGGTGTTCGCGGCGACCGGGCTGCCGCGCCTGAAGGAGGAAGAGGACTACGCGTTGTGGCTGATGGGGCCGCGGGGTGCCCGCCCGGCGGGGTTGCTGGACGACGGTGACGGGATGCTGCGGGCCGTACCGGAGAAAGGGGAGGAGCGGGTGGCGCTGACGGTCGAGCCGGCGGGCGGGTCGCGGTGGCCCACCACGGTGCCGATCATGCTGGCCGAGCTGCCCTCAGCCTGAGACGGCCACGGCCTTGCGGAAGGCGAGCAGGCACAGCCCGAGCGCGTCGTGCTTGGAGGTCTCCTCGTCGCGTATCTGCTGCCACGCGGCGTACAGCAGCGCCCACATCACCTGCTGCACCCAGCTCGCCGGCATCCGCGCGTCGACCGAGCCCTCTTCGCGGCCGCGCTCGATCATGGCGATCAGTTCGCGGTCGCTGGGGGTCTCGCTCTCCCAGTCGGCCGAGTCGATGAGGTGCGGTTCGGTGAAGGCGAGCATGAGGTAGTCGCCGAGCTCGAAGTACTCCTGCAGGAGGCGGTCGAGCACCTGGATGGCCGGTCCGTCGGTGAGCCTGGCCCGGCCGGTGGCCAGGGCGATCTTCTCCAGCAGGTCCTCGGACATCGCGGTGATCAGGTCGGTGCGCTCGGGGAAGTAGCGGTGGATCGTGGTGCGGCCGACCCCGGCGGCCGCGGCGACATCGCTGAGTGAGGCGCCCGAGTTGCCGGTCAGTGTGGAGAAGGCGGCATCGAGGATGGCGCGACGGGTCCGTGCGCGCAGTCCTGTCTCGGCAACGGTCATGGGCTTACCGTACCACTAAGAAACTCATTTGCCTTTCTTGGAACAAGTGTGTTCCACTGTCATCCATGACTGCTCCAAAAAAGTTTCCGCGGCTCCGTATTTTGTGGAGCTTTGCCCGGCCCCACCGGGGCAAGCTCGCCCTCGGGTTGTTCCTCGCGCTGCTCGGCTCGGGGATGGGCCTGGCCACGCCGATGGTGACCAAGTGGGTGCTCGACTCGCTCGGCGCCTCGCTGTCGCTGTCCGGGCCCATCACCGCGCTGATCGGCCTGCTGCTGGTCGGCATCGTGATCCTGACCTGGCAGTGGATCATGCTCGGCGCGCTCGGCGAGCGGGTCGTGCTGGAGGCGCGCGAGTCGATGGTGCGCCGCTTGCTGCGCGCCACCATCCCGGCCGTGACCAGGCGCCAGAGCGGTGAGCTCGTCACCCGGGTCACCTCCGACACCGTGCTGCTGCGCGAGGCCGCGTCCTCCAGCGTCATCGGACTGATCAACGGCGCGATCATGCTGGTCGGCACGCTCGTGCTCATGGGCGTGCTGGACCTGGTGCTGCTCGGTACCACGGTCGCCGCGGTCGTCGTGGTGGGCCTGTTGTTCGCCACGCTGATGCCGGCCATCGCCAAGGCGCAGGAGCGGGCCCAGGAGCACGTGGGCCGCGTCGGCGGCCGGCTCGAAGGCGCGCTGCGCGCGATCAGGACCATCAAGGTGAGCCGCGCGGAGGACCGCACCGCCGAGCGGATCATCGACGACGCCCGCGTGTCGACCAAGTACAGCATCCGAGCGGTGCGCAGGGAGGCGATCGCCTGGACGCTGGCCTGGTCCGGCATCCAGCTGGCCATCATCCTGATCCTCGGCGTCGGCGCCTGGCGGGTGAGCCTCGGCGTGCTGGAGGTCTCCAGCCTGATCGCGTTCCTGCTCTACGCGTTCGCGCTGATGGAGCCGATCACCGAGCTCAGCCAGAACGTCACCGCCCTGCAGGCCGGCATCGCCGCCGCCGAGCGCATCCGCAGCGTCGACGACCTGGAGCAGGAGAGCTCCGTTCCCGCCGAGGCGGGCGTCGCGATCGCGGGCGCTCCCGCGCCGGCGATCCTGGAGCTGCGGGGAGTGCGGGCCGCCTACTCGGCCGACTCCGAACCCGCCGTCAAAGGCGTGGACCTGGTCATCCCGCGCCGCGGGCACGTCGCTATCGTCGGGCCGTCGGGGGCGGGCAAGACCACGCTGTTCTCACTGATCCTGCGCTTCCTGCAGCCTCAGGAGGGCGAGATCCTGCTGGACGGCGTGCCGTACCGGGACCTCACGCACGACCAGGTGCGCGCCCGGCTCGCCTACGTCGAGCAGGACACACCCGTCGTGCCCGGCACGATCCGCGACAACCTGCTGCTGTCGCACCCCGAGGCCGGCGAGGACGAACTGCGGAAGGTCCTGCACGACGTACGGCTGACCGAGATGGCCGGGAGCCTCGACCAGGAGCTGTCGCCGACGTCGGTCTCCGGCGGCCAGCGCCAGCGGATCGCCCTGGCCAGGGCACTGCTGCGCACCCCCGACGTGCTGCTGCTCGACGAGGCCACCGCCCAGCTCGACGGCCTCACCGAGGCGGCCGTGCACGACTGCATCGGCGATCGGGCGAGCAAGGGCGCCGTGGTGACGATCGCGCACCGGCTGTCCACCGTGATCGACGCCGACACGATCGTCGTCCTCGAGGACGGCAAGGTACGCGCGCAGGGCTCGCACGCGGCGCTCCTGGAGACCGACGAGCTCTACGCGAGCCTGGTCGAGGCGCTCAGCCTGGCTGAGGGCAAGAGCCCGGCCGTGGCCTGAGCGGGGAGCGGAGCGGCGCGGGGTGACGACGCCGCTCACCCGGCCGTCGCGGCCGAGGATCGGGAAGCGGTCCCTGGGCACGGGGTCTCCAGGGGCCGCCACGATCGTCCATGCGGCGGTGCCGCCGCTCAGCGCAGCGCCTCCACCGCCTTCACCAGCGAGGTCGTGGCCAGGTCGCGCAGCGGCGCGTACTCCTCCTCCGGGTACTGCCGAGGCCCGTTCTCCACCAGAAGGATCAGATAGAGGTAAGTGCGGTAGAGGTCGAGACGGGCCAGCGCGGCGGGCGTGAGCTCCAGCGGGCGCACCTCCCGGTACCCGGCCAGCAGCGGATCGTTCTCCGCGACCTCGCCGAAGATCGTCGGCGTGATCAGTTCGGCCAGCGGATCGCCCCAGAACGCCCGCTCGTGATCGATGATCGCCTGGATCCGGCCGTCGAGCGTGAGGAAGACGTTGCCCGGCCACACGTCGAAGTGGACCAGGCTCGGCGTGCGCACCTCCTGCAGCACGTGCGCGGCGGACTCGGCCACCCGCCGGATCTCCTCCGCGGGCAGCGGCAGCGGCGTCGGATAGCGCCGGGTGTCGTCCAGCAGCGCCCCGAGCATCGCCAGGTACGCCGCCCGCCAGGTCGGGCCGGTGATGCCGTTGTGCGGATAGCCGAACACCTCGCCGGTCACCGAGGCCAGCGTGGCCAGGTGCCGGCCCAGCTCGCGGCGTACGTCGTCGGGGGAGTCCGGCCGGGTACGGTTCCACGGCGTGCCGTCGAGCGCGCGCAGCACCAGGTAGTCGCCGCCGAGCACCGGATCGTCGAAGCCCGCCCGCAGCAGCCCGGCCACCGGCACGCCCGCCGCGCCGGCCAGCTCGATCGCGTGCGCCTCCATGCGCAGCAGGTTGCGCTCGTAGGTGAGCTGGTCGAGGTCGGGCGGCGGGGAGAGCTTGAGCACCACCTCGCGGCCGTCGTCCAGCCGCACCCGCCACACGGCGTTGGCGAACCCGTCGGTCAGCTCGCTCGCGTCGGCGACGCCCGTGCCCATCGCCCGCCGCAGCAACGCGTCGAGCTGCCCGGGGGACAGGCGGCGCTTGGTTCTGCTCTCCACAGAGCGAGATTCTGTCCGCTTCGAGCGGTGATCGTCCAGTGCGTCCGGAAAGCTAGACGGCGCTGATCGTCCAGCTCGCCTCGTGGTGCTCGCCCGGCTTCAGCACCACCAGGTCGGTTCCCGAGTTGAACGCGTCCGGCGGGCACGTCATCGGCTCCACCGCCACACCCTCGTAACCGAGCTGCCCGCCGGTGCACACCTGCACCCACGGCAGCACGGCCGGATCCCACGTCACGCGGGTGCCGCCGACCCGCACCTCGCCCGCCGCCAGCCCGGTGAAGGCGTTGTCGACGTCCTGGCCGCCGAGGGGGCGCGGCGCACGGAAGTCGTACGGCGTGCCGGACACCTCCTCCAGCGCCCGGGGCAGCAGCCGCTCGTCGTTCAGCACCACCTTGGCGGCCGGGACGTGCAGCACGTCGGAGCCGCCCAGCAGCCACGGATGCGGCCCGCACCCATAGGGAGCCGGGCGCTCGCCGGAGTTGCGGGCGGTGACGGTCGTGCTCAGCCCGGCGGCGTCGAGCCGGTGGAGCACCTGCAGCTCCAGCGTGAACGGGTAGCCGGGCGCCGGCGTGATCGTGTGGACCAGGCGGGCGAAAGCGTGGTCGTCCTCGGCGGCCAGCCACTCCGCTACCTGCCAATCGGCGGCGGAGACCAGCCCGTGCAGGGCGTTGCCGCGCTCGGGTTCGGTCAGCTCCAGCCGGTGCCCGTCGCCGTCGAAGGAGTAGCGGCCGCCCGCGACCCGGTTGGGCCACGGGGCCAGGATCGTCCCGGCGTAGAACGGGATCGGGCCGCCCTCCGGCCACGAGGTCACGAGGTCGCGCCCGCCGTGCCTGAGCACGCGCAGGGCGGCGCCGCGCTGGCTGATCTCGGCGGTGTAGCCGCCGCCGGACAGAGAGGGCACGGGGGAGTCCTTTCGCCAACGCTGGGGTCGGTCAAGGATATCCGCTGGTCAAGCGGAGGCTCGCCGTACCAGATGAGTGTCGAGTATGACGACCGGCTGGCTCAGCTCCTCGCCGTTGATGCGGGCCACGAGCAGGTGCGCCATCTGGCGGCCCATCTGCTCGGTCGGCTGGTGGACGGTCGTCAGCGGCGGGTCGGTGTGCAGGGCCGCCTTGGAGTCCTCGAAGCCGACCAGCGCGATGTCCTCGGGCACGCGGCGGCCGGCCGCCTTCAGCTCGCGCAGCGCGCCCACCGCCATCAGGTCGGAGGCGGCGAACACGGCGTCGAGGTCCGGATGGCCGGCCAGCAGCGCGCGCATCGCCGCGGCGCCGCTCTCCTCGGAGAAGTCGCCGTAGGCCACCAGGTCGGGGGCGTTCGAGGCCAGCAGCGCGTCACGGTAGCCGGCCAGGCGGTCCACACCGACGCCCATGTCCTGCGGGCCGGCGATGGTGGCGATGCGGGTGCGGCCGATGCCCAGCAGGTGCTTGATCGCCTGGCGGGCGCCGCCGCGGTTGTCCATGTCGACGTAGCTGTACGGGTCGAGGCCGACCGGGCGGCCGCCGAGCACGGTCGGCACGCCCATCTCCTCCAGCCGTCCCGGCAGCGGGTCGGCGCCGTGCAGCGACAGCAAGAGGACGCCGTCGACGTGCTGGCCGGTCAGGAAGTGCTCCAGCCGCTCGTGCTCTTCCGGCGACTGGGCCATCGCCAGTATGAGCTGCAGGCCGGTCTCGGCCAGCGCGGAGCCGATGCCCCTGATCGTGCCGGCGAAGTACGGCTCGTCGAAGACGCGGAGTTCCGACTCCGACACCACCAGCGCCACGGTGTCGGTGCGGCGGGTGACGAGGGTGCGGGCGGCGCGGTTGGGGATGTAGCCGAGTTCGTCGATGGCCTGGCGTACGGCGGCGCGGGCCTTCGCGCTGACGTTGGGCGAGCCGTTGATGACCCTCGACACCGTGCCGCGCCCGACCCCGGCGCGGGCGGCGACTGCTTCAAGAGTCGGTCGGTTCATGGCCACCATTCTGCCGGATGATCTCCGCGTACCAGAGAGCGCTGTCCTTGAGCAGGCGGCGCTGGGTGGCGAAGTCGACGTGGACGAGGCCGAAGCGCTTGCCATAGCCCCATGCCCATTCGAAGTTGTCCAGGAGCGACCAGGCGAAATAGCCCTCCAGGGGGATGCCGCGGCGGGTGGCCTCCAGGCAGGCGGACAGGTGTTCGCGCAGGTAGGACACCCGGCCGGGGTCGTGGACGCGCTCCCCGTCCAGGTGGTCGTCGAAGGCGGCGCCGTTCTCCGAGACCACCATCGGCACCGCCGGGTACTCCTCGTGCACCCGCGTCAGCACCTCCAGCAGGCCGCCGGCGTCGATCTCCCAGCCCATCGCGGTGACCGGCCGCCCGCCCGAGACGAACGAGACGTGCTCGCTGCCGACCCACGGCGAGCCCGTGCCGGTCGGCGCCGCGGCGGCCGATGCGGCTCCGGGGCGGGAGGAGACGGTGAAGCGGCTGTAGTAGTTGACGAGCAGCAGGTCGATGGGCTCGCTGATGACCGCCAAGTCCCGATTCTTCATGAAATCCAGGTCCATGGCGAGGTCTTCCAGGACGTCGGGTGGATAGGAGCCCTTGAGAAGAGCGTCCAGGAAGAAGCGGTTCTGCAGGCCGTCGATGCGGCGGGCCGCGTCGTGGTCGTCCGCGGTGGCGGGCGTGATCGCGTAGAGGTTCACGCAGCCGCCCACGCGCGAAGGCCGCAGCGCCTGTACGGCCAGCCCGTGCGCCAGGTTGAGGTGGTGCGCCGCCCGGATCGCGGCCACCGGGTCCCGCCGCCCCGGCGCGTGCTCCCCCGAGGCGTACCCCAGGAAGGCCGCGCACCACGGTTCGTTGACCGTCGCCCACGTGTGCACCCGGTCGCCGAGCGCCTCGTGCACGGCGGCGGCGTAGTCGGCGAAGCGGTAGGCGGTCTCCCGTTCCGGCCAGCCGCCTCTGTCCTCCAGCGCCTGCGGCAGGTCCCAGTGGTAGAGCGTCAGCCACGGCGCGATGCCGTGCTCCAGCAGTTCGTCGGTGAGGCGGCGGTAGAAGTCGAGCCCCTTCTGGCTGACCGCGCCCGAGCCGTCCGGCTGCACGCGCGGCCACGAGACCGAGAACCGGTAGGCGGTCAGGCCCAGCTCGGCCATGAGCCTCACGTCGTCGCGATAGCGGTGGTAGTGGTCGACGGCCACGTCCCCGTGGTCGCCGCCGACCACCCGGCCGGGCACGCGGGTGAAGGTGTCCCAGATCGACCGGCCGCGCCGGTCGGCGGCGCCCTCGATCTGGTAGGCCGAGGTGGCCGCGCCCCAGGCGAACCCCGCGGGGAAACGTCCGGGCGCGTGCCGTACCTGATCTTCCTGGGTCGTCATGCCTTGACCGCGCCTTCCATGAGCCCGCCCACGATCTGACGGCCGAACAGGACGAACACCACGAACAGCGGCAGCACCGAGGCGGCCGTGCCGGTGAACAACATCACGTAGTCGGTGCCGTGCGCCGAGTTGAGCGCCGCGATCGACGTCTGCACCACCGGGTTGTCCGGGTTCAGCACGATGAGCGGCCACAGGAACTCGTTCCACGTCTGCATGAACACCAGCAGCGCCAGCACCGCCATGCCCGGCCGCAGCGCCGGGAGCACGACCCGCCAGTAGATGCCGAGCGTCGCCGCGCCGTCCACCCGCGCCGCCTCCACCAGCTCATCGGGTACGGCCTGCGCCACGTACTGCGTCATCATGAACACGCCGAACCCGTTGACCAGGAACGGCAGGATCACCGCCTTCAGCCGGCCGGTCCAGCCCAGCGAGACCATCAGCTCATACAGCGGCACCACGCCCATCTGCTGCAGCGGCACCATCATCGTCACCAGGATCAGCCCGAGTAGCAGCCGCGAGCCGGCGAAGCGCAGCTTGGCGAAGGCGAACCCGGCCAGCGTCGAGATCGCCACCACCGACAGCGTCACCGTGCCCGCCACGACCGCCGAGTTCAGCAGGCCCGTCAGGAAATGGGCGTCCTCGGTGGCCAGCAGCCGCTCGACGTTCTCGCCGAGCAGGCCGCCGGGCAGCAGGGGCGGAGGGGTGTCCAGCGCGTCCTCGTTGGAGCGCGTGGCCATGATGAACATGTAGTAGATCGGGAAGGCCGACAGCACGAGCGCCACCGCCAGCCCGATCCTCGTCGTGATCGTGGCCCGGTTCATCGGATCCGCCTCGTGAACAGGTAGTTGACCAGGGTGCCGAGCAGGATCAGCACGAACAGCAGCCAGGCGGCGGCAGCGGCGTACCCCATGTCGAAGTCGCGGAAGCCCTCCTTGACCACGAACATCGCCACCGTCTGGTACTGGCCCGTGGTGCCGCCGGTCATCATCGGGTTGCCCTCGAACATGACCGGCTCGGCGAACAGCGTCAGCCCGCCGATCGTGGAGACGAACACCACGAACACCAGCGTCGGCCGGAGCATCGGCACGGTGATCCGCCAGAACTGCCTGCGCGGCGAGGCCCCGTCGAGCGCCGCCGCCTCATAGAGGTCGCGGGGGATCGTCTGCATCGCGGCCAGCAGGATGATCGCGTTGTAGCCGGTCCAGCGCCAGTCGATCATCACGGCGATGGCGATCCAGGACGACCACTTCTCGTTCTGCCACGTGATCGGGGTCCCCAGCAGCCAGTTGACCAGGCCGTAGTCGCGGGAGAAGAGCTGGCTGAAGATGACCGCGACCGCCACCACCGAGGTGACCAGCGGCAGCAGCACGCCCAGGCGCAGGATCAGGCGGCCCTTCAGGCGCTTGTTGAGCGCGTTGGCCAGCATCAGGGCCAGCAGCAGCTGCGGCACCGTGGCCAGCGCGAACATGCCGAGCGTGTTGCCGACCGCGTTCCAGAACTCGGCGTCGGTGACCAGTTCGGCGTAGTTGCCGAGCCCCAGCCAGCTCTTGTCCCCGGCCAGTTCCCAGTCGTGCAGCGAGATCCACAGCGTGTACCCGAGCGGGAAGGCGCCGAAGACGGCGAACAGCAGGTAGTACGGCGAGACGAGGAGATACGGGGTGCCGCGAAGATCGAACCGAGACCACCGTCCACCCCCGCCCGCACGCCCGCCCCCGCCTCGCCCGCCCGCACGCCCGGTGCCGCGGCCGTCCTGCCCACCTCCGCGCCCGCGCTCGTCCCGCCCATCCCCGCGCCTGTCTCGCCCGGCCCAGCGCCCGCGCTCGCCTCGCCCGGCGCTGCGCCGAGCCGGCGACCAAGCCTCCTCCGGTGTTGGCTCGTTCGCCTGCGGCTCCTTCACCTGCGGCATCTTTGTCCGCGGCTCCTCCGATCTTGGCTCCTTCGATCGCGGCTCCTTCGTCCATGGCTCCTTCGTCCATGGCTCCTTTGCCCGGGGGTCTTTTGCCCGGGGCCGGGGCGGCTGGTGGGGTGGCTGGGGCGGCGCGAAGTCCATGGCCATGCTCAGCCCGCGGCCTTCACGCCGGCGGCCACGAACCTGGCCCACGCCTCCTCATACGGCACCGCGCCCTGGTCCATGCCCTCGATGACCTTCTCGACGGCGGTCTTGACCTGGGCGTGCTTCTCGCCCAGGAACATCGGCAGCAGATCCTTGACCGAGGCGGAGAAGATCTGGCCGGTCGGGGCGTCGCTGAAGTAGGCGTTCTTCAGGCCGGTGACCTTCGCGTCCTGCTGCGCCGGCAGCGAGCTCGGGAACGCGCCCGCCTCCTCGAACGCCATGACGTGGCCGTCCTTGCCGGTCAGGTAGTTCAGGACCTCGGCGGCCTCCTTGGGGTGCTTGCTCTGCTTAGGCAGGGCCAGCCAGGAACCGCCCCAGTTGCCCGACCCGCCCGGCACCGCCGCGACGTCCCAATTGCCCTTGTTGCCCTCCCCGGCCTTGCCCTCGATGACGCCGAGCATCCACGACGGGCAGCCCATCGTCGCGAACCCGCCGCCCTTGATCGCCTTGTCCCACGCCGGGCTCCACGCCTGCAGCTTCGCGGTCATCCCGGCCTTGCTGAACGTCTGCACCCAGTCGAACGACGTCTTGATCGCCGGGTTCGACTCGATGACGAGCTGGTTGCTCTTGTCGAAGTAGGCGACGTTGCCGTTCTTCGGGGCCTCCTGGGAGAGGATGACGTTGTAGATGGTGTTGGGGCCGTCCATGAACTTCGCCCCGGTCTTGGCGGCCTCGAACTTCCTGCCGGTTTCCAGGAACGCGTTCCAGTCGGGCCAGAGCTTGGCCACGTCCTCCCGGCCGGTGGGCAGGCCGGCCTTCTTGAACAGGTCCTTGCGGTAGCACATCGTCATGCCGCCGATGTCGGTGCCGAGGGCGAACAGCTTGCCGTCGGCGTTGACGCCCGCCTCCCACTTGGCCGCGGGGAAGTCGGCCTTGCGGTTCTGCATGCCGTACTGGCCGAGGTCGGCGAAGAACTGGGGGCGGGCGGCCATGAGGCCCATGGCGCCTTCGTCGATCGCCACCACGTCCGCGGCACCGCTGCCCGCCTGGAGGCGCTGGAGGAGCTGAGGGAGGTAGACGTCCTCGAAGCGGTCGGTCAGGTTCTGGTACTTGACCTGGATGTCCGGGTGGGCGGCGTTCCAGGCCTCGACCGCTTTGTCATAGCCGAAGTTCTCACCGCCGCCGAAGGTGTGCACGGTGATCGTGACGGGTTCCGCCTTGGCTTGGGCAGAGGTCTGGGGCTGGGGGGTGGAGGTGGAGCCGCAGGCGGCCAGAGCGGCGGTCATGACCGCGGCGGTGGCCAGACGCGTGTGCTTCATGTGTGCCCCTTGATGGTGGGGTGGGGGATATGGGAGCGCTCCCATGCAGAGTGCATCAGGGCGATGTCCCCGTCAACGAGGCGACACGCAACCGTTACATTCCGCTCGTCCTCCGCCCCTTGTATCGGACTCCAGACCACAAATCACCCACGGTCACGCCTGGGAGCGCTCCCGTCCCCTGTACCCAAGCGGTCGGCACCAACCCCGCCACCCCGATCGACCCGCACCGCTCGACCCCGCAGTCGGGACTCCGATCACCCGCACCGCTCGACCTCGCAGTCGGGACTCCGATCACCCGCACCGCTCGACCCCGCACCCAGCAGCCCGATCGACCCGCGCGGCCTCGATAAATGTGCGGCTGGCCCAGGAAGTGGCCAGGTAGCCGGGTGGCCAGGTAGCCAGCAGTCAAGGCAGCTTGTAAGTGGGCAGGCCTGCCAAGCGGGCCACCGTGTGGTCAGCGGTCCGGTTGTTGCGCGGGAGTGCGCTGCCAATGGGAGGGAAATGTGATGGCCGGGGTGGCTATTGGGGACTGTGGTGTTTGTGTGGTTTAGGAATGGCCGATCACGAATGAATAACGAGATGGGAGATCTATTTGAGGCGAAAGGGAGATCTATTTGGCGGGAGCCGTATCGGCGGAGAAGTCGTAATGGACGCCGGTGAGGGCTTCGGAGACTGTCCACAGGCGGGCGGCGACGGCGCGGTCCTTGGAGGCGGGGGAGGAGCCGACGGGGGCCGGGTAGCCGCGTGAGCCGAACGGGCCGTCGGGGCCGACGTAGGTGCCGCCGGCCAGGCCGCGTTCGGTGGCGGCGTAGAGGAGCGGCAGGGCGCCGCGTTCGGCGCTCTGGGCGAACAGCACGTTCCCCAGCCGGGAGCCGAACTCCAGGATCGGGTTGCCCTCCATGCGCGGGCCGACGACCTGGAGGTTGGTGGCGGCGTAGCCGGGGTGGGCGGCGACGCTGGTCAGCGCGCCGGCGGCGCGGCGCTGCAGCTCATAGGCGAACAGCAGGTTGGCCAGCTTGGACTGCCCGTAGGCGGCCCACTTGCGGTAGGACCGTTCGCCCTGGAGGTCGTCGAAGTCGATGCGGCCCGTCTTGTGCATGCCGCTGCTGACGGTCACCACGCGGGGGTCGGGACGCTCCAGCAGCCGTGGCAGCAGCAGGCCGGTGAGCGCGAAGTGCCCGAGGTGGTTGGTCCCGAACTGCATCTCGAACCCGTCCACGGTCTGCCGGTACGGCAGCGCCATCACGCCCGCGTTGTTGACCAGCACGTCGAGCCCGCCGGTGTACGCGGCGGCGAACGCTCGGACCGAGGCCAGATCGGCCAGGTCAAGTTGCCTGACCTCGATGGAGGCGTCGGGAGCCGCCTTCTTCATCAGCTGGGCGGCGGCCTCGCCCTTGGCGACGTCCCGGCAGGCCAGGACGGTGGTGGCCCCGCGCCTGGCCAGCTCACCCGCGGCGATCATCCCGACGCCGCTGTTGGCTCCCGTCACCACGGCCGCCAGGCCTGACAGGTCGCCGATGTCCGCTGCGGTCCATCCCATGACCCCTCCAAACGTGATCACCGTCACCCTAACCCGCCCACTCCCTCCCCGGTCATGAGACAACGCCGGGGTGGGACTTGAGGTCCCGGGGGAGCGTGGGCTGGGAGCCGGGTTGTATGGCCGGAGGTTCGCGGGATGGCGTGGCCGTGGGAGGGGCTGGCGGATCGGGGCGCGCACGGATGGAGTCGGCGCAGGTGAGGGGTGCGTGGGAGTGGGACGGGCCCACGGGGTGTGAGGGCGGGATGGGTGTGCGCGGGGCGGGGCGAGGGGGTGCGCGGGGCGGGGCGTGTCAGGGCGGGGTGGGTGTGCGCGGGGCGGGGCGGGGGTGGCGGCGGGTGAAGGGGTGCACGGGAGCAGCGGGGGAGTGTGGTGGTGGGGTCGGGAGGGTGCCGGACATGGGAACGGCGCGCCCGGGGGGAGGGGGCGCGCCGTTCCTGGGAGGGAGAGTGGGGGGAAGGGGAAGTTAAGCCGAGTAGTCGGGGTAGCCGTAGCCGACGACCTGGGAGGCGGGGCGGATGCGCTCCTCGACCTTGCCGTTGCCGGTGTTGCCCTCGACGGTGGTGATGGTGCCGTTGCCGTTGTCCTTGATGACGAACCCGACGTGGTTGATGGAGTCGAGGCTCTTGCTGCCGCTCCACGAGAAGAAGACGACGGCTCCGGGCTTCGCGCCGGTGCCCCATCGGTTGTTGTTCTTGAACCACTTGGCGTGGGTGACGGTGTAGGCGTCCCAGCCGACGGTGGTGCGGGCGCCGGTCTCTTCGCCGACCCAGCTGACGAACATGGCGCACCATGCGGCGTTCAGGTAGGCCTGGCGGTTGCCGCCGTCGCGCTTGACGGTCTCGGCGGCGCGGGGGGAGGACATGTACCACTTCTGGAACTTGGTGCCGCCGCCCCTGGAGTCCTCGCGGGTGCCGATCTGCTTCTTGGCCAGCGCGAGGACCTGGGCCGCCGTGGGCTTGGGCCGGTCGCTGCCGGCCTTCTTGCCGGGCTCGGCCTGGACGACGGTTTCCGGGACGCCCTTGGCGGCGGCGGACGCGGCGTGCGTCTCGGCCTGGGCGGGGTGTGTCGCGAACGCCGCGGTGGCGGCGATGGTCACGCCGAGAGCGGCGCGGGTGAGGTCGATCTTGGGGGCACGGGTAAGACGATGCTTCGCCATCGGGTGGGGTGACTCCTTGCTTCCATGCCGCTTACCGGGTTAGCTGACGGGTTCGGGCATGGAAGCTGCCCTACGGCGCGTGGCGCCGATTCACCCCAAAGGACCTGGGTCCCCGGTTCCGCGAGGGTGCGGATTCAGCGGTCACAGGCAAAGCCTGTGATGTGTGTGCGATGGTCTGGCAACGAACGGGTAGCCCGGACGTATGCCTTGGATGACCTGAAGGTAATACATGGGGCAAGGGGATTACAAACTCATAAATGACCATCCAAGGCTTGGTGCGGCCAAAAGGCCGCACCAGCCGGTCATCCCATCCAGTTAAAATTTGCCGGATCAGGTCCCAGACGGGTGCCGTTGTTGAGGGCTCCTATGGCAGCCATGTCCTCCGGGTCGAGCGTGAAGCCGAAGACCTGGATGTTCTCCCTGATCCGCGCCGGCGTGACCGACTTGGGGATCACCACGTTGCCGAGCTGGACGTGCCAGCGGAGCACGATCTGCGCGGGTGATTTGCCGTGTTTTCCGGCCAATGTGGCGAGGGCGGGGTCGTTCAGCAGGCCCTTGCCCTGGCCCAGCGGGCTCCACGCCTCGGTGAGGATTCCGTTGGCCTCGTGGAAGGCGCGCAGTTCGATCTGGGGGAAGTTCGGGTGCAGTTCGATCTGGTTGATCGAGGGGGTGATCTCGGCCTCGTCGATGAGCCTGGTGAGGTGCTCCACGCCGAAGTTCGATACGCCGATCGCGCGCGCCCGGCCGTTTCGGTAGATCTTTTCCAGGGACTTCCATGCCTGGAGGTATTTGTCCTGATCTGGAACCGGCCAGTGGATGAGATAGAGGTCGACGTAGTCGAGGCCCAGACGGGCCAGGCTCTCCTCGAAGGCCTCCTCGGCGCGGCCGTGGTCGGCGTTCCAGAGCTTGGTCGTGATGAACACCTTCTCCCGTGGCAGCCCCGACTCCCGGAAGGCGCGGCCCACCCCTTCCTCGTTGTAGTAGAGCCTGGCGGTGTCGATATGGCGGTATCCCGCCTGAAACGCGGTGGTGACCGCGCGTTCGGCCTCGTCGTCGGGCACCTGCCAGACGCCGAAGCCGAGCTGCGGGATCTGCACACCGTCGGTGTTGAGCAGCAGCGAGTTCATGCGACCCATTGTTCATATGGCGTTCCCTGCGGCTTAAGGCGACCGGGCTAGCTTGAACCCGTCGTGAAGAAGCAATGGGCTTGGGTGGAATCGCCGCTCCAGATGCTCTGCGCCGTCGAGGCCCACCACGCCGGGCTGCTCGGTGAGCGCACGGTCATCGTGCCGAGGGCGCGTCAGCGCGCACTCGTGGCCACGCGCCGCGAGCTGGCCGGGCTCGACCTGCCCGACGGGCTCGAGCTGGCCAGGCCGAGCGAGGAGATGCCGCGACCGGTCCAGGTGGTCGGTGACGCCTTCTCCGGGCGGGTGCAACTGCGCTGGCTGACCTCGCGGCCGGGCCGCATCGTCATCGTGGACGACGGGCTGGCCACGCTCCGGCTGCTTGAGCTGCTGGCCGCGGGGCCGTATCGGGCGCTGCTGAGGGCCAGGCACAAGGCGGGACTGCCGCGCAGGGTCCTCGGGACGGCGGCGGCGCTCAGGCTGGCCGCCTCCAGCACCGCGGTGTTCACCGCGCTGCCCGTCAAGGACGACCTCGCCGGCGCCGTGCGCGAGCGCGGCATCGACCTCATCTGCCACGACTTCGGCTGGCTGCGCGCGCAGCCCCTGCGCTCGCCCGGCCCGGCCGAGCGCACGGTCGTGCTCGGCACCTCGCTGGTCCGCAACGGGCTCGTGCACCGCGAGCGCTACCTGCGCTGGCTGACGGAGCTGGCCGCCAGCGAGCCGCTCGCCTACTTTCCCCACCGCCGCGAGGACCCCGTCGATGTGGCCGTGATCAGCGAACGGCCCGGCATCACCGTGCACGACGCCGGGGTACCCGCCGAACTCACGCTTCGCGGCCTGGACGCGAGCCAGCGCGTCCTGAGCCTGCCCTCGACCGCCATCACCTCGCTGCGTGTGCTGCTCGGCACCCGCGGGGTCGCGGTCGAACCGGTCGAGGTGCCGGACGACTGGTGGACCAGCCGGGCGGCCCCGGCGCTTCGCTCACATCTGACGGGGGTTGCCGGGTGAGGATCCTGGCCGTTGCCGACTCTGACTCGTATCTGAAGTGGGCGGCCTGCCTGCTCGCCGACCTGCCCGGGGACTGGGAGCGCGATCTCGCGGTGGTCCGCACGCCGATCGTGCCCTCGCCGCTGCAGATCGCCGCCGCCGTCGGCGACGGTCCCCTGCCGCCGGTGCTGTCGGCGCGGTCCTTGCGGCGTACGGCGCAGCGGACCAGACCCGACGCGATCGTGGTGGCGTGCACGGGCCCGGTGGTGGACGTGCTGGTCGCCGAGGTGCTCGACGAGCTGCGGCCCCGGCCCGTCTTCGTCACCGGCCTGCCCGGCATCTCGGTGCCCGCCACCGACAAGGCCTGGCTGTTCCGCAGCGGGTGCGACCTGTTCGTCGTGCACAGCGAGCGGGAGGCGGCCGAGTTCGGCGAGGTGGCCGGCCGGCTCGGCGGAGGGGGGCGGGTGGGGCTCGCCCGCCTGCCGTTCCTGCGCGTCCCGGAGGACGGGGCCCGCTTCGAGCCGGACGGACGCGAGCGCGACCGGGTGGTCTTCGCCACGCAGGCCAAGGTGCCGCGCGGCCGCGAGGAGCGCGAGCAGGTGCTGCTTGCCCTGGCCAAGCTGGCCGATCGCCGCCCCGACCTGGACGTCGTGGTCAAGCTGCGCGCCCTGGACGGCGAGCGGCAGACCCACAACGAGCGTCACCCCTATCAGCGGCTCTGGCAGGAGCTCGGCGAGCCGGGACGGCTGCGCTTCGCCGCCGGTTCGATGGACGAGCACCTGGCGGTGGCGGCGGGGTTCGTGACGGTGAGCTCGACCGCGGCGCTGGAGGCGATCGCCAGGGACGTGCCGTCGCTGGTGCTGGAGGACTTCGGCGTCAGCGCCGAGATGATCAACCTGGTTTTCACCGGCAGCGGGCTGCTGGGCACTCTCGACGACCTGGCCGACGGGGCCTTCCGCGAGGCGCGGGGGGCGTGGCGGGCGGCGAACTACTTCCACGCGGCCGAGGCGGGGACGTGGGTGGGCCTGCTGGACGAGCTGCTGGCGGGCCCTCGCGAGCCGGCCCGTTCGCTGCTCGACGGAGCCGAGCACCTGGCCGCCCGGCGGCGGGCGCGGTTGCGGGTGGAGGTGCCGCCCGAGGTGCTGCGCATCGGCTACCGCACCAAGCGCAGGCTCTCCCGGGCCCTGCGCGCCGGCTGAGCGAGCCGGGCGTCAGCTTGGGGCGAGGTGGGGCCGGAGCACGTCCAGGTGCTCCGGGCGGCCCGCGGCGACCACGTTCGAGCGGTAGAGACCCACGGCGCCGGGACGGTCGAAGTAGGCGCGCTCGCACGGCACCAGCGTGTTGTGCAGCTCGTCGATCAGATAGACCTGGGGATAGTGCGCGTAGACGAGGTCGAGCAGCTCGCCGGTGTCGCAGCCGCAGTTGGCCTGCAGCTCCGGGTGCAGTTCGAACAGCAGCGCCGGGCGCGCGGCGAGCGTGGCCGCGGCGCCCTTGAGCACGAAGCCCTCGTAACCCTCGACGTCGATCTTGATCAGGTCGGCGGTGCGGCCGTCGAGGTAGGCGTCGAGCGTGGTCATCGCGACCGTCACCGACCGGCCGCCGGGACCGGCGTTGCGGACGTCGGCCGAGTGCTTGCCGGACTGCTCAGCCGACAGGTGCAGCTCAAGGGACCCGGCTTCCGCGCCCACGGCCGTCGCGGCCACCTCGACCCGCTCGCCCAGCCCGTTGCGTTCGACGTTGGCGCGCAGGTGGCCGAGGTTCTCCGGCACCGGCTCGAAGGCGATCAGCCGCCCGGACGGCATCCGGGCGCCGCCCGCGCAGGCGTAGACGCCGATGTTGGCGCCGACGTCGGCGACCAGCCCGCCGAGCGCGGCCAGGTCCTCGAAGAGCGAGACCTCGAACTCCTCGTAGTAGCCGCCCGAGATCGACGGCATGATCGTGTTGTCCCACGCGGGCCCGGTCAGGCGTACGCCGCGGTAGGCCACGACGGCGCCCGGGGCCACGCCCATGCGGAAGACGCGGTGGTAGACGACGTTGACCAGCGGCAGCCCGCGCACGCTGCGTCCACGCAGCAGCACCCGGGCCAGCCGACTGCGGTTGGCGGCGCGGGCGGCGCGCATCGTGGTGACGGCGAGCCTGTGCTTTAACTTGCCGATCATGACTCCACCCTGTCACGGAGCCAGGGCGGATGTCAGGAGATCTCAGGACAGGGCCCGGCTCAGCTTCTTCTTGAGCCGCGACAGCGGGCTCGGCTGCTCCGAGCCGGGCAGCAGGCCGACCGCGGAAAGGCGCTGCTTCTTGAAGTAGCGGCCACTGCCGTGGGCCTCGATGAACGCCGCCGCCCGGGGACGCAGCTCGGGATGGGACTCCGGCTGCATGCAGTACCCGACCGCCTGGACCACCTCTTCCACCGGCGGCCGCCCGTCGCACAGCAGCGCGTCCACGATCGTGGCCGGGATGCGGTTGCTGTTCTCGTACGGCGACAGCCGTTCCAGCACCAGCTCGGTCCCGAACGCGGCGGCCGGCAGCCCGTAGAAGTGCCGGGCGCTGACCAGCCCGGTCGAGAAGCAGCCCACGACCAGCTCCGGACGCAGCGCCGAAAAGCACACCTCGGCCGGCACGCTCTCGTCGGCCACCGACAGTTTCACCCCGAGCGGCTCGGCCGCGGCCCGCAGCAGCCGGGCGTGCCGGCGTCCCGCCGCCGGGTGCGGCTTGAACACGACGCTGGAGTAGCCGAGGTCGGCCAGGGCGCGCAGCATCGACTCGTGCAGCGACGCCTCCTCCTGCGGGGTGAGGATCTCCAGCGCCGACAGGTACTGGCCCAGGATCATCGCCTGACCGGCCAGCATGTCGGGGGCGGTCGCGGCCACCTCGGTGACGATCCGCAGGAACGCGTCGTCGGAGATGGTCGAGGCGGCCACGCCGTACTCGCTGAGCAGCATGGGCGACAGGCCCGGCAGCAGGTCGAGGTGGAGCAGGCGGGTGATGCGGCGGAAGATCTCGGCGGGCAGCGGGTCGCGGGTGGGGCCGTAGCTCATCAGGCCGTCGGCGTAGACGGTGATGGGGCAGTCGCGCACCAGACCGGCGATCGTGCGCGCGGGCGGCACCGCGATCGACTCCAGCACCAGCTCGTCGACCCGGTCCAGCCTGAGGTGCGTGCGCAGCAGCCGCTCCAGCATCGGCACCTCGATGACGCGGGCCTTCCACGCCGACGGGTGCAGCGGCGCGATCAGCTCGTTCCACGACACCACCTCGTCGAAGCGCGAGCGCAGCACCGCGAAACCGGGCGTGCCGTCCAGCGGCAGCGAGACCTCGGGCACCGCGGCGTTGTTCGACACCAGCAGCGTTCTCCGGCCCTCGTGCGGGCCGAAGGCGCCCTCGTCGATCGCCGCGGCCAGCGACATCGCGCCGTAGAGCGTGGAGGCGTAGAACACCTGCGTCATGCCAGCTCCTCCCGGTCCCGGCGCAGGCGCAGGGCCTTGCCGGGCAGGTCGGGGACGAGCGCGCGCAGCACTTCCTCGCGCTCGACGGACATCCGCGCGACCGAGTCGGCCACGAGGTCGGCGGGCAGGCCGCGCACCATGGCGGCCCCGCGCTCGGTGAAGCGGGCGCGCAGCTCCGGGGTGAAGCGGTCGGCCAGCTCCAGGTGGTGAGCGAGCAGGGCGCAGAAGTTGCGCACCGCCTTGCTCAGATACCGTGCTTCGAGATCCTTGAAGACCAGGTCGAAGGCGTCGAAGAAGTGCAGTTGCCGCTCGTCGCCCACCTGGGTGAGCGAGCCGGAGACCTGCCGCCGGTAGAAGACGCCGGCCGCCGACACCACCGCGAACGTGGCCGCCTCGCGGTGCAGCCGCCAGATCCACGGCCGGTCCTCGGCGGTGTGCAGCGATCCGGGGAACTGCAGCAGGTCGCGCAGCGAGCGCCGGTAGACCCCCGCCCACGCGTACGGGTAGTCGACCATGGTCTTCACCTCGGCGGGCAGGATCGCCTCCTTCGGGTCGACGACCACGCCCCGCCGGGCCCATGGAGCGCGGTGCACGACCCGGTTGCGGCCGGTGACCTGCACGTGGTCGGCACGGACGAAGTCGCAGCCGAGCCCCTCGATGGCGGTGACCATCTCGGCCAGGTAACCCGGGGCCAGCCAGTCGTCGCCGTCGAGGAAGCTCACGTAGCGGCCGGTGGCCGCGGCCAGCCCGGCATTGCGGGCGTCGGCCAGGCCCACCGGCGTCAGGTGCCGCAGCACCGACAGGCCCGGCACCGCCGCGTCCTCGACGATCTGCCCGGTGGCGTCCACGGAGCCGTCGTCCACGACGATGAACTCGAAGTCCGGCCGCGCGTTGCGGGCCAGCGAGGCCACGCAGTCACCGATGTAGGCCTCGCCGTCCCGCACCGGGACGATCACTGTGAGCAGTGCCGCCATCAGACGGTGATGCGGCGCAGGCGGGCCTTGGGGGCCTCCTCACCGGGGAAGACGCGCTTGACGCCGTCGCCCAGTGCCTGCTCGATGATGCGGATGTCGCGCACCAGGTGCTCCAGCCCCGCCGGTTCGAGTGAGGCGGCGTGGTCGGAGCCCCACATGGTCCGGTCGAGGGTGATGTGCCGCTCCACCGCCACCGCGCCGAGCGTGACCGCGGCCAGCGAGATCTGCAGGCCGCGCTCGTGTCCGGAGTAGCCGATCGGCACGCCGTACCGCTGCTTGAGCGTGGTGATCGTGCGGAGGTTGGCCTCCTCGGGAGGAAGCGGGTAGGTGCTGGTGGCGTGCATGATGATCAGCTTGTCGGTGCCGAGGATCTCGACGGCCTCGTCGATCTCCGGCAGCGTGGACATGCCGGTCGACAGGATGAGCGGCTTGCCGGTCGCGGCGAGCGCGCGCAGCAGTTCCCGGTCGGCGACGCTGGCCGACGCGATCTTGTGCACCGGGACGTCCATCTCCTCCAGGAAATCCACGGAGGGCACGTCCCACGGCGAGGCGAACCACTGGATGCCCCGCTCGTCGCAGTACTTGGAGATCTGGGTGTACTCGTCGCGGCCGAACTCGGTCCGCTCCTTGTACTCCAGATAGGTCATCTCGCCCCACGGCGTCTGCCGGATCTGCGAGCGCTGCTCCACCGGTACGCAGATCGACGGCGTGCGCTTCTGGAACTTCACCGCCTGGCAGCCCGCGTCGGCCGCCACGTCGATGAGCCGGCGCGCCAGCTCCAGGTCGCCGTTGTGGTTGATGCCGATCTCGCCGATCATGTACACCGGCTGGTCGTCGCCGACCAGGATGTCGCCGACCGCCACCGGCGCCGACTTCAGCCGCAGCGCCGCACGGACCTGCGCGGGCTCGCCCACGGGCTCCGGCCGCGCCGCCGTCACCCGGTCACACAGCTCGCGTACGGCTCCCGCCCCGCCCGCCCTGGTCAGCACGACGCGCGCGGCGGCGCGTACCCGGGGGTGCGCGTCGGGCACCGCCACCGGCCAGCCCACCAGCCCCATCGGGCCGAGGTCGTTGACGTCGTTGCCGACGTAGGCGACGCGGGCCGGGTCGAGGCCCTCGATGGCCAGCCAGTCGCGCAGCACCGTCGCCTTGTCGGCCAGCCCCTGCAGCACCGGCACGCCGAGCTTGCGGGCCCGTGCGGCCACGACCGGGTTGTGCTCGGTGGACATCACGAGCAGCTTGACCCCTGCCCGGCGCAGCAGGGCGATGCCCATGCCGTCGGAGCGGTTGACGAGGACCATCTCACGGCCGTCGGAGTCGACGTAGGCGCGGTCGTCGGTGTGCACGCCGTCGAAGTCGGTGATGACGGCGTCGACGTCGATCGGCTCAGGGGTGTCGACGAACGGGGCGAGCGCGCGCACGATCTCCAGGTCGGCGGCGGAGTCCACCTCGACCGAGTGGCTCGGGGAGACCGGCTGGACGGCGACCTCGCCGAAGAAGCGGTGGCCGTGCTCGCGCAGGCCGGCCGCGCGCATGACGTAGAAGGCGCCGGTCTCGCGGTACTGCGGGTCGAGCTGCTGGCGGGGCAGGCGTACCGAGCGGTCGTGGTTGATGCCGACGCCCGCGGCGTTCCATAGGAACTCGTGGGTCGCGGTCGCGGAGAAGACCGCGTCTGCCCCGCCGTCCAGGACCTTGGAGATCGCCGCGTCGAGGTCGGCCGGGTCGATGAAGGCGCTGGTGCACTGCACCAGAAGCACGACCTCGGGCTCTTCCCGCGCGGTGTCGAGCGCGTGCAGCACCGCGGACTCGCTGGAGGCCGACGGGCCGCTCAGCTCCGCCGGGCGGTCCACGACCCGGGCCCCGGCCTCGCGCGCCGCGGTGGCGATCCCCTCGTGGTCGGTGCTGACGACGACCTGGTCGATCAGCTCCGCGCGCACGCAGGCGCGTACGGCCCGCGTGACCAGCGGGATGCCGCCCACCGGGGCGAGGTTCTTCAGGGGGACGCCCACAGAACCTCCGCGGGCGGGAATGACGGCCAGGACTCGCAAGGTGACTCCTTGAGATACGTAGGTGCCACCCGAAGCTAGGCCCCCGAATTGAACCCCGAATTAACTGCGCGGGGTCATCCGGTAGAGAAGTTCTGGCCGTCCGACGCCCCCGTAGCGCGGGAGCCGTACCGCTGAGCCGATTTCTACTAGATATTCCAGATATCGGCGGGCGGTGACGCGCGACATCCCGGTCGCCGTGCCCAGGGCCTGCGCGGACATCCCCTCCTCGGCCGTGCTCAGCTCCGCGGCGACGGCGTCCAGGGTGTCCTGCTGCATGCCCTTGGGCAGGCGCGAGGTCCCGCGCAACGTGCCCAGGACCCGGTCCACGTCGCCCTGGCCGATGATCTGCCCGGCGTCCTGGCGAAATCTGGCGTACCTCTCGAGTTTCTCGTGGAGGGCGGTGAAGGTGAACGGTTTGAGAAGGTATTGCGAGATGCCCAGAGAAACGGCGGAGCGCACCATCGCCAGGTCGCGCGCGGAGGTGATGGCGATGACGTCGCACAGCAGGCCGCCGGCGCGCACGGCGCGGATGACCTCGAGTCCGTGCATGTCGGGCAGGTAGAGGTCGAGCAGGATCAGGTCCACCGGGCCGGCGCGCAGGAAGCGCAGCGCCTCGCCGCCGGAGCGGACCACCCCGGCCACCTCGAAGCCGGGGACGCGCTCCACGTAGATGCGGTTGGCCTCGGCCGTGATCTCCTCGTCCTCGACGACGAGCACGGAGATCACGGCAGCCTCACCGTGAAGGCCGAGCCGTCCACCTCGATGGTGCCGCCCAGGCGGCGTACCGCCTGGCCGACCAGCGCGAGGCCGAGCCCCCTGCCGTCGCCCTTGGTCGTCCATCCCTTCGCGAACGCCTCCGGCTCCGGCAGCCCCGGGCCGTCGTCGCTCACCCTGACCAGGATCCCGTCCGGTTCCGTGCGCACCGTCACCTCCACGCGCGAGGCCACCTCGATCGCGTTGTCCAGCAGGTTGCCGACGATCGTCACCAGGTCGCGCGCCGCCATCTCCACGTCGTCCAGCCGGCTGTCCTCGCTGATCACCAGCTCCACGCCGCGTTCGGCGGCCTGGGCGCTCTTGCCCAGCAGCAGCGCGGCCAGGACCGGCTCGCGCACCGAACCCACCACCCGGTCGGTGAGTTCCTGCGCCGAGCGCAGCTCCGCCGTCGCGAAGGCCACCGCCTGCTCGGCCCGCCCCAGCTCCACCAGCGTGATCACGGTGTGCAGGCGGTTGGCCGCCTCGTGCGCCGCCGAGCGCAGCGACTCGGCGAAGCCCCGCTCGGCGTCGAGCTGCCCGGCCAGCGCCTGCAGCTCCGTGTGGTCGCGCACGGTCACCACCGCGCCCAGCTCGCTGGGCGCGCTGCTCACCTGCAGGACCCGGTCCCCGATCAGGTGCACGCGGTCCTCGCCGAGCTCGGGCGCGGGCCGTCCCTCCGCGTCGGGCGGCAGTTCCAGCAGCGTGCGGGCCGCGTCGTTGCAGAGCGTCAGCGTCCCGTCCCTGCCGACGAGAAGCAGTCCTTCCCGTACGGCATGCAGCACCGCCTCGTGGTGGGCATGGATGCGCCCCAGTTCCACCGGCCCGAGCCCGTGGGTCTGGCGGCGCAGCCGGGCGGTGACCAGCCAGGTGCCCGCCCCGCCCGCGAGCAGCGCCAGCAGGGCCACCAGCCCCCAGACGAGCTGGTCGTAGAGCCGGGCGGTGATCCGGTCGATCGTGAAGCCCACGCTGACCAGCGCGACGACCCGTCCGTCGCGCGTCACCGGGGTGACGGCGCGCTTGGAGGGGCCGAGCGTGCCGGTGTAGGTCTCGGTGAAGGTGTTCCCGGCCAGCGCCGGGGCCGTGTGGCCGAGGAAGCGCTTGCCGATCTCCGCCGGTTTCGGGTGGGTGTATCGGGTGCCGTCCGGCCTCATGATGGTCACGAAGTCGACGCCGGTGCGCAGCCGTACCCGCTCGGCGTAGGGCTGCAGCGTCGCCGACGGATCGGCCGCGCCGAGGCCGGCCAGCACGTCCGGCGAGGTGGCGACGGTCTGCGCGACCGCGCTCGCCGTGTTCGCCGCCTCCTCCGTGAGCAGATGGTGGGCCTGCGCCACCGCCAGCACCGCCCCGCCCGCCACGGTGACGGCGACCACCACCAACTGCAGCAGGAGCATCTGACCTGCGAGGCTCCAGCGCCTCATCGATCCTCCCGATGTACGAAATGAACGCAATGGTGACCTGGGTCACTGTGCAGCGCATAGTCGCACAACCAGAAGTTTCCTCCAAAGCCGGAGACCCCCCATGCGTGATCGCACCCGCTATCTCTACCTGGCCGTCATCGTCGCGGTGGTGGCCGGAATCGCCATCGGACTCGTCTGGCCGGACGTCGGCAAGGAGCTCAAACCCCTGGGCACGGGCTTCGTGGCGCTGATCAAGATGATGATCAGCCCGATCATCTTCTGCACCATCGTGCTCGGCGTCGGCTCGGTCACCAAGGCGGCCAAGGTCGGCAAGGTCGGCGGTCTCGCGCTCGGCTACTTCATCGCCATGTCGACCGTCGCGCTCGTCATCGGCCTGGTCGTGGGCAACATGCTCGACCCCGGCGCCGGGCTGCAGCTGACCGACGCGGCCAAGGAGTCGGCGGCGGCGGAGGCGGCCAAGGGCGGCGAGGCCAGCACCACGGACTTCCTGCTCGGCATCATCCCGACCACGCTCGTGTCGGCGTTCACCGAGGGACAGGTGCTGCAGACGCTGCTCGTGGCGCTGCTGGCCGGCTTCGCCCTGCAGGCCATGGGCACCAAGGCGACGCCGGTACTCAACGGCATCGGGCACATCCAGCGGCTCGTGTTCCGGATCCTCGCCATGATCATGTGGGCCGCGCCGGTGGGCGCCTTCGGCGCGATCGCCGCGGTGGTGGGCTCGACCGGGGTCAAGGCGCTGCAGTCGCTGGCCGTCATCATGATCGGCTTCTACGCGACCTGCCTGCTGTTCGTCGGGCTGGTGCTCGGGCCGATGTTGTGGCTGGTCGCCCGGATCAACCTGTGGTCGCTGCTGCGCTACCTCGGGCGGGAGTTCCTGCTCATCCTGTCCACGTCGTCGTCGGAGTCGGCGCTGCCGCGGCTCATCGCCAAGATGGAGCACCTCGGCGTCAGCCGTCCGGTCGTGGGCATCACGGTGCCGACCGGCTACTCCTTCAACCTCGACGGCACCGCCATCTACCTGACCATGGCCACGCTCTTCATCGCCTCCGCCACCGGGGCGCCGCTGGGGGTGGGGGAGCAGATCTCCCTGCTGCTGTTCATGGTCATCGCCTCGAAGGGGGCGGCGGGCGTGACCGGGGCCGGGCTGGCCACGCTGGCGGGCGGGCTGCAGTCGCACCGGCCCGAGCTCGTGGACGGGGTCGGGCTCATCGTCGGCATCGACCGGTTCATGTCCGAGGCGCGGGCGCTGACGAACTTCGCGGGCAACGCGGTGGCGACGGTGCTGGTGGGGACGTGGACCAGGGAGTTCGACCGGGAGCGGGCCCTGGACGTGCTGGAGGGGCGGGCGCCGTTCGACGAGGCGACGTTGCTGGACGAGGACGAGCACACACCCGACAAGCCCGGCTCCCGCACCCCCGACATGCAACCCGTCAGCTAGCCCCTTCCCGCCAGACCACCTTCTCGGGTCACACCCCTCGGGGGTCACCGCTCTGAGGGGGTCACCGCCCTGGGGGTCACACCCCCAGGGCCACTCCTCTGCCCGAGGGCCGCCGCCCGGGGTCGCCGCCCTGGGGGTCACCTCTCCGCCCTGCTCCCGCCCGAGGAGGGCTGACCCTCCGGGGTTCCAGGAGACGGGATCCCGGGGGCCCTCGGGAGGCGTGGGCCGTACCGCTAGAGAGGGGTGGGTTTGCGGCCGATGCCGGCGTATCCCATGCGGGCCAGGTCCTCGTCCAGGAACATCGTGGCCTCGGGGTCGGCGAACGGCCAGACGGTGCCGAGGCCGGTGTCCAGCCCCGGCGGGATCAGCTCGAAGTCGCCGAAGAACGCCTCGATCTCCGTGCCGGGACGGGGGCAGAACGGGGCGCTGGCCTGCTGGTAGACCTCGACGATCTGCTGCGTGCGCTCGCTCTTCCAGTCGGTGCTCAGGTGGGTCAGCGCCAGGTAGCCGCCGGGCGCGAGCGCCTCCCGGTACGCCGCCACGAACCCGTGCGGGTCGTCGGAGTCGGGCACCAGGTGCAGGAAGAACATCATGAGCAGTGCCACCGGCCGCTCGAAGTCGATCAGCTTCCTGACCCCGGGGTCGTCCAGGACGTGCTCCGGCCGCCGGGCGTCGGCCTCCAGCATCAGCACCCGTTCCGGGTCGGCCAGCAGCGCCCGGCCGTGCGTGCAGACGACGGGGTCGTTGTCGACGTAGACGACCTTGGCCTCGGGCGCGTACCGGTGGGCCACCTCGTGCACGTTCTCCCGCGCGGGCAGCCCCGAGCCGAGGTCGATGAACTGCGTGATCCCCTGGTCCACGAGGTAGCGGACCACGCGGCCGATGAACAGGCGGTTCTGCAGCGCTCCCTCGCGGGCCTCGGGCAGGACGGCCAGCACCAGCTCGGCCAGTTCTCTGTCGGCCTGGAAGTTGTCCTTGCCGCCGAGGAAGTAGTCGTACATGCGGGCCGCGTTCGGGATCCGCGGGTCCACGCCCAGGGGAGCCTGCTCCGTCATCCCCACATGATCGCGGCAGGGCGATGCGATTTCTATGGATTCGCGTTATCTGTCCATTGTGTGGGTCCGATTTCCTGTTGGCCGGGGGCCAGCGGGAGGCGTACCACGAAGCGGGCGCCGCCGGGCGCCTCCTCGGCGCTGATGATGCCGCGGTGGGCCAGGGCCACGTCACGGGCTATCGCGAGGCCCAGGCCGGTGCCGCCGGCGTCGCGGCTGCGGGCGGCGTCCAGGCGGGTGAAGCGGTCGAAGATGCGCTCGCGGTCCTGCGTCGGGATCTCGGCCCCGTCGTTGGCGACCTCCAGGACCGCGTAGCCCTCCTCGGCCTCCACGGAGATGGTCACGTGGGTCTCGGCGTGGCGCTCGGCGTTGTCGAGGAGGTTGGTGAGCAGGCGAGACAGCTGCATGCGTACCCCCTCGACGATCACGCCGCCGGCCAGGGCGTCGCGCACGGGGATGGGGTCGTGGCGGCCCATGAGCTCCTCGCGCACCAGCTCCGACAGGTCGACCGCCTCCTTGGCCACGTCCACGCGCGAGCCGATGCGGGCCAGCAGGAGCAGGTCGGTGATGATGGCCTCCAGCCGGTCGGTGTCGCGCAGGGCGCCGGCGACGAGCTCGCTCACGTCGGTGTCCTCCGGGTAGAGCTGGGCGGACTCCAGCTGGGCGCGCAGGCCGGCGATGGGCGTGCGCAGTTCGTGGGAGGCGTCGGAGGCGAACTGGCGCTGCTGGTCGGCCGAGCGTTCGAGGCGGGCGAGCGTGCTGTTGATGGAGCGGGCCAGCTCGGCCACCTCGTCGTCGCCAGGGGGCTGGGCCACGCGGCGGCTGAGGTCGCTGGCGTTGACGGCGTCGAGTTCGGCGCGCATCACGGCGACGGGGCGCAGCGCGCGGCCGGTGACCAGCCAGGTGGCCCAGGACGCCAGCCCCACCAGGAGCGCCACCTGCGTGAACACCACGGCTTCCAGCACCCGCGTGGACAGCACGCCGGGAGTGGCGCGGCCGGCGTAGACGACGAGGGAGTCGGGGGAGGTGTCGATCCGGATGGCGCTCAGGTGGACGCACAGCTCGTCCTGGCACCTGACGGAGCTCATGATGCGGTTGTCGGGCGGCGGCCACAGCGTGGTGAGCGGCGGCATGTTCGCGGCGGCGGCGCTGCGCGCGATGACCCGCCCGCCCGGCTGGACGACCTGGATGAGGTTCACGGTGGCGTCGGTCAGCGGGATCGTGCCCCCGCGCAGGCCGCCGTCGCGCACCTGGGCGGACACCTGTGAGGCCGCCTCGCGGGTGGAGCGCCACAGGCCGTTCTCCACCACGGATCTGGCCACCGCGACGCCGCCGACCCCAGCCGGGATCAGCACGGACGCGGCCACTGCGGTGGCGATGAGCGTGACCCGTCCGCGCAGGGACCCCGCCCATATGCGTGACACGTCCCGAGGCTACTAAGTGTGATTTGTCGTGCACGCGGAAGAGACGAAAGGTTTGCGCGATCCATACGGTAAAAGACCGGTTCAGCGGGGTGCCGTAGAACCCCTGACGACCAGCGAGACCGGCAGCAGCAACGACCGGGCGGGCCGCTCGGGATCCTCGATGCCCTCGAGCAGCATGCGCGCCGCCTCCACCCCGACGTCGTGGTGCGGCACGTGCACGGTGGTCAGCGGCGGGCGCAGCTTGTCGAGGAACGGCATGTCGTTGAAGCCCACCACGCTGATGTCGCCGGGGCAGTCGATCCCGCGCTCGCCGAAGACGTCGTAGCAGCCCAGGGCGATCAGGTCGTTGCCCGCCACCACCGCCGTGACGTCCGTGCGCGCGTCCAGCAGCGAGCGCGCCGCGCTCGCCCCCGCCTCCTCGCCCCACTGCGCGCACTCCACGACGAGCCCCGGCTCGTCGGACAGTCCCAGATCCCGTACGGCATGCCGGAACGCCTTGGCCCTGGCCGTCCCCGTCGAGGTGGTCTGCGGCCCGGCGAGGTGGGCGATGCGCGTGTGCCCGAGCCCGGCCAGATGGGCGACGGCGGCGCTCACCCCGGCCGCGTCGTCGGCCGTCACGCACGGCACGTCGATGCCCTCGACCCGCCGGTTGACCAGCACGAGCGGCACACCGGCCGCGTGCAGCTCGGACAGCAGCGGGTGCTCCAGCCGCGCGGTCGCCACGATCAATCCCTCGACCTGCCGCGAGCGCAGCGACTCGATGAGCTTGCGCTCGCGCTGCGGGTCGTTGTCGGTGTTGACGATCCACCCGCTGTAGCCGCCGGCCTCCAGCGCGCTCTCGATGCCGCGCACGATCGGCGGGAACAGCGGGTTGGTGATGTCGGGGATGACCAGGCCGACCGTGCGCGAGCGGGAGGTGCGCAGGCTGAGCGCGATCGGGTTGGGCTGGTAGCCGAGGTCCTTGGCGGCCTTGCGCACCCGGCGCACGGTGTCGGCGCCGACCTGGTTCTGCGTCCGGGGGTTCAGCGCCCGCGAGACGGTGGTGGTGTGGACGCCCACGGCCTCGGCGATGTCGCGCAGAGTCGGAGCGGATGGCCGGTTGGCTTTCATCGGCCGGGCTCTCCTTCTGGTCGGATCCATCGTTTGCGTCCCAGGGCCCCGAAGAGGCCGAGCGGAGCGGCCAGCGCCGCTGCCCAGCCGAAGATCTGAGCATACCGGTGCTGCTCGGCCAGACCGGCGACCACGACGGCGGCCACCGCGCTGCCGAGGAAAAGGGACCCGGCGAACGCCGACACCACCGTCGCCCTGGCCGCGGGCAGCACCTCGGTGGCCCAGGTCTGCAGCGAGGAGTGCATGGCGGCCCACGCCGCGCCGAGCAGCGTCGCTCCGGCGAGCGCGGCGGCGGGCGACCTGGACAACGCCACCAGCGCGCAGGCGGCCACCGCGGCGGCGGCGCCGTACGCGATGAGCCGCCAGGCGTGCACGCGGCGCGAGAGAAAGCCGACGAGCTGCGAGAACGCCAGGACGGCGATGCCGTAGGCGGCGGTGACGGCGCCCGCGACGGCCGCGTTCACGCCCGCCGCCTCGACCGCGGCGGGCAGCAGCGTCAGCACGCCGATGAGCACGCCGCCCTCGACGAACGCGAGCGCGAGCACGAGCAGCGCGGGCCGCGAGCGCGAGACGGCGGCCAGCGGGGAGAGAAGGCCGAGGTGGGCGCGCGAGCGCGGGGGAGCGGGCAGGCGGCCGAGCGCCCACGCCAGGGCCAGCGCGGCCAGGCCGGTCGCGGCGAAGGCGACCCGCCAGGTGGCGTACTGGACCAGCGCGCCCGCGGCCGTCGAGGCCACCGCGGTGCCCACGGCCACGCCCGCCATCAGGTTCGTGATCTCCCGCTGGCGGCGCTGGGCCGGGACGGTGTCGCCCAGGTAGACCAGGCTGCCGGGGATCGCCGCGGCGAAGCAGGCCCCGGCCAGGCCGCGCGTCAGGGCCAGCGCGAGCGCCGAGTCGGTGAACGCCGAGGCGATCGTGCTCACCGCGCCCAGCGCGAGCGCCACCCGCATGGTCCTGACCAGTCCCGTCCGGTCGGAGACCATCCCCCAGACCGGCTGCATGATCCCGTACGCCAGGACATAGGCGCCGATCGCGTGCACGACCTGCGACAACGGCAGCCCGAGCTGGGCGGCCATCGAGACCATCATGGGCGGCATGGCGAAGCGGTCGAGCGTGCTGACGAACGGGACGGCCAGGAGCAGTCGGGGGGCGGGGGTCATACCTCGATCAGACCACGAGCGGGGTCGAGGGCGCCCTCCAGCCCCTCGTCGGGGAGATGGCGCAGCCGCAGGCCGAGTACGGTGCGCAGCGCGCCCTGGTCGACGGCGCCGCCGGGGATCAGCCCTTCGAGCGGGTCCTTGAGGCGCCGGAGGTAGCGGCGGGCCGGCGGATCGGTCAGGCCGAGCGCCGCCCCGGCCTCTTCGAGCACGAGCGCGTCCGCCGTCCCGGCCAGGATGCGGTCGCAGGCCTCGCGCAGCGCTCCGGCCAGCGCCCGCGCCGCCACGAGGTCCGGGCCCTTGGCGGCGAGCACGGTTCCCAGGTACGGCCCGCAGACCTCGGCCAGCCCGGCCAGCCGTACCATGCCCCGGTCCTCGGCGATCAGCTCGTTGCCCGCGTTGAGCATCGTGACCTCGCACCGCCCGGCCAGCAGCGCCTCCAGGCGGCGGGGAGTGGAGCCCATGGCCTCGACCCGGTACTCGCGCAGGCCCACGTGCTCCATCAGCGTGTAGAGCCCGAAGGCGAACCCCGAGCCGGGCACGTCGACTCCGGCGGTCACCGGCCTGGACGGCGTGGGCAGGTGGAGGGCCGGATGGGCGTACAGGCCGAGGCCGAGGCCGCGGTCGACCGCCGAGACGATGCGCACGTCGGCCGTCTCGCCGAGCGGGTTGCCGGCCGTGAAGCGGTAGGCGAGCACGTTGTCCGGGCTGGTCAGCACCGCGTCCACCCGGCCGTCCAGCAGCGCGCGGAACTGCGCGGGCGAGGAGGCGACCGGCTCCTCGGCCACCGTCAGCCCGTACGCGTCCAGCAGCCCGAGGCGGCGGCACACCCGCAACGGCACCGAGGGGCTGAAGGCGCCTAATGTCAGCGAAGTCGATTGCTTTGCTCTTGACATGTTGGGGAATATACTCCCATGCTGCTGGCAACGCAATCGATTGCGTAACGACGAGGAGGCACGATGAGAGTCGGCTGGATCGGCACCGGCCGCATGGGATACGCCATGGCCGCACGCCTGGCCGGGCCCGGTACGGACCTGGCCGTCTGGAACCGCACCCGCGCCAAGGCCGAGCCGCTCACGGAGCTCGGCGCCACGCTGGCCTCCTCGATCGCTCAGCTGCGCGATCGCGAGGTGGTGTTCACCATGCTGTCCACCTCGGAGGATCTCGCCGAGGTGCTGGGCGAGCTGCTCGGCGGCGAGCGGGCGCCCGGCCTGGTCGTGGACTGCTCGACCGTCTCCGCGCAGGCCTCAGCGCAGGCCAGGCTGGCCTGCTCCGAGCGCGGCGCGGCCTTCCTGGCGGCGCCGGTGAGCGGCAACGCGAAGGTGGCCGCCGCGGGCGGGCTGAGCCTGGTGGTCTCCGGGCCGCGCGAGGACTACGACCGGGCGGAGCCGCTGCTGGTCCGTCTGGGCAGGGCGGTCACCTATGCCGGAGAGGGCGAGAGCGCCCGGCTGGTGAAGATCGCGCACAACCTCATGCTCGGCGTGGTCACCCAGTGCCTGGCGGAGATCACCGTGCTGGCCGAGAAGGGCGGCGTGTCCCGCCACGCCTTCCTGGAGTTCCTCAACAACAGCGTCATGGGCTCGGTGTTCACCCGCTACAAGTCACCGGCCTTCGTCAACCTCGACTACACCCCCACCTTCACCCCCGTCCTGCTGCGCAAGGACTTCGACCTGGGCCTGGCCTGCGCCCGCGAGCTCGGCGTGCCCATGCCGCTGGCCGCGCTGACCGCCCAGCTCGTCCAGGCCGGCGTCAGCACCGGCCGGGTGGAGGAGGACTTCGCGATCCTGCTCGACCTGCAGGCCGCCGCCTCGGGCCTGGAGCTGAAGCCGGAGAACGTGCCCGTCGACGACGGGCTGGGCCGTGCCTGAGGACGCGCGGCCGCTGCCCGCGCCCGGACACATGGCGGTCGACTTCGAGCAGCGCGTCGACTTCGGCCGCTTACGCGCCTACCGGCTGGAACGGGCCCGCGCGGCCCTGGAGGCCGGCGAGTGCGGCGCGTTCCTGCTGTTCGACTTCTACAACATCCGCTACGTCACGCAGACCTGGATCGGCGGCGCGCTCGGGGACAAGATGACCCGATACGCGCTGCTGACCAGGGACAAGCCGCCGATGCTCTGGGACTTCGGCTCGGCCGCCCGCCACCACCGCCTGTTCAGCCCGTGGCTGGACCCGGCCGACTGCCACGCCGGCATGCTGGGCCTGCGCGGCGCGATCGCGCCGAGCGCCGGCCTGATGAGGGAGGCGGTCACCCAGCTCAAGGACCTGCTGGACGACCCGTCCGCCCCGGTCGGCGTGGACCTCGTGGAGCCGCCGTTCCTGTTCGAGATGGAGCGTCAGGGGCTTCGGGTACGTGACGCCCAGCAGCACATGCTGAACGCCCGCGAGATCAAGTCCGCCGACGAGATCACGCTGCTCAACCAGGCCGCCGCCATGGTGGACGGCGTCTACCACGACGTGGTCCAGGCGCTCAGGCCCGGCATACGCGAGAACGACATCGTCGCCCTGGTCGCCAAGCGCCTCTACGAGATGGGCTCCGACCAGGTCGAAGCGGTCAACGCGGTCAGCGGCGAACGCTGCAACCCGCACCCGCACAACTTCTCCGACCGCCTCATCCGCCCCGGCGACCAGGCCTTCTTCGACATCATCCACTCCTTCAACGGCTACCGGACCTGCTACTACCGCACCTTCGGCGTCGGCAGCGCCACCGCCGCCCAGCGCGCGGCCTACGCCAGGGCCCGCGAATGGATGGACGCCGCCATCGCCGCGGTCAAGCCCGGAGCGGGCACCGACCAGATCGCCGCGCTCTGGCCCAGGGCGCAGGAGTTCGGCTTCGAGAACGAGATGGCCGCCTTCGGCCTGCAGTTCGGCCACGGCCTGGGCCTGGGCCTGCACGAGCGGCCGATCATCTCGCGGCTCAACAGCATGCGCGAGCCGGTCGAACTGCGTCCCGGCATGGTCTTCGCGCTGGAGACGTACTGCCCGGCGAGCGACGGGTTCTCCGCCGCCCGCATCGAGGAGGAGGTCGTCGTCACCGAGGACGGCGCCCGCCTGCTCACGCTCTTTCCCGCGCAGGACCTCGTCATCGCCAACCCGTACTGAACCGGGAGGTTCCCATGCTTCACATCGGGGGTCGATCAACGCCCGCCGCCGACGGCGGCCGGTTCGATGTCACCGATCCCGCCACGGGCGAGGTGATCGCGTCGGTGGCCGACGCCACGCCGGCCGACGCGCTCACCGCCGTCTCCGCCGCCGCCGACGCGGCCGAGTCCTGGTCGGCCACGACGCCGCGCTACCGCTCCGAGGTCCTGCGCCAGGCGTTCGAGCTCATGAGCGAGCAGGCCGATGACCTGGCCACGCTGATCTCCCGTGAGAACGGCAAGGCCCTGCCCGACGCCCTCGCCGAGGTGGCCTACGCCGCCGAGTTCTTCCGCTGGTACGCCGAGGAGGCCGTGCGCGCCGGCGGCTCGGTGCTGACCGCGCCGTCGGGAGGCAACCGCATCCTGGTGCTGCGCCGCCCGGTCGGCGTCTGCGTCCTGGTCACCCCGTGGAACTTCCCCGCCGCCATGGCCACCCGCAAGATCGGCCCGGCGCTCGCGGCCGGCTGCACGGTCGTGCTCAAGCCCGCCAGCGACACGCCGCTCACCGCGCTGGCCCTGGCCAGGCTGCTTGAGGAGGCCGGCGTGCCGCCGGGAGTCGTCAACGTGCTGCCCGCCCGCCGCTCCGGCGAGGTCGTCGCGACCATGCTGCGCGACCCGCGCGTCCGCAAGCTCTCCTTCACCGGCTCCACCGAGGTCGGCCGCCTGCTGCTGCGCGAGGCGGGCGGCCAGGTGATCAACAGCTCGATGGAGCTCGGGGGCAACGCCCCCTTCCTCGTCTTCGCCGACGCCGACCTGGACGCCGCGGTCGAGGGCGCGATGATCGCCAAGATGCGCAACGCCGGCGAGGCGTGCACGGCCGCCAACCGCTTCTACGTCGAGGAGCCGGTCGCCGAGGAGTTCGCCCGCCGCCTGGCCGCCCGGATGTCGGCGCTGCGCCTCGGCCCCGGCACGGACCCCGGCTCCGAGGTCGGCCCGCTGGTCAACCAGGAAGCCGTGGACAAGGTGGACGGCCTGGTCCGGCAGGCGCTGGAAGGCGGCGCGAAGGCCCTCGCGGGCGGCGGTCGCCCGGACCGTCCCGGCTTCTTCTACGAGCCGACCGTGCTGACCGGCGTACGCCCGGACGCGCCGATCCTGCGCGAGGAGATCTTCGGCCCGGTCGCGCCGATCGTGGCCTTCTCCGGCGAGGAGGAGGCGCTGCGGCTGGCCAACGACACCGAGTACGGGCTGGTCGCCTACGTCTACACCGGCGACCTGGCCCGCGGGCTGCGGATCGGCGAGCGGATCGAGGCCGGGATGATCGGCCTCAACCGGGGGCTGGTCAGCGACCCGGCCGCGCCGTTCGGGGGGATGAAGCAGAGCGGCGTCGGCCGGGAGGGCGGCCACGAGGGACTGCTGGACTACCTGGAGACCCAGTATGTGGCGGTCAGCTGGTGACGCCCCGGTCGAACGCCTTGCCGTCCGGGTAGGAGACGAGCTCGAACTGCATGCCCCACGGCGACAGGAAGTAGATCCAGCGCTGGCCCTCGCTGGGACCCCTGCTGGCGGTCGGGCCGCTGTGCACGGTCAGGCCGCGGTCCTTGAGGTAGGCGACGGCGGCGTCGAGGTCGTCGACGTACAGGGCGATGTGGTGGCCGCCGATGTCGCTGTTGCGGGGCTGGGTCTTGCTCTGGTCGGGGGCCTCGTACTGGAAGACCTCGAAGACGGCCTGGCCGCCGCAGCGGAAGAAGTGCAGCTCCCGCATGACCGCGCGGGGGTGCACGTTCAGGTGCTCGGCCATCCAGTCGTCGGCGTGCTCGTAGGGGCCGAGCTTGTACATGAACTCGCAGCCGAGCACGTCCACCAGGAACGCCCTGGCCTCGTCGATGTCGGGCACGGTGAAGCCGATGTGGTCGAGCCTTGCCAGTCCGGGGAGCATCGTGACCCTTTCCGTCGCGGGGCGCAATCGATTGCGGAGACTAACATGAGCGAACACCACAGGCTAGAACCCGTCGTCCCCTGGGTCGAGGTCGTCGCCACGGAGGCCGACTGGGACGCCGCGGACCCGTCCCTGCTGACCGCCATGTACGGCCAGCTCGTCCTCATCCGCGCCTTCGAGGAGCAGGTGCTGGAACTGGCCAAGGCCGGCCTCGTCCACGGCCCCGCCCACGCCAGCATCGGGCAGGAGGGCGGGGCGGTCGGCTCGGTCCTCGCCCTGGCCCCCGGCGACACGGTGAACGGCTCCCACCGGGGACACCACCAGTTCCTGGCCAAGGCGCTGTGCCACGTGGAGCCCCAGGGCCTCGACCCGCGCGTGGACCTCTCGCCGCGGGCGCGCGCCGTCCTGCTGCGCGGCCTCGCGGAGATCTGCGGGCTGGAACGCGGCTTCAGCCACGGCAGGGGCGGCTCCATGCACCTGCAGTGGACCGAAGCCGGAGCCATCGGCACCAACGCGATCGTCGGCGGCGGGGTGCCGCTGGCCGCCGGCTCGGCGTGGGCGCACCGGCAGGCGGGCACCGACGCCGTCGCCGTCACCTACTTCGGCGACGGCGCGATCAACATCGGCTCGACGCTGGAGACGTTCAACCTGGCCGCCGCGTGGAAGCTGCCGCTGTGCTTCTTCGTCGAGAACAACCGCTACGCCGTCTCGACCGGCGTGGAGGAGGCCACCGGCGAGCCGCGGCTGTCGGCGCGCGGGCCCGGCTTCGGCATCGCCAGCTTCAAGGTCGACGGGATGGACCCGCTGGCCGTTCACCAGACCATGCGCGAGGCCCTGACCCTGCTGCGATCCGGCCGCGGACCGGTTCTCATCGAGGCCGACGTCTACCGCTACTTCCACCAGAACGGCCCCTTCCCCGGCAGCGCGTTCGGCTACCGCACCAAGGAGGAGGAACGGCGGTGGCGCGCCCGCGACCCGCTCGACCAGGTGGCGCGGCACCTGGAGCGCCGCGGCCTGTTCACCCCCGCGGAGCTGGAGAAGGCCCGTGCCGCGGCCACCGCGCTCATGGCCGGGATCGCGGACACGCTGCTGGAGCCGGACCCGGGCGCCGGCCGTCCTGGAGCAGCCGGGCAGGTGGTGCGGCGGATCAAGCCCGCCGAGTGGCCGCGGCCGTCGTTCGCCGACGTGGGCGTCAGGGGCGACCTGAGCGAGTTCGGCGACGCCCGGTTCACCTTCGAGGGCACGCTGGCCGAGCAGAAGTTCATCGACGCGGTGGCCGCCGTCATGGCCCGGCGCATGGAGACCGGCCCCGGCGTGGTGGTGCTCGGCGAGGACGTGCACCGCCTCGGCGGCGGCACCAACGGCGCCACCCGAGGGCTCAAGGAACGGTTCCCCGACCGCGTGCTCGGCACGCCCATCAGCGAGAACGCCTTCTCCGGCCTCGCCGGCGGCATCGCGCTGGACGGCCGCTTCCGCCCCGTGGTCGAGTTCATGTACGCCGACTTCATGTGGGTCGCCGCCGACCAGCTCTTCAACCAGATCGGCAAGGCCAGGCACATGTTCGGCGGCGAAGGCCCGGTGCCGCTCGTCTTGCGCAGCAAGGTCGCCATGGGCACCGGGTACGGCTCGCAGCACTCCATGGATCCGGCCGGGATCTTCGCCACCGCCCCCGGCTGGCGCATCGCCGCCCCCTCCACCCCCTACGACTACGTCGGCCTGATGAACAGCGCCCTGCGCTGCCAGGACCCCGTCCTCGTGCTGGAACACGTGGACCTCTACGGCACCGTGGGCGACGGGCCCGTGGGCGACCTCGACTACTGCCTGCCCGTCGGCAGCGCCGCCGTCCGCCGTACCGGCGCCGCCGTCACCGTGCTCACCTACCTCGCGATGACCCCCCTGGTGCTGGAGGTGGCCGGCGAGGCGGACGCGGAGGTGATCGACCTGCGCTGGCTGGACCGCGCCAGCCTCGACTGGGACACCGTCGGGGCCAGCGTCCGCAAGACCGGCGCGGTGCTGATCGCCGAACAGGGGGCGCTCGGCACCTCCTACGGCGGCTGGCTGGCCGACGAGATCCAGCGGCGCTACTTCGACTGGCTCGACCAGCCCGTGCGGCGGGTGACCGGAGGAGAAGCCTCGCCCAGCATCAGCAAGGTGCTCGAACGCGCCGCCATCGCCGGGGCCGCCGAGGTGTCCGCGGCGCTGGCCGAGATGACGAGGAGCTGACAAGCCATGGCCAGAGTCCTGCGCATGCCCGAGGTGGCGGCGGGCGCGATCCAGGCGATCCTGCGGGGGTGGGCGGTCGCGGCCGGCGCCCCGTTCGGGAAGGGGGAGGTGATCGCCACCGTCGAGACGGACAAGGCGGTGGTGGAGGTGGAGGCCGAGGAGGCGGGGGTCCTGCTGCGCACGCTGGTGGAGGAGGGGGCCACGGTGGAGGTGGGGGCGCCGATCGCGGTGCTGGGCACCCCCGGCGAGCCTCCCGGCACGCCCGTCCCGGACGTCGCGGACGCTCCCAACGTCACGCCCGCCGCGGAGGCCCCGCCCGCGCCGGTCGGCGCCCTTCCGGCAGACGGGTCGGCCGCGGGTGGGCCGCCGCCCGGGGGTCCGCCCGGCTCCGGTCAGGCGGGCCGTACCGGAGAGCGGGTCTTCACCAGCCCGCTGGCCCGGCGCCTGGCCAAGGAGGCGGGGTTGCGGGTGGAGGACATCCCCGGCTCGGGGCCCAACGGCCGCGTCGTCCGCAGGGACGTCGAGGCGGCCGTGGCCGCCTCGGCGAAGGCCCCGCGAACGCCCGCCCCCACCAACACGCCCGCCGACATCGAGACGCGCGCCCCCACCAACACGCCCGCCCGCACCGAGACCCCCGCCTACACCGAGATCCCGCACACGCCGATGCGCCGGGCCATCGCCGCCCGCCTCACCGAGAGCAAACGCACCGCCCCGCACTTCTACCTGCGCGGCACCGCCGGAGCCGACGCCCTGCTGGCGACGCGCGCCCAGCTCAACCAGGGGGGCGGCCCGCGCGTCTCGGTCAACGACCTGATCGTCAAGGCCGCCGCCCACGCCCACGTCCAGGTCCCGGCGATGAACGTCACCTGGACCGACACCGCCGTCCGCGCCCACGCCCAGGTCGACATCGCCGTGGCCGTCGCCACCCCGGGCGGCCTGCTCACGCCCGTCCTGCGCGCCGTCGAGCGCGCGCCCGTCTCCCTCGTGGCCACCACCCTGCGCGAGTACGGCGAGCGCGCCCGCACCGGCCGCCTGCGCCAGGACGAGCTGGAGGGCGGCACGCTCACGGTCACCAACCTCGGCATGCACGGCACGGAGGAGTTCGCCGCGATCGTCAACCCGCCACAGGCCGCGATCCTGGCCGTCGGCGCGGCCAGGCAGGCGCCGGTGGTCCAGGACGGCGCGGTCGTGGCGGCCACGGTCCTGACGGTGACGCTGTCGGTTGACCACCGGCCGGTGGACGGCGTGGTGGCCGCCGAGTGGCTGCGCGTCTTCCTGTCGCTGCTGGAAAATCCGCTCGCGATCCTGGCCTGACCAGCGGTTGTTGCATGTTCCACATCCGCTGGCCCGCCTCGCGGCAGGTCACGCAGGATGGCCGCATGAGCCTCACCGACGACGCCGCGGCGGTGCCCGCGCAGCTGTTCAAGACCCTGGCGGGCTCGCTGCCGACCGGGGTCACGGTGGTGACGAGCCTGGCAGGACCCGGGCGCCCGGCGGGCCTGACGTCGGGGGCGGTGTGCGCGCTGTCGGCCGACCCGCCGCTGATGCTCGTGTGCATCGGCCGCGGCTCGCGCACGCTGACGGCGATCGAAGGTTCCGGCGCCTTCTGCGTGAACGTCCTCGACGCCGGCGCGGCCTCGCTGTCGGAGCGCTTCGCCGGCGGCGGGGACGGCAAGTTCGACGGCGTCGCCTGGCGGCCGGGGCGCCACGGCGTCCCGGTGCTGACCCAGGGCACCGTCGCCCACGCGATCTGCGAGGTGCTGGAGACCGTCGGCGGCGGAGACCACCTCATCGTCATCGGCCTCGTCGTCGAGGGCGCCCGCGAGCGGGAGGCCGCCCCACTGCTCTACCACCGCCGCCGCTACGCCGGATTCCCGGCCCAGCGGCCATGAAGGAGGAACCCCGGATGCGCTTCTCCATCTACCTGAACGCCCAGACCCGCGGCCCGCACGAGGACGTCGGCATCATCGAGACCCTCACCCGCCAGGCGCTCGAGGCCACCCGGGCCGGCGTCCAGGGCATCGTCCTCACCGAGCACCATTTCTCCGGCTACAACACCTATGGCGACAACTTCATGTACGCCGCCCACCTGGCCGCGATGGCGCCCCGCGGCACCCGGTTCTCCCTGGCCGTGGCGGTGCCCCCGCTGCACAACCCCATGCGGCTGGCCCAGCGCTGCAACCTGCTGGACATCCTCACCGGCGGCGAGCTGATCGTGGGGTTCGCCGCCGGCGGCTCCCCGCTGGAGTACGCCGGCATGGGCCGCGACCCCTCCCAGCGCCACGCCCAGATGACGCGCAACCTGGAGATCCTCGAAGCCGCCCTGGCCAAACGACCCGGCGATCCGCCCCTGGAGTGGGAGACCGCCTTCGAGCGCGGCATCCTGCACACCCGCATCATGCCCGCCGCCCACCACCGCGCCGCCCCCGCCTTCGCCCGCGCCACCCAGAGCGATTCCGGCGCCGAATGGACCGGCCGCAAGGGCTGGTACCTGTTCACCGCCCGGGAGAAACCGCAGCCGCTGAACGCCCGCTGGCGCGTCTACGAGCAGGCGCTGCGCGACGGCGGCCTCGGCGAGGAAGCCGTGCAGGACAGGCTCGACTGGAGCATGGTCCAGAAGCAGGTCTACGTGGCCGACACCGACGAGCAGGCCGAACGGGAGATCCGCGAGCGCCTCGTGCTCATGGCCGAGCACCAGCGGCGCAGCTTCGGCATGGTCAAGGACGTGCGCGACGCCGCCCACCTCAAGAGCGTCGTCGGCGTCTCGCCGCAAAACCCCGACGAGTTCCTCGACCAGGCCATGCTCATCGGCCACCCCGGGTCGGTGTCCGAGCAGATCAGGGAGTACGAGGCGGCCGGAGTCCGGCACATGGCGCTGCTGTTCAACTACGGGTTCATGCCGCCCGAGGTCTCCGACCGGTCGCTGCGCCTGTTCCTCGACCAGGTACTTCCCGCCTTCAGCTGAACGGAGCACGGTGATGGACATCGGGTTGCTGATCCTCCGCCTGGCGGTCGGCCTGGTCATGGCCTACCACGGCACGGAGAAGCTGTTCGGCTGGTGGGGCGCCGACGGGCTGAAGGGCGCCGCCGCGTTCTTCGGCCGCATGGGCTACCGGCCGCCGCTGCTGATGGCGGCGGTGGCGGGTCTGGCCGAGACCGCCGGCGGGCTGCTGCTGGCCGCCGGGGCGCTGACGCCGCTCGCGGTGCTGATGCTGACCGGCACGTTCGCCAACATCGTCATCCTGCATCTGCCGAACGGGCTCTCGCGCCGCCGCAACGGCTTCGAGTACGAGCTGGTGCTGCTCGCCGCCACCTGCTGCATCGCCTTCACCGGGCCGGGCGCGCTGGCCGTGGACACGCTGCTGGGGCTCTCGCTGGCCGGCGCCACCTGGGGCGCGGTGCTCGTGGGCGCGGGACTGCTGGCGGGGGTGATCGTCTCGGCCGGCCGTACCGGGAAGGTCTCCGCGGGACCGGCGGGGGCGCCGTGAACGCGCCCGTCACCACCACCGGCGTGCGCGCCGAGCCGCGCCGCCCCGGCGTGCGCCGCCGCACCTCTCCTCGCGGCGCGCTCGCCGCCTTCCTCAGGGGTACGGCGGGCGCCGCGCTGCTGACCCTCGCCTTCGAGGTGTTCGCCCGGCTGGAGCTGGTCGATCCGCGGCTGCTGCCGCCCGCCGGGGTGATCCTGGGCGAGGCGCTGCGGCTGCTGGTGGATCCGGCGTTCCTGGCCGAGGTGTGGGCCACGCTCGTGGCGGTGCTCGGGGGCGTGGCGCTGGCCACGGCGATCGCGGTGCCGCTCGGCGTGCTCATCGGCTCCTACCGGCCGGCCGCGCTGGGGCTGACGCCGATCATCGACTCGTTGCGGTCGGTGCCGGGGATCGCGATCATCCCGCTGCTGGTCCTGGTCATGGGCCAGGGACTGTCGATGAAGGTGACGATCGTGGCGTTCGTGGCCGTGTGGCCGCTGTTGTTCAACACCGTCTACGGCGTGCGCGGCGTCGACCCGGTCGCGATGGAGACCGCCCGCGCCTTCCGGGTGCCGGTGCCGCGGACCTGGTGGCGGGTCGTGCTGCCGAGCGCGCTGCCGCTCATGCTCACGGGGCTGCGGCTGGCGCTGGCCACCGGGCTGACCGTGGGCATCGCCGCCGAGATCGCGGTCGGCACGCGCGACGGGGTCGGCTACTTCATCCTGCGCGCCAGCTATGCCGGATTCCACGCCGACACCGTCTTCGCCGCGGTGACGCTCGCCGGAGTGCTCGGCTACCTGATGAACGGGATCACCGTCGCGGTGACGAACCGCCTGGTGGTCTGGGACGGGAAGGGACCCTCGTGAGCGCCGCGCACGCCCCGGCGGGCGGGAGAGCGCGCGGGCTGGCCCAGGGGGCGCTCGCCCGGCTCGGGCCGGTGGTGCTGGCCGTGCTGCTCTGGCAGTGGGCCGCGCTGGCCGCGGGCTCGCCGTTCTTCCCGCCGCCGGGGCGGATCGCGGGGCGGGTGGCCGAGCTGTGGTTCAGCGAGCCGCTGCTGACCGAGCGGTTCTGGCGGGACGCCGGGCCCAGCGTGCTCAGGGCGCTGACCGGCTGGCTGGCCGGGGCGGCGGCCGGGGTGGTCGTCGGGCTGGCCGCCGGGCGGTGGAAGGCCGCCGCCGGATACGTCGATCCGCCGGTCGGCTTCCTGCGTTCGCTGCCCAAGCCGGCGATCGTCCCGGTGTTCCTGCTGGTCTTCGGCTCCGGCGACCTCATGCGGATCGGGCTGATCACCTTCGGCTGCGTGTGGCCGGTGCTGCTCAACACCCTGCAGGGGGTGCGGTCGGTGGACCCCATGTACCTGGAGACGGCCCGTGCCTTCCACATCCCGTCCCGCACCCAGCTCCTGCGAGTGGTGATCCCGGCCGCGCTGCCGAAGATCATCGCGGGCATGCGGGTGACGTTGTCGCTCTCGCTCATCCTCATGGTGCTGTCGGAGTGGCTGCTGGCCGACCACGGGCTCGGCCACTTCCTCATCACCGCCCAGCGCACCTTCGAGATCCTCGACGTGTGGGCGGCGATCGTCCTGCTCGGCCTGCTCGGATACCTGCTCAACGTGCTCTTCCTCGCCGCCGAGCGGCGCGTTCTAAGGAGTCGCCCGTCATGACCGCACTCCAGGTGAGCAACCTGTCCAAGACCTACGGGGAGGGGAACCCGGCGCTGCACGACCTCTCCTTCGAGGTGCGGGAGGGCGAGCTGCTGTCGATCGTCGGACCGTCGGGATGCGGCAAGACGACGCTGCTCAAGTGCGTGGCGGGGCTGATCCCGGCCACGCGCGGCGAGGTGCGGGTGCACGGCGAGGAGGTACGCGGCGTCCCGGATGGCTTGGCCGTGGTCTTCCAGGACTACGGGCGCTCGCTGTTCCCGTGGATGACGGTGGGACAGAACGTCGCGTTCCCGCTGGAGACGCTGCGGCAGCCGAAGGCCGAGCGCCAGGAGCGGGTGGAACGCTCGCTGGCCGCGGTCGGGCTGGAGGGCAGGCACGAGCGCTACCCCTGGCAGCTGTCCGGCGGCATGCAGCAGCGCGTGGCCATCGCCCGCGCGCTGGCCTACCGGCCGAAGGTGCTGCTGATGGACGAGCCGTTCGCCTCCGTCGACGCCCAGACCCGCTCGGGCCTGGAGGACCTGACCCGCCGGGTCCATCTGGAGTTCGGGATGACGATCCTGTTCGTCACCCACGACATCGACGAGTCGGTCTATCTGGCCGACCGGCTCGTCGTCCTGCGCAGGTCGCCGGGGAGCGTGCTGGCCGAGCTCGTCATCGAGCTGCCTCGCGTACGCGATCAGATCGTCACCAAGTCGCTGCCGGCGTTCGTGCGCCAGCGCAGCGTCGTGGCCCAGCACATCAAAGACGCGTCCTGAGGAGAGCCCCGTGAAACGCACCATCGTCATCTGCGTGGCAGCCCTGCTCGTCGCCGGCTGCGGGGGCGGGCCGGCACCGGCCTCCCCGGGCGGCCCCGTCGCGATCACCATCAGCAATCCGGCCAACGTCAGCAACGTTCCGCTGCACCTGGCCATGGACAAGGGCTTCTTCGCCGCCGAGGGCCTGACCGTCACAGCCGACGTGGACCTCGGCTCGGGCAGCACCGTCGAGGCGGTCGTCGGCGGTCAGGTGGACATGGCCTGGTCCAACGTGGTGAGCGGGCTGAGCGCCTACTCCAAGGGCCTCGGCGTCAAGCTCGTCGCCCTGACCGACACCGCGGTCACCGGGTCGCAGCAGGTGCTCGTGGGCAAGGGCTCGCGCGCCCGGAGCCTGGCGGACCTGAAGGGGCAGAAACTGGCCGTGCTGTCGCCGAGCACGGTCTGCATCCTCAACGTGCGCTCGGAACTCAAGGCGAGGGGGCTGCCCGCGGACACGATCGCGTTCACGCCGGTGGCGCCGCCGGAGCACGCGAACGTGCTGGAGTCCGGAGAGGTGGCCGCGACCTGCACGAGCGACCCGTTCAGGACACTCATGATCGACCAGCTCGGGGCCAGGTCCGTCTACGACACCTCCTCCGGGGAGCTGGAGGGGTACGCCGTGGGCGGCTACCTGGTCTCGGACAAGTACGCCGCGGCCAACGGCAAGGCGCTGGCCGGGTTCCGGCGGGCCCTGCTCAAGGCGACCGCCTACGCCAACGCCCATCCGGCGGAGGTGAAGGCGGCGCTGCCGAAGTTCACCACGATCGACGCGGCCGTGGCGAACAAGGTCATCGTCAACAGGTACCTGGAGACGGCGGACGTCGCCACGCTGCGTCCGCAGGTGCAGCGCATCGCCGACGCCATGCGCACGTACGGGCTGGCCGAAAAGCCCATCGACGTGTCCGGATATTTCCTGACCAGCCCATGAGAGCCTGGAATCAGGGGAGCCCGTGAGAGGAGCACTCCGTTGCTGGCAGAGCCCGCCGCGCAGGCGCACACCGACGAGGAACTGCGCAACCTGGAGGTCGTGCGCGCCCTGCGCCACGCCACCGTGGAGGGCCGGAAGGCCCACATGGCGCCCGGCGCCCGGATCCACCGGCGGGGCATGGCCCACCTGGCCGCGCGCTCCGGCGCCGCCTACGCGCCGGAGGGCCTGCCCGACCGGGCCGACGAGATTCACGCGATGATCGCCAAGGGGGACCGGGTGTGGGCGGTGTGGACCATCCACGCCACCCACGGCGGCCCGCTGTTCGGCCACGAGCCGACGGGGCGGCCGGTGGAGGTGCTGGAGGTCGGCATCTGGCGCCTGGCCGCGGGCAAGGTGGTGGAAGCCTGGTTCCTGGCCGACGAGTACGCCCTCGCCCAGACCTTCGGACTGCTGCCATGACCGGCGGGATCCCGCTGCTGGACGGGCTGGCGGAGGAGGTGGTGGCCGGCTTCCTCGCGCTGGCCGCGCGGGCCGCCTTCCCGCGCGGCGCCCGGCTGTTCACCGAGGGGGAGCCGGGTGACTGCGTCCTGGTCCTGCTGAGCGGCAAGGTGAAGGCGACCAGGCCGAGCCCGGAAGGCGGCGAGATCCTGCTGACCATGGCCGGACCGGGGGAACTCCTGGGCGAGCTGTGCCTGTTCGACGCGGCCCCGCGCCAGGCCACGGCCACCGCCGTCCAGGACACGACCGCCTACCGCGCTCCGGTCAAGGAGATGTCGGACTGGATCGACCGGCATCCCGAGGCGGCCCGCCGGGTCATGTGCCTGCTCGCCGCGCGCATCCGGCGCATGAACGACCGCATCGAGGACGCCGCGGGCGTGGACGTGGCCACCCGGGTGGCCAGGGTGCTGGTGGAGCAGGGGGCCCGGTTCGCCCGCCGTACCAGCGTGGGGCTGCGCCTGACGCTGGACCTCAGCCAGGACGACCTCGCCCACCACGTGCGGGCCTCGCGCGAGCGTGTGAACCAGATCCTCGGCGACTTCACCCGCCGGGGCTGGATCACCAGGGACGGCGGCGACCTCCTCATCCTCGACGCCCCGCAGCTCACCCGCCGCGCCCGCCACCGCTCCCGCCGCCCGTCGCTGCCGTAGGGGCGCCGCGTGTGACGGGCCTCACGGGAGATCACCGCTCGTCCCGCCGCCCGTAGTCGTGCTGAGGGCGCCGCGTGTGACGGGGCTCACGGGCGATCGCCGCCCGCCGTCCTCCTGGGTGTAGTAGACATGAGACAGCTAGATCCATTCGTCTCAGCGTCTCGGTTGAGGAGGGTCGATGCGGACCCGGCGAGAGGAACTCCAGGCCGCCCTGGCGAGGGCCGGGGCGAGCGGCGATCCGGCGGTTCCCGAGGACGTGCTGAGCGATCTGGCGCGGCGGTGGTACGCCGCGCTCGGGGCCCGCATGGACGCGCTCCTGGAGGACGGCGCCCCGCCCGACGTCGTCCGGCGGGCCTACGACGAGCAGGCCCGGGCCGACCCCACGTGGCGCTGGGTGCTCGACGCCCACCGCGACCATCCGGCCGTGGCGCGGACCGAGGAATGGTTCATGCGGGTCACGCTGGGCGGCCAATCGCTGCCCATATGAACCGGGCGATCTCCGCGCTGCCGCCGAGCGAGGTGGTCGGGTGGGCGATCAGGCTGAGGATCACCCGGGTGGTGAACTCGACGGCCTGCTCGGGCGTGACCCGCAGCAGGTGGGCGTTCGGGCCGGCCGCCAGGAACGGCGCCATCCCCTCGGTCAGGAACGTGATGAACGCCGTGTGGCCCGGCCGTTCGATGAGCATCGTGAACAGCTCCTCCGGCTCCTCCATGAGCATGCGCTGCAGCACGTCGTGGTTGCCGGTGAACTCCAGCGCGAACTCCACCGAGCGCGCGATCTGCTCCTGGGGCGGCTCGCCGGAGGCGAAGATCTCCTCGATCTGCTCGATGAACCTGGTGCCCTCGTGGCGTACCACGAGTTCGCCCATCCGGTCCTTGGAGCCGAACGCGCGGTAGACGGTGGCCCGCGAGACCCCGGCTTTGGCGGCCACGTCGCTCAGGGAGGTCTTGCGGTAGCCGTAGGTGGCGATGCATTCCAGCGCCGCCTGAATGAGCCGGTGGTCCACAGGCGGATTCTAGGGGGCGCTCACGAAGACCGCGGCCGTCCGGCCCGGCACGGTGAGCGCGCCGGTGGCGGCGTCGAAGCGGGACTGCCCGGCCACCGGGTCGGCCTGCTCCGGGTGGAGCGTGGTCGCGGTGCCCTTCAGTTCCGGCACGGTCACGCCGCGCGTCTCGGGGGTGGCGTTGAAGACGACGGTGACCGCCGTCCAGCGCGGGTCCAGGCCGGTGCCGTCCAGGCGCATGGCGATCACGCCGGGCGGCGCGGCCGGGAAGGAGACCCGCTCGTGCGCCCGCGCGCCCAGCGCGAACAGCGGGGAGGAGCCCCGGATGCGCAGGAACTCCCCGAACCGCGCCCGCGCCGCGGAGATGGCCGCGCAGTCCGGCCGCAGTCCCGGATCGGCCAGCAGTGGCCGCGCGTAGGGCCACCTGGCCTCGTTGTCCGCCTTCGGCGGCAGCCCGGCGCCGAAGCCGTTGCCCCGCGCGCAGTCCCAGTGCAGGCGGTTGAACCAGTCGCCGGAGTCGTAGGAGTTGCGGTCAAGCGACTTCGAGCGCAGCCGCTCGCTGCCGGCGTGCACGAACGCGGTCCCCTGCCCCAGCAGCGCCGTGGCCAGCGAGAGCGCCTGCATCCGCACCCGCGCCGCCATGTCCGTGGCGGGCGGGAGCTTGTAGGCGAGCGCATCGTAAAGCGTCTCGTTGTCATGCGCGTCCACATATGTCACGACATCAGAGGGGTGGGCGGCATATCCGGCTTTGTGGCCGTTGTAGAGCACATCCGCGCCGGTACGGCCGTCGGGCAGCACGTAGTCGCGCAGGTTGCCGGTCAGCCCGAGCATGATGAGGTCCCGGTAGTGCGCCAGGCGCGCCGCCGCGTCCCCGTTCGCCGGGCCGCCGTTGAGGTCGCCGGCCAGACCGGAGCCGAAACCCTGCACGCGCGGGTCGGCGTCGAACGGCCCGCCGCCCCGCACCCCGTCACGCAGCCGGTCGTTGAAGGTGGCGATCCCGGTCCCGGCCAGGTTGGCCTGCGTGGCCTGCTCGAAGCGGGCGTCGTCGGCCACCTCGCCGAAGTTCCAGCCCTCGCCGTACAGCAGGATGTCCTTGCCGTTCACGCCGTCTTCGGCAGGTGTCAGGGCGTCCAGGGCCCGGCGCACGGCCAGGATGTTGGCCTTCGGGTGGTGTCCCATGAGGTCGAAGCGGAAGCCGTCCACCTTGTAGTCGCGGGCCCAGGTGACGACCGAGTCGACCACGAGCCGGCCCATCATGGCGTGCTCGGGCGCGGTGTTCGGGCAGCACGTGGAGGTGGCGACGGTGCCGTCGGGCAGGAGCCGGTGGTAGTAGCCGGGCACGATCGTGTCCAGCACGTCCATGGAGTGGGTGTGGTTGTAGACGACGTCCATGACCACGCGCAGCCCCGAACGGTTGAGCCCGGCCACCATCGAGCGGAACTCGCGGGTGCGGGCGTCGGGGTCGGTGGCGTACGAGCCCTCGGGCACGGTGTAGTGCAGCGGGTCGTAGCCCCAGTTGAAGCCGTCCTTGGCCGCCGTCTTGGCGACGCACTCCTGTTGCAGCGGCGAGTCTGGCGGCAGCGCGGCCAGGTCGCAGGGCGGCTCGCTCCGGTCGGCCCGGCGTTCCGGCACGGTGGCCAGGTCGAAGACGGGCAGCAGATGCACGTGGGTGAGACCGTCGCGGGCCAGGTCGCGCAGTGCCCGCATGCCCGCGCCGTCGCCGGTGAACGCCCGGTAGGCGCCGCGCAGGTCCTGCGGGACGGTGGGGTCGGCGGCCGAGAAGTCGCGTACGTGAAGCTCGTAGATGGTCTTGGCGGGTTGGGGCGGGGGCTTGGCGAGATCCGTCCAGCCGGGCGGGCGCTGCGCGTCCAGGTCGGCGAGCCTGCTGCGCACGCCGTCGGCGGCCACCGCCAGGCCGTAGGGGTCGGTGACCTCGTTGGTGACGACGCCGCCGTGCGCGGGGGAGTGGACGGTGACGAGGTAGGTGTAGTCGCGCCCGTGCCAGGATCGGGGGACGCGCACGGACCACACGCCGGTCTTCGCCTCGCGCCGCATGGCGTGTTCCGTGTACGCCGCCGAGTCGCCGTCGTACAGGGCCAGCCGTACCCGCTGGGCGGTCGGGGCCCACAGGGCGAGACGGCCGCCGGTGTAGCCGAGCGGCTCGTCGGTGGCGTACAGGTCGTCGAGCACGCCGGGCAACTGGACGCCGGTCGCGGTCAGCAGCCTGCCGTCCGCGTCGCGCTCCACCGCCGCCACCTGGCCGCGCAGCGCCTCGGGCACCAGGGCGGCGTCGCGCGGGTCCACCCTGAAGGCGGGCAGCGCCTTGAGGTGCGGCCACCTGGCCTTCTGCGCGTCGGTGAGCGTGCCGGGCAGCAGCCGGACGAGCCGCTTGACCGTGCCCGTCGTCGACTCGAGCGCCTTGACGGTGTCGTCGCCGGCCTGCCAGACGACGGTGTCGCGGGCGATCCAGTGGGCGCGCAGCTTCCTCAGGTCCACGTCCGCGCCGCCCGCCCTTTGCGGCAGCACGTACCCGTCGGCGCCCGACAGCTTCCACGCCTCGTCGCCGTCCAGGCGCTGGTCGGCCGGCTGGTCCTTCTCCTCGCCCTTGTGCACGACGTAACTCAGTCCCTTCGCGCCGTCGGCCAGCGGCACCCTCCAGTACACACCGAAGGCGTCGCGACCGGACGGAGGCAGCGGGGCGTTCCACTCCGTAGGGGTGGCCGCGCCGCCCCACACGTGCAGGCCCCAGCCGTCGTAGTTCCCGTCGGGCCGGTGGTAGTGCAGCACCGCGACGCCGTCCGCCGCCGCGCGGGTCGCGTGGACCCGCGCCTGGCCTGAGTTCACGTACGCCTCCGGGCCGGTGAACGTCTGTTCCGGGCCCGGATCCTTCTCGTCGCCCCGGTGCACGATGAAGTTCACCGGCCGGTCAGGGGCTTTGAGCGGCACCTTCCAGAACGCGCCGAAGGAGTCGATGCCGTCCGGCGGCTTCGGGCCGGCCCAGTCGGTCGGCTCGGCCACCGCCTCGCCCCACAGATGCAGGCCCCAGCCGGTGTACGCGCCGTCGGGACGCCGGTAGCGCACCGTGGTGTAGCCCTGGGCGGCCTGGCGGGAGGCGTACACCGGCTCCTTGCCCGGCACGAGCCAGACCTCGCCGGTGCGCGCCGGGTTGACCTCACGGTCGCCGCCGTCCTTTTCGTCGCCCTTGTGGGGGAGGAGGCCGACGCTGGTGGCGCCGGGCTTGAGCTTGATCCAGGCGAACCGGCCGAACGCGTCCTCGCCCTGGAAGGCCGCCGGCGTGCCCCACTCGGTGGGCCGCTCGACGTCGCCCCAGACGTGCAGGCCCCAGCTGTCGGAGTCCTGGCGCTGGTAGTGCACGACCAGCCAGTCGCGGGTGACGGGCTCGCCCGGTTTCGGGCCGGGGCCCTTCCTGGCCTGGGCGGTGGCCGAGGCGTGCCGTCCCGCGGAATCCTTGACGACCGCCTTGTAGAGGATCGGGGTTCCGGCCGCGATTCCCCTCAGGTCATGAAATATCCGGTACGTACGGCCGGTGCCCGGCGCGTCATCGGTCCCCAGCACCCGCCACGGCCCGTCACCCGCCTTGGCCACGAAGGTGACCTGGTCGAACCCGCCGCCCGGGACCGTCGCCCTGAGCTCGACCCGCTCGTCCTCGGGGGTGCCGCGGATCTCCTCGCCGGGCAGCGTGAGCGAGATCCTGGGGCCCTGGGCCGGAGTGGCGAGCTTGCCGCCCGCCCGGAAGACGACGGCGGACATCGGGGGAACGCTCACGTCGAGCGCGGCGTCCGCCCCCGAGGTCAGCGTGGCTCCCGTGGTCGAGGCGGCCGGTCGCGCACCCGCGGGCTCGGTCGTCGTGGTGACCGGAGTGGCCTTCGTGCCCTTGCTCGGCGAGGGGCCCGCACCCGGGGCGGCCTTCGTGCCCTTGCTCGGCGAGGCGCCCGCGTCCGGGGCGGCCTCGGTGACTTCGCCCGGCGAGGCGGTCGTGCCCGGGGCCGTCTTCCTGCCCTCGCTTGGCGGGGCGGTCACACCCTCGCTCGGCGGGATGGTCCCGTCCGGGGTGGCCGTGCCTGGGGCCGCTGAGACGGGCGGGCCCGTGGGCGGCTTGGTGTCCGGGGTTGTGGTGGTTGGGGCGGGGCCGTACAGCTGGTGGAAGGGGGTGGACGGGGAGTAGGTCGGGACGCGCGCGCTCGCGGGTGCCGTGGCGTTGTTGATCGCGACCACGTACTCGACCTGCTGCCGGGCGTCGATGCGGGAGAAGGCGTAGAGGCCCGCCTCGGACAGCCGCTCCACCTGGGCGCCGTCGGCCAGGGCGGGGTGGCGGTCGCGGAGGCCGGCCAGGGCGGCGATGTGGCGGTACAGCGGGTGGGACGGGTCGTGGTTGTCGCCGGCGTGGGTGGCGTCGGTGCCGATCAGGTCGTCGTCGAGGTAGTCGGGGGTGCGGGAGGCGAACAGTGAGGCGCGGGCCTCCTTGTCGCCGCCCGCGCCGGTGAAGCCCTGCTCGTCGCCGTAGTAGACGACCGGCTGGCCGCGGGTCAGGTACATGAGCTCGTGGGCGAGCTTGTCGCGCTGGAGGAGCTCGGCCGCCGGGGCGTCCTGGGCGAGGAAGTGCCCGATGCGGCCCATGTCGTGGTTGCCGAGGAAGGTCGGCAGGGAGGCGGCGTTGGAGTCGGCGTCGAGGTGGTGGTCGTCGGCCGCGTACAGGGCGGAGAGCTTGGCGGCGCCGCCCTTGCCGCCCGCGTAGGAGCGGGCGGCGTCCTGGAAGGGGAAGTCGAGGGTGGCGTCCATGCCGCCGCGGGTGGAGTAGCGGCTGGTGAAGGCGGGGTCGGAGCTGAACACCTCGCCGAACACGAAGAACCGGCCCCGGTTGACCGCGGGGGAGAAGCGCTCCCAGAATTCCATGTTCACGTGCTTGGCGGTGTCGATGCGGAAGCCGTCGACGCCGGTCTCCTTCACCCACGTGCGGTAGATGTCGATCATGCCCTGGACGACCTCGGGGCGCTCGGTCCACAGGTCGTCGAGGCCGGAGAAGTCGCCGTACTCGGAGCTTTCGCCGGTGAAGGTGGAGTCGCCGCGGTTGTGGTACATCGCCGGGTCGTTGAGCCAGCGCGGCGTCTTGGCGGCGAGCGAGCCGACGGGCGTGTACGGGAACGACCCGGCGCCGACCTCGGGGAAGGTCTCGCGGCCCGCGTGGTCGCGGTCGTCGAAAGGCCTGCCCTCGGTGTCGACGTAGGGGTAGGCGCCCTTCGAGCGGTAGGCCCGCGAGCCCTCGGCGTAGTCGATGACGTCGGCGGTGTGATTGGTGATGATGTCGAAGAACACCTTCATGCCGCGCCGGTGTGCCAGCTTGACCAGCTGCTTCATCTCCGCGTTCGTGCCCAGGTGGGGGTCGATGCGGGTGAAGTCGGTGATCCAGTAGCCGTGATATCCGGCCGAGTCCTGCTGGACGGGGCGGTTCTGGAAGGCGGGGGTGATCCAGAGGGCGGTTGTCCCGAGTCCCTGGATGTAGTCGAGCCCGGCGATCAGGCCCTTGAGGTCGCCGCCCTGGTAGTAGCCCTTGTCGGCCGGGTCGAACCCGGTGCTCTGCCGGTCCCCCCGGAGGTCGCCGCGGTCGTTGGCCGGGTCGCCGTTGGCGAAACGGTCGGTCATCGCGAAGTAGAAGCGCTCGCGTGACAACTCGTTGCGCGCGGCGTCCCTGGCCAGCGACTCGTCCCCCGGTTGCGCCCGGTCGCTCGGCGGCGTCGTCACGGGTCCGCCGCCCGGCGCCGCCGTGCCTCTGCCCGCGATACCTCTGCCCGCCGGTACGGCGACCAGCGCGGCGGCCAGGGCGAGGGCGGTGAGCGTGCGTAAGGCGGGGCGGGAGCTCACGGGCACTCCAGGAGAAATGGAGGACGTTGCCCGGAACGTACGCGTTTGCGGAGAGCCTTGCAATGCCTTGCAGGGGATTGCAGCAAAAATGCTGAAGATCAGGGCCTCAGATGTAACAAGTTTGCAGACCTTGCAGAAAGTTCTTCCGAAATTGGTCATGCGAGCGTAACGTCCCGGTTGCTTGACCCCGGTTTCGAGTACTTGAGGAGATGGACCATGCGGCGAGCCTTCCCTGCTGCGGCGGTCGTGGCGGCCCTTGCGCTGGCGGTTTCCGCCTGTGGCGGTGGTGAGAGCGCGGCTCCTGCCCCGGCGCAGTCGGCCGCCGACCCGTCGAAGATCAGCGGCGAGATCATCTGGTGGGACACCACCAGGCCCGACAGCGAGGGGCCGGTCTTCCAGGAGCTGATCAAGGAGTTCGAGGGCAAGTACCCGGCCATCAAGGTCAAGTACGTCAACGTGCCCTTCGACCAGGCGCAGAACCAGTTCCAGACCGCGGCCCAGGCGGGCACCGGCGCGCCCGACGTGATCCGCGCCGAGGTGGCCTGGACGTCGCAGTTCGCCTCGCTGGGCTACCTGCAGCCGCTCGACGGATCCCGGGCGATCGACAACGAGGCGGACTTCCTCCCCGGACCCCTCAGTAGCACGAAATATCAGGACAAGACGTATGCGGTGCCCCAGGTCACCGACACCCTCGCCCTGCTCTACAACAAGAAGCTCCTGGAGAAGGCCGGCCACACCGAGCCGCCCAAGAACGTCACCGAGCTCAAGCAGTTCGCCCTCGACGTCAAGTCCAAGGCCGGCGTCACCGGCCTGGCGCTCAACGTCGACGCCTACTTCCTGCTCCCCTTCATGTACGGCGAAGGCGGCGACACCCTCGACGTGGCCGCCAAGAAGATCGTGGTCAACTCCCCGGCCAACGTGAAGGCCATGCGGACCATCTCCGACCTCGTGACCTCGGGGGCCGCCGCGAAGCCCGCCGTACAGGACAGCTACGTCAACGCGATGACCGCCTTCAAGGACGGCAAGGCCGCGATGATCTACAACGGCCCTTGGGCGCTGTCGGAGATCTACCAGGGCGCGGAGTTCAAGGACAAGGCGAACCTGGGCATCGCGCCGGTCCCCGCGGGCGGCGTCAAGGCCGGTGCCCCGACCGGTGGCCACAACCTGGCGATCTACGCCGGTTCCAAGAACATCCCGGCCAGCTATGAGTTCGTCAGGTTCATGACCTCCAAGGAGAGCCTGGCCAAGATGTCCGGCAAGCTCGGCCTGCTGCCGCCGCGTACCTCGGCCTTCACCGACCCGGCGGTCACCGCGAACAAGGACGTCACCGTGTTCAAGCCGGTGCTCGACTCGGCCCTGCCGCGGCCGTGGATCCCCGAGGGCGGCCAGCTGTTCCAGCCGCTGCTCGAGGGCTACCAGGCGCTGGTCGGCGGCAAGGAGACGCCCGAGCAGATGGTGAAGACGGTCGACGAGAAGTACCGCGGCATCTTCAAGGACTGGAGCTGACGCGTGCCGGACTCGCGCGCATCTGAGCGGGGGCGGCGGGCGGCGGGGCGTGCCCGCGGCCCGCGCCGGGCCTGGCTGCGCCACTGGTACGCCTGGGCGATGGTGGCCCCCGTGCTCATCGTCATGGCGGTGCTGATCGGCTGGCCGCTGGCCCGCGGAGTCTACCTGTCGCTCACCGACGCCACCGAGGCCAACGTCGGCCGGACGATCGGGGTCAACGTCATCCCGTCCCGCTACGAGTTCGTGGGGCTGGACAACTACCTGGACATCCTCGGCAGCGGGCTGTTCTGGGCCAAGCTCGGCTGGACGGTCACCTGGACCGTGGCCTGCGTGGCCCTGCACTACGGGCTGGGGCTCGGGCTGGCCGTACTCCTGCACCGCAAGCTGCGTTTCCGCTCGGTCTACCGGGTGCTGCTGATCCTGCCGTGGGCGATCCCCGCGTTCGTGGCCGCGTTCATCTGGCGTTACCTCTACAACAGCGACTACGGCGTCATCAACGCGATGCTGGAGGCGGCCGGGCTCGGCGCGGTGGGCTGGCTGAACGACCCGTTCACCGCCAGGATCGCGGTGATCGCGGTCAACGTGTGGCTCGGCGTGCCGTTCATGATGGTCGCCATGCTCGGCGGGCTCCAGTCGATCCCCAAGGAGCTCTACGAGGCGGCCGAGGTGGACGGCGCCTCGCCGTGGCAGCGGTTCACCAACATCACGCTGCCGTCGCTGCGGGCCGTCTCCAGCACGGTGATCCTGCTCGGCACGATCTGGACGTTCAACATGTTCCCCGTCATCTTCCTCGTGACCGGCGGCGGACCGGGCAGCGAGACGGAGATCCTGGTGACCTATGCCTTCCGCGAGGCCTTCACCGGCGTCAGGAACTACTCCGGCTCCGCCACCTGGGGCGTCATCATCCTGCTGCTGCTCGTGCTCATGGCCTTCGGCTACCGGCGGGCCCTGCGCAAGACCGGGGAGGTGTGGTGAAAAAGCAGAATAAGAGGGGCGAGAGAAGCCCGCTGGCGTCGATCGCCTTGCACGCGACGCTGATCGTCGCCTCGCTGATCTCGATCTTCCCGGTCGTGTGGCTGATCCTGACCTCGCTCAAGCCGCGCGACGGCTGGCTCTCGACCGAGCTGGAGCTGTTCAACAGCCCCTCGCTCGGCAATTACGGCCGGGTGCTGTCGGAGACCGCGTTCCCGACGTGGCTGCTCAACTCGGTGCTCGTCGCCGGGCTGACCATGCTGCTCGGCGTGTTCCTGGCCGCGACCACCGGGTACGCGATCAGCCGCTTCCGCTTCCCCGGCTACCGGGGCGTCATGTGGCTGCTGCTGATCACCCAGATGTTCCCGGTGGCGATCCTCATCGTGCCCCTGTACAACCTGATGGCCTCGCTCAAGCTGCTCAACCAGCTTCCCGGGCTGGTCATCGCGTACATGACGGTGGCGGTGCCGTTCTGCGCCTGGATGATGAAGAGCTACTTCGACACCATCCCGCAGGAGATCGACCAGGCCGGGATGGTCGACGGGCTCAGCCCGTTCGGCGCGTTCTGGCGGGTGGTGCTGCCTTTGGCCCGCCCCGGCCTGGCCGTCACCGCTTTCTACTGCTTCATGACCGCCTGGGGCGAGGTCGCCTACGCGACCGTGTTCATGTCGCAGGAGGAGAGGCGCACGCTCGGCGTCGGCCTCCAGCAGTTCGTCGGGCAGCACTGGTCGGACTGGGGGCTGCTGACCGCGGCCGCCGCGCTCATCGCGATCCCGGCCGCGGCGGTCTTCCTGCTGGTCCAGCGCCACCTGGTGACGGGGCTGACCGCGGGCGCCACGAAGCTGTGAGGCTCGCCGACATCGCCGCCCAGGCCGAGGTGAGCGAGGCCACGGTGAGCAGGGTGCTCAACGGCCGGCCGGGCGTCTCGCCCGCGACCCGGCAGGCCGTCCTCGCCGCGCTCGACGTGCTGGGGTACGAGCGTTCGCCCCGCCTGCGCCGGCGCAGCGCCGGACTGGTCGGGCTGGTGACGCCAGAACTGGAGAACCCGATCTTCCCGGCGTTCGCCCAGGCCTTCGAGCGCGCGCTGGTCCAGCACGGCTACACGCCGCTGCTGTGCACCCAGACGCCCGGCGGCGCGGCCGAGGACGAGTTCACCGAACTGCTGGTCGAGCGCGGGGTGAGCGGCATCGTCTTCCTGTCCGGCCTGCACGCCGACACCGCCGCGCGCTCCGACCGCTACGTGCAGCTGATCGGCCAGGGCGTGCCGATCGTGCTGCTGAACGGCTTCGCGGCCGACGTGCCGGCGCCCTTCATCTCCCCCGATGACCGGCTGGCGGCGAAGCTGGCCGTCCAGCATCTCGTGGACCTCGGGCACGCGCGCATCGGCCTGGCGGCCGGGCCGGCCCGGTTCGTCCCGGTCATCAGGAAGATGGAGGGTTACCGGGAGGCCGTGGGCGGTCCCGGCCTGGTGGCCCATTCGCTGTTCTCGGTGGAGGGCGGGCAGGCCGCCGCCGCCCAGCTCCTCGACCAGGGCTGCACGGGCATCGTGTGCGCCAGCGACCTCATGGCGCTCGGCGCGATCCGCGCCTGCCGCGAGCGCGGCCTTTCGGTGCCGGGCGACGTCTCGGTGGTCGGCTACGACGACTCGCCGCTGATCGCGTTCACCGATCCGCCGCTCACGACGGTCCGGCAGCCGATCAGGGCGATGGTGGCGGCGGCGGTGCAGACGTTGATGGAGGCGTTCGGTGGCGCGCCGCCGCGGCACTCCGAGCTGGTCTTCCAGCCGGAGCTGATCGTGCGCGGCTCGACCGGCTCGGGTCCGCAGGTGGCCAGGTCCTCTTGACATCCGGCATGGGTGCGTCGTATAAAACCGTCTAGTTATGGAACTGGACAGTTATGAACATCTGGACGCCACGTTCGCCGCGCTGGCCGATCCGACCCGCCGGGCCATCCTGGCCAGGTTGCGCGCGGGGGAGGCGACCGTCGGCGAGCTGGCGGAGCCGTTCGCGATGAGCCAGCCCGCGATCTCCAAGCATCTGAAGGTGCTGGAGCGGGCCGGGCTCATCTCGCGCGGGCGCGACGCCCAGCGCCGTCCCTGCCGGTTGGAGGCCCGCCCGCTCAAGGAGGCCACCGACTGGCTGGCGAACTACCGGGACTTCTGGCAGGAGAGCTACGAGCGGCTGGACGCGTTGCTGGACGAGCTGAAGGAGCGGCCGTGACGCTCACCGTCGAGGCGCTCGGCGAGACCGAGATCATCATGATCCGGCCGTTCGACGCGCCGCGGAGCCTGCTGTGGGCGGCGCTGACCGATCCCGGACTGGTGCCGCGGTGGCTGGGGGCGCAGGGGTGGCAGATCGTGCGGTGCGAGATCGACCTGCGGGTGGGCGGCGCGTGGCGGTACGTGTCGGCCGGGCCCGGTGGGGCGGAGATGGCGCATGGCGGGATTTATCGGGAGATCGTGGCTGAGTCGCGGCTGGTGTTCACCGAGTCGTACGACGACCAGTGGGTGGCGGGGGAGTCGCTGACCACACAGATCCTGGACGAGCACGCTGGGCGGACCACGTTGACCACGACGATCACTTACTCGTCGCGGGAGGTCCGGGATGTCGCGCTCCGGTCGCCCATGGAGCGTGGGGTGGGCGAGGGCTACCGCCGCCTGGACGCGGTCCTGACCACCCTGAAGCCCTGACCCACAGCCCTGCCCGCCCGGCTCTGCCCGCCCGGCTCTGCCCATTGGCCCCGCTCGCCGGCCCTGCCCGCCGGTCCTGCCCACTGGGTCCGCGCATCGGCGCTGCCCCGCTGGTTCCGCCCATCCGCCCTGCCACCGGTTCCACCCCATGGGCTTTGCCCATCCGCCCCGGCCCGCTGGTTCCGCCTTTTGCGTGTGCCTGTGGCCGCGTGTGGTTGCTTGGCCACTTGGCCGGCCCACGGGGCGGGCGTAACGGCGGCCCGCCCCGCGCGGCCTGCCTGCCGTTTTCCTGGAGTGCCCCCAGCCCCGTGCGGGGGTGGGGGCGGGGTGGCCGGGCCGTAACGTATGGAGAAGGTTCAGATGCGGTCGACGGCGGAGACGTGCACGTCGGTGGGGGGAAGCTGGGCGCGCCAGGCGAGCCAGTTCTGGCGGGTGCGGTGCGGGTCGTTGGTCTCGCGGGTGCGGCGGCCGGTGCCGCCGGTCTGCCACGGGTGCGGGCCGTCGAGCGGGCGGTACTCGCAGCCCGCGGCCTCCAGCCGGGCCAGGTGCGCCTCGCTCAGGCGGCGCGTCAGGTCGGCGAAGTCGGCGGGGCGGCCGGACCACACGGCCTCCGCGATCGCGCACGCCCTCGGGAAGGTCATGTAGTCGAGGTGGCGGTCGTCCGGGATGTACTCGCGCCACACCTGGAACTGCCCGCCCAGCACGCGCCCGCGCTCCTCCTCCGACCAGGTGCCGGGCAGGACCTCGAACGTCGCCGCGTCCTCCAGCGTGATCGGGCCGCCGATGGACAGCGGCTCCGTGGGCAGCGTGGACTGGTCGTAGTCGAAGTAGGTGGGGTAGGTGGGGGCGCGGACCACGTCGTACCCGGCCGCGGCGGCCTGGCGGGCGATCGCGTCGCCGCGCCAGCACATGACGATCGAGTCCGCGCGCACGCCGCCGCTCTGGAAGCCCTCGTCCCAGACGATCATGCGCTTGCCCCGCGTGGCCAGGTGTTCGCCGATCTCGCGCAGGAACCAGCCGTGCATCTCGCGCGCCCGCGTGATGCCGAGCGCGGCCATGTGCGCGGACACCTCGGGGTCGAGCGGCCAGTCCTCGGTCGGGCACTCGTCGCCGCCGAGGTGCACGTACGGGGTGTCGACGGCCTCCAGCACCTCGTCCAGCAGTTCGCACACCAGCGTGACGGCGGCGGGGATCGGCTTGAGCACCCCGGCCGAGATGCCCCAGCCGCCGAGCACCTCGCGGCTGCCGGTGCCGAGTTCGGGGAAGGCGGCCAGCAGAGCGGACGCGTGGCCGGGCAGGTCCAGTTCCGGCACGACGGTGATCCCGCGTTCCGCCGCGTACGCGGAGATCTCGGCGAGGTCGTCGAGGGTGTAGTAGCCGCCGTGCGGGGTGCCGTCGTAGTCGTTGGAGTGGCGCCGGTGGCCGATGAGCGTGTCGGGCCGGTGCGTGGACCTGCGGTTGATCGCCGGGTGCCGGCGGCTCTCGACCCGCCAGCCCTGGTCGTCGGTGAGGTGGAGGTGGAGGCGGTTCATGCGGTGCATGGCGAGGAGGTCGACGTACTTGAGCACCGCCCCCTTGGTCATGAAATGTCGTGACACGTCGAGCATGCCGCCGCGCCAGCCGACCGCGGGTGCGTCCTCGATCTCGCCGCACGGCGCCTCCCACCGTCCGGGCAGCGCCGCCGCCCGCCACGCGTCCGCCGTGAGCAGCTGCTTCAGCGCCTGTACGGCATGCCGTACCCCGGCCAGGTCCGTCGCCGTGATCGCGATGCCGTCGCCGGAGACGCGCAGCCGGTAGCCCTCGGCCTGCCCGCCGTCTCCTGCCCGCCCGCCGTCCTCGACCCGGACCGAGAGCACGCCCTCGGGTGCGGAGCCCGGCGCGAGGGGCAGGTTCAGGGGGTGCAGGAGGCGCCGTACCAGGTGGGCGACCTCGGGTTCCGCGTGCAGAAGCGTGCCCGCGTCGAGCGTGAACGAGCCGGGCCGGGCCGCGGCGTGCCGGGGAGCAGGGACGAGGAGTGCGTATCGATCGCTCATGCCAGCAAATTAACAGGATGGTATCCAGAAAGAAAGGCTGTGTGGTACATCTTGGCCCATGCCGCGCACCGCCTCGCCCCACACCGCCCGCCTCATCAACGACCGGGCGGCCTTCGACCTGCTGCTGGAGCACGGCAGCCTGTCCAGAGCGGAGCTGCAGCAGCGCACCGGGCTCTCCCGGGCCACCATCGGCGATCTGGTGGACCGCCTGGAGGCCGGCAACCTCATCACCCCGGTCGGCGAGTCCCCGGCCCGGCGCCGCGGCCCGAACGCCGTCCTGTACGGCGTGGTCGCCGACCGGGCGCACGTGGCGGGCGTGGAGGTGCGGGCAGGCGAAGTACTGGCCTCGGTCAACGACCTGACAGGCAACCAGGTAGGTTCCGCCCGCCGCCCCCTCGACCCGGCCGCCGAACCCGACCAGCTCGTCTTCGACACCATCACCGACGCCCTCCTGGACGCCCAGCTGGAGCCCGGCCGCCTGGACGGCGTCGTGGTCGGCACCCCCGGCCTCATCGACCCCGAGACCGGCGACGTCTCCTACGTCGGCGCGCTGCCCACCTGGCACGACAACCTCCTGCCCGGCCTGCGCGCCCGCCTGGGCGGCCTGCCCGTCCTGGTCGAGAACGAGGTCAACCTGGTGGGCCTGGCCGAACACCGGCTGGGCGCCGCCCAAGGCGAAACCACCTTCGCGCTGCTGTCGCTGGGCACCGGCGTCGGCATGGCCGTCATCCTGAACGGCCGCCTGCACCGGGGCCGATCGGGCGGCGCCGGCGAAATCTCCTACCTCCCCCTGGGCCTGACCGGCTCCACCTTCCCCGACCTGATAGCCGGCCCCGCCCTCCTGGCTCTGGCCCATTCCCACGGCCTCACCCCACCCACGGGTACCTCCACCCCACCCACGGGTACCTCCACCCCACCCACCAGTACCCCCACCCCGGCGACCGGTACCCCCACCCCGGCCGAGGTCCCTCCCACCCCACACGAAGCCACGCCCAATCCGCCCGGCGGCACCGGCCCAACGCTCGCCCAGCCCGGTGGCGCCGGCCCAACGCTCGCCCAGCCCGGCGGAGCCGGGGCAACGGCCGCCAGGCCCGGTGGCGCCGAGCCAACGCCTGCCCCGCTCGGCGGCGCCGAGCCAACGGCCGCTCAGCCCGGCGGTACCGGGGCAAGGCCCGCCCAGCCCGGCGGCGCGCCCACGTCGCCCGAGGTCCCGGGCGGCACTCCCACGCCGTCCGGGGCCACGCCCGCCTCGCCGGAACGCTCCTCCGCACCCCACACTCCCGGCGGCGCGGCCGCCCCGCTCGGAGCGTCTGACCACACATCCGGCGTCTCGGCCGCTGTCCCCGGCGCTTTTGACCGCAATCCCCGCACCCCTTCACCCGACGCCCCACAGGCACGTGGCCTGGCCGGGGGGCGGCTGGGGGCGGAGGAGCTTGGTGAGGTTGTCAGGCAGGCGCCACCCGCGTTTCTGGACGAGCTGGCCGATCGGATCGTGTTCGGGGCGCGGGCCGTCTGCGCGGTGCTCGACCCCGGTGTCCTGATCCTCGCGGGGACCATCGGCCGGGCAGGGGGAGAAGATCTGGCGGCCAGGGTGGAGGAGCGGCTGGCGGCGCTGATTCCGCTGCCCACGCGGGTGGTGCCCGGAACCGTCGAGGGCGATCCGGTACTGCGCGGCGCGGTGGTGGTCGCCCTGGAAAGGCTCTACACCCAGATGTTCGACCAGCAATAATGCGAGATAGCCGCATCATGCGTGACATCTCCGTGGAACGTGGTGGAAACCTCGACACGGCACCGTGGACCCTCACGAAAGGGGGCGGACGATGCTGCTTCGGATCAGAGTGTCCCTGCCGGACCGGCCCGGCGGACTGGGCCAGGTAGCCAGGGCACTGGGCGCGCTCGGCGCCGACATCCTTCAGGTGACCGTCCTCGAACGCGAGGCCGGCCGGGCCTTGGACGAGTTCACCGTCAACTGGCCGGCCGTCGCGGGCGAGGTGAGCGACCGCCTGTCCGGCGCGCCCGGCGTGCGCGTGGAGGGCTGCTGGCCGACCAAGGAGGTCCCGGGTTCCGCGCCCGACTACGACGTCCTCACGCAGGTGGCCGCCGACCCAGCGCGCGGGCTCGCGACGCTGGTGGACGCCCTGCCCGGCCTGTGCGGGGCCGACTGGGCGCTCGCGCTGGCCGACGGGGTGGTACGGCATGCCAGCCTGGCCGCCCCCTCCGCCTTCGACCTGCCCGACCCGCCCCTGCGCCCCGCCGCCCGAGCCGGCGCCGACCTGCGCCTCATGGTGCTACCCGTCGCCGAACTCCACATCGTGGTGGCCCGCTCCGTGGGCCCCGCCTTCCACAGAGCCGAACTCCACCGCGCCATCCGCATCGCCGACGTAGTGGCCAAGCTGTCAGGCCGCACCCCAGAAACCACCCACCAGCCCTAGGATGCCCGCCGGCCCACACTCACGAGACGGCCCCGGGGCGGCCCAAGAAGGACGGGGCCCGGCGGGGGCGGACACGGGACGCGCGCAGGCCCACGCCCGGCTGGCGTCCGCACCGGCCGGGGCTCGCACGCCGGTGGTCATGGGGGTGTCCCCGCGCGGAGACACCCCACGGGCCGGTGCCAACGCGGGGTGTTTCCAGGCGAGGGAGTCTCCGCGTGTGGTGTGTCCACGCGGGGGAGTGTCCGTGCGGGCATGGGGTTCGCGGAGCCGGGGTGGCATGAGCGCCGACCCACCGAGGCCGAGCCGCGCCAAGGGGCTCCTATGCGGGGCGGATCCTGCGTGAGGTGGGTGCCCGTGCGGACCGTGGTCCGCGTGGGGGTGTGGGTGGGTGAGCCGTGGTCGGCTGTGGGTGTATGCCCAGTGTCCCGTGGTGCTCCGTGCCCAGTGTCCCGTGGTGCTCCGTGCCCAGTGTCCCGTGGTGCTCCGTGCCCAGTGTCCCGTGGTGCTCCGTGCCCAGTGTCCCGTGGTGCTCCT